>CABUIX010000010.1 GCA_902491795.1 uncultured Bacteroidales bacterium | reverse complement strand
GCCAGGGCCATGAATGAGGAGAAAACCAGGGTTTCCTTGAAAGAGTGGCTTATGGGTAAATTGAAATGATGCCATGATCTGCCCTCAATGTAAAGAAGAAATGCCTCTGCTTTCCAGGATATGTCCTGTTTGCGGTTATGTCGCAGACGGCAATGACGACAATACGTCCGCATCTGCGCTTGCCGAAAAACTTGAAGATATCCTGCATGAAATCAGACATCTGCCGGAACCGACGTTCCTTCTCAGCCTCAAGAAGATGTCAGTCTTCATATTTCCCTCATGCGCTCTGGTGCTGGCCGTGATGGCGATAATGAGTGAGGCTGGGCTGTTCTGGGTGGCTGCTTTCGTGTTTGCCGCCATAAGTTTGGTTGTGATAGTGTCCAGAAAACCGGACAATTCGTCAAAGCATTTCCGGGAACTCAAAAATGACTTTGACCATACGGCAAGAATCGCAAGGAGGGAGTATGGCAGAAACCGTGAAATCTCAGCCCTGATAGAGGAGATTTCCGGACAGATAAACGAGGAGGAGGTGTCAAGACGCAGGGTCCACGGCCGCAATACGGTAATATGGATTGCGATATTTTTCTTTCTGGCAATTGCTGCCGTGGCCAGTATATATGCGGTGGGAAGAGCCGTCGGAATTTAGGATCCGCCGTATGGAGTTTTTGATTGTATAATAAATTGTGATATGGGATTGTTCGGAAACAAGAAAGAAGGAGGTATTCTCGATGTAATCCGCTGCGACGAGCCTGAGTATCTGGTGTGGAAGTGGTCTCCGGCAGGAGAACCGTCCCGCAAGATGAATTCGATACGCTATGGAAGCCGACTCCGTGTGAAGGAGGGGGAGGTTGCCGTTTTTGTGTATGACAACAACGGAAAGATGGACTTTATCGAAGGATTTCGCGATGAGGTCCTCAAGACGGCAAATTTCCCCGTTCTTTCGTCCATAGTGGGCGCTGCATTCGGAGGGGCTTCTCCGTTCCAGGCGGAAGTGTTTTTCATCAATACTGCAGGCAGCATAAGATTGCCGTTTTTCGTAAAGAGGATTTCGCTTTCCGAAAAATGGCAGCAGCGCCTTTTTGTGCCTGCAAGCGTCAAAGGAGCAATCACGTTCAGCATTACGGATTATCGTGCGTTCATATCAAAATTCCAGATGTCCGGCTACAGTATGGATGATTTTTCGATGCAGATTCGTGAAACGGTGGAAAGATATGTCAAGGCGGTTGTCTCAAACGCTCCGTTCAAACTTGGAATTCCAGTGGTTCAGATAGAAAGGGGCATAGACCTGATAAGTGACGAGATCAGGTTGAAGCTTCGAGAACAGATGGCGAGCGACTTTGCGGTTGAACTCAGAAGGGTCGATATCGCTGACATTGCGCTTGATGAGGAGTCTGAGGGATACAAGGCGCTTATGAGTCAAGGCAAGGCGCAGGCGGACATCATAGAGAAGCAGTTCCTGGCAACCGGTGAGGCTGCAAGCAGGAATATTCTTGACCAACAGAAAATCGGTGCGGAAAATCTTGCGGAATCCCTGCGTATCAACAGAGAGGAAACACAGCGTCTTCAGAGATTGGCAACGGAAGAAGCCCACATGACCGCGCATCGTCTTGATGTCCAAGGAGATGTTGCCAAGACTGCGGCTGAAAGCCTGGGAGAATTGGGTGGCGGCCTTTCGGGTGACGGCGGCGACGGGTTGAATCCGGCTTCCATGATGGCCGGAATGATGCTCGGGGGAGCAGTAGGCTCCAACATGGCAGGCATGATGAACAGCATGATGCAGGGCGTAGGGCAGGTGCAGACGCCTCCGGCTCCCGCGATGTCTTCCGTAAGGTATTTTCTGTATTCTGCCGGAAGGCAATCAGGCCCGTACACTCTCGAACAGGTGAGGCAAATGTTTGTGGACAGGCAGATAACAGCCGCGACATACATATGGAAGCAGGGGATGGCTGATTGGGCGACAGTGGCGTCAATGCCTGAACTCGAAGATATGGTTTCATGCCCGCCGCCGCCTCCTCCTGTTTCCGCAAAATGATTCAAATTCTTTTTTCCTATGGAAGACAATTCAAAACTTTCAATTGACCGGATGCTGAACATTGCAGCAGAGATGTCAAGATCAAGTCAGTATCATGAAGACATGAATAATTTTGGTACTGACGGATTGAAGCCCGATAATCAGGCGGCCTGCATGCCGTCAGCTGAGGTTATATATCACATGCATTTGCCCGGAGCGGGGGAATGTTCAATGACGGCCTCAGAGATTGCTGACGGAATCCGCTCTGGCATCATAACCGGTGATATGCCTGTATGGCGACAAGGTCTCGGCGGGTGGCTTCCAGTCAGTCTTGTTGATGAGTTCAGGCAGGAATTTATTTCTGACAGCAGTGATGCACAATAACCGGTTTGAATCATGAAAGTCAATTTTATTTTGTTGCTGAGTGCTTTCATGGCGGGCTGTCTTGTCTGCTATGGTTTCGTCGTTTCCGGAGCACCGTGTCCGCAAAGTTGGATTTGTGTCGCGGCATCGACCATTTTGCTGATGGCCGGGATGGGAATTTCCGTTAAAAATCAGCCACGTTCGTCGTTCCTATTCAAGTGCATCTGCATTGGAACGGCCTTTCTGCTGCTTGTAGTCGACATCATTATGATGCTGATGGATATCGGTCATGCCGGATATATTATTGTCAACGGCCTTTTGGTTCTGGTTTCCCTGACTTCAGTTTATTTGATAATTCGTTCGAATCCATGAAATTTATTGCATTTGTCTGTGCCTTGTTTGTGTCGGCATGGACGCTTTCAGCCCAGGAAAGAATAGTCGACAGAAGTGAAAAGAATGCTCCGCAGTGGCTTGGCGTCACGGATCCGGACTATGTTGTCGTCTCTGCGGAGGGAGCCACGCTTGATGAAGCAAGGAGTCGCTGCGAGAATTATATCAGGCAGTCAATCGTGAATTCTGTAGCCGTTCATGTTGCTTCCGATGAACATTTGTTTGAAACGCAGGTAGACGATGATGGTGACTCCTACATATACCGCAGATATGAGTCTCGTTTGGAGACCATAGCCGGACGATTGCCCTTTATCACCGACATATCCATTTCGGATGCAGACACTTACTGGGAAGAGAGATATGTCAGGAATGAAAAACGCACATTTTTTGTTTTTCATGCGAGATATCCTTTCCCGTCATCCAGGCGGCAGGCCTTGATAGACCAATTCCTTCGGCAGGACAAGGCTCAATATGACAAGTATCTGCAATTGAAAAACAATTTCGACTCTTTTGACGAGATTGAGGACATAGACAGGGCGATCACTGACCTGGAGCCTCTGATTTCGTATTTCTTTGATGACATGAGACGCAATGACGCCATTGCCCTACAGCGTAATTACAGACAACTGTACTCTCATGTCTCTGTGGAGGTTTGCAGTGACGAGTTGGGTGAACATATATTTTGCCTGATGCTTGATGGCCGTCGTGTCACTACATCGAGGACACCTGTTGTTGACAGCGACTGGGCAACGGATGTCTCCGTGAGAGTTGACAGAGATGGATGTTATCATGTATGTTACAATTATGATGATTGCCCGGATGATGAATTGTGCAGCATAGAACTGGTATATGTGCTGAACGGAAATACGATAAGGCACGAGTTCAGTTTCGATGTTTCCGAAGAGGCTGTTCACATAACGCCGTATGGGGAAATTGAGCTTGAACTCAAGAACCTGAATGAACCTGCTGACAGTTGCGCTTCAGGGGTGGGGTATATGACCGTGCGCTCGAGACACGATACGCCTTTCGAAGTGACATCGCTGAACATTTCGGTTGATGGCATCAGCCCCAGATTGTCAGCAGAAATGTCAGGTGCCATGGAAGGAGAAGGGGGTCCATTATATTGAATTCGTTGCCGATGGTCCTTTTGCCTTATCTGACAGCAGATCCGCATTGACAAGCGGCGTAATGAAAAACAGAAATCTGAAGACCGGAAAAATTGTGGACGTGCGCGTGGCGTTGCCGTACAAGATAAAATGAACACCAAATAATTTACTCTTATGTCAAAGAACTTTTTTTTGATTGCGGCCTTGTTTTTTCTGACCGTCATGTCGACTGCATGCGGTCCCGGAAAGAAGGCGTCAGCTTTGTCGCCTGTCGTGGCAGGTGAAACTGAGGTTGAGGTTCCGTTGAGTGAGCCTGAGTACAGGTCTGATTCCGAATACTGGAGAGCTGTTCAGAATGGAGTCAGCAAAGATTTGTCCATGGCAAAGAAAATTGCTATGCAGAACGCCAGACAAGAACTGGCTTCAATGGTTCAGCATGACGTGAAGGCGGTGATTGAGAATTACGGCAAGAATGCGTCTATCGGCTTCGACAGCGAAAAAGAGGGCATCTACCAGGAACTCGGAAGGGTAGTCATTGACAACCAGATGAATGGAGTCGATCTTGTCGGCGAGAAGTTGTATCGGCTTCCGGACGGCAGTTACCGTTATCATGTTTGTCTGCAGATCAGCCGTGACGCGCTTGGCTCCAGTCTTGCCGAGGCTTTGTCAAGCGATGACCGTCTGATGCTTGAATTTGACAAGGCCAGGTTCATGAAAATATTCGAGGAAGAAATGTCCAGATATGGAGAATAGCCTTATTTGCAATTTAATACCTTAAGTTATGTTACCAGTTAATCGTGGAATGGTGAAGTTCGTGTTGCTTTCGATCATCACCTTGGGAATTTACGGAATTGTTGTCTTGTCCAACATCTCCCAGGAAATCAATCAAGTGGCCAGTTCAAGAGACGGAAAACACACAATGCATTATTGTCTGATTTTCTTCATTTTCAGTTGGCTTACGCTGGGTATCGCTCCATTGGTGTGGTACCACCGCATTTGCAACAGAATAGGAAATGAGCTCGCCGCGCGTTCACTTCCGTACAGCATAGGTGCAGGCACATACTGGGGATGGGCCATTTTGGGATCCCTGATAGTTGTTGGTCCTTTTGTCTTCCTCTACAAGTTCCTCAAGGCGATGAATATTCTGAACGAAGACTACAACAGGAACAATTGCTGATCCGTTCTGTCTTCCGCTACGATCCCTCCTGCCCGATGAATTCCTGCATCGTGTTGCTGAACATGTTGCCGTAGTTGTCGTTGTTGTAGACCATGACGTGCGAGCCGACGGTGTTGATGAACAGGTTGTAGTAAAGTTCGCGCAAAGAGATTGACGGGTCCTTTCCGAATGCATCCCTGAGCGTGAGTGTGAACCTGTTGGTCATCCACACGTCCATCGAGGAGTTGAACACATCGGCCTTGGAAGTTTCGTATTCATTGGCCGCGGTGAAGATCAGGAGTCCCGGGATGCCGTCGCAGCCTGATGCGACGCTTCCCGAGTAACATGCTTCCACGAAGCATATCATCTTCCTGAAATGTGCCGAAGAGAACATCTCGCGGGCCATTCCGCCGTTGATGCCTTGCTCGGAGTCGCCCCATGAGAGATATCCTGGCACACCGTGGCCGCTCCAGAACAGCAGCACGTTGTCATCCTCGTCGGCGCCAATGACTTCCGGAAGCCTTTCCGAGGATTTTCCGCACAATATCTCGCGTATGTCTTCGCAGGTTATTTCCGAAAGGCGGTAGTCTATGGAGACGTCGTGGTATAGATTGTCACCGTCGGGGCTTACCCGGACCACACCAGGCTCCGGGTTCTTTTCGTTGTAGGCAATGTCATCCTGCATTACAAGGACAATGTGTTCGTCATCGTAGCCTGACGATCTCAGGAACTGGTACATTGCCAGGACGTCGGCCTGGAAACGGTAGTCATCCCACCCTTTTGATGCGGCGACGAGCAGCGCCCACCGCTTGTCAAGCTGAGGGTATTCCATGTCACTTCCGTTTTCGAAGTCCTGCATGTTCTCAGCCTTCCAGTTCCAGCTGGCCGTGGTGGAGTAGGTGCGGTTGCTGCCGTCGCTGCTGAAGTAGTCGAGGATTATGTAATTTCCGTTGTAGACCTTGAAATGGCAGTATGAGGTGCTGAGCACGTTTGTGTAGACCTTGGAGTCAAAGTCCAGTGATCCGGATGCGCCTGAGACATCGGGGGAGTGCCCTGTATCGAGCTTGTCCAGAACGGCCGAAATGCCGTCGCTCATCCAGCCTGTTGACATTGGTTCCCTCCCGTCGACAACCGTCCTGAGCGCCTGTTTCAGGGTGGTTCCGTCGTGGAGCATCTGATAGTAGAATCCGTAGCCGAGCAGCAGAAGGGCATCGTAGAACTGGGATTCTCCGAGTGTTGGCTGGTCGTTGAAGTAGACTTCGCAGGTGACGTCAAATCCGGATTCCGGGTCGGAGGTGAAGGCTACGCCCTCCAGTCCTTCCGCTTCGTCTCCGAGAATCTGCAGTACATTCGGGCCGTATGCCGCATCGGAGAACAGCACGATTTGGGAACTGCCCTCAAAGCACTTCTTTATGGGTCCGACATCGGGGAAATCCGAGGGCGCGCATATTACCGCATCGGCTCCGCTGGCAGCAGCCTGATAGGCCGCCAGCTGCATGTCGGAGCTTCCGTAGGTGAAAAGGCCCTTGATCTCCAGTCCGAACTCCTGGGCCTGAAACGCGAACCAGTCGATGTAGGTCTTGCCGTATGTGTCCTCGGAGCAGGCTACCAGAGCCACTGACTTGGCACCATAGGCGACGGCCTTTGACAGAAGAACTTCGCACTGCGTAATGTCCGTTTCGGTCATTGCCCACAGGTAGCCGTCTTCCGAATATCCCCGGATGAGCTCCTCCGTGGTTGCAAGTGTGAAGAATGTCTTCTTCTCCCATGAGCATTCCTTGGCCATTATGCCGGCATCTGACGACCTGAGTCCGCCCACGATGGCGTCGATGTCGTCCCTGTCGCAGAGTCTTGACGAGAGATCAGCGATGTTCTCGGTGTCTTCGTCGTAGAATTCAAGTTTGATTTCCAGTCTGTCCTTTTTCCCGTATTGGGCCTTTTTCAATTCGCCCAGATACAACTCGGCGCTTCTTTTCCAGTGCTCTTCGAGCCCGTTCTGCATCGGCAGCACCACGGCTACGGTCCTGGTATGGGTCAGGTATTGCGGCTCATATCTGTCGGCGCTGCAGGAAATGACGAACAGCGCTGCCATAAGCAAACAAATGAGATTACCTGCCTTCTTCATAGTCGTTTTCGAGTTTTATGGCCTTTTCGACCATTGCACTGTCGGCCTTCACGTCGCATAGCCACTCTGAATATCCTTCGGCAAGTCCGCAGAAAGATCTTTCGCGGATGCTACCGTCGTCTATCCATTCGGAAATAGCGTCATATACAAGTTTGTCGATGTGCTTCAGCACTGAGCCAATGATGTCCGCACAAAGGTATGACTGGTCCACATCCATTCCGGCAGTCTTCATTTGCGACTGGTTCTCGCGCAGGTATTTGTATATTCCGTTGTTCGTTCCGCCGGCCACCGGAAAGATGAACCCGTATTTCCTGCTCCACTCGTCCATACGGCTGTAGGCCTCTTCATACTTGATGAATCCGGTCCAGTCATTGGCCATGCACACGGTATCAATCTGGCTGCCGCCGGCCGAGGTCCAGCCGTCGATGAAGCCTTCGACAGCCGACAGCACTGGCTTGTCGTGCGGATTTGCCGCCATGACGAGCGCCGGACTGCTTCCGCATTCCTTTGCGGCCGAAATCCCTGCAAGATATGATGCTCCGTAGATTGAGATCCTGAGGGTATGGACAGGAAGACTGTCGGGGTTGGAGCTTTCCATGAGCAGTATCTGCTTCTGCCGGTTGTCGGAAAGTCCTGCACCGCCAGGGGCTTCCAGCACCTCGCTGAGCATGCTCTCGTAGTCCGAACTGGCGAGCACGAAAAGTTCGTCTTTCCCGCCACTTGCACCGTTGAGCCAGTCTGTGAATATTTCTTGTGCCTGCGGCAGCGAATCGGGCATGTGGAAAATCAGGCTCACGTCACTGCGGTCCATCCGCAGTTTCTGGAAGCCTGCCAGGATAAGGTCGTTGTAGCCCTGGTCTCCTATGCCGCCTGGCGAGAACATGACGCGTATCTGCTTCCCGGCTACCGGATCCTGGACGGATTCTTGCTTGCTGCAGGAGCAGGCCAGGGCGGCAAGGCATAGTATGACGGCAATGATCCTGTTCATTTTCATCAACCCAAAATTCTACAATTGTATTAATTTTTTGGAATAAAATAATGATTTTATGCGGTGAATTTATATCTTCGCGTAATTTTTCAAGTCCGGTTTGCCGATTGAGGCAGCAAATCGGCAATGTGTTGTAAATTATTGTTGGTTATGATCAGGAATTTGGTATTGTCTGTTCTTGTTGTTGCAGCTGCAATGCTTTGCTTTTCATGCACCAAGACAGAACATAAGTCAGGTCAGGAGTACGTGACCGAAATCGTGAACAACATCAACTCCAGAATCGAGAGTGAAGAGATTGTGGGTGACAGCGATGACTCACGGATATATCTCAATGCGATTGAATCTGAAGAGGCGGCCAGGAATGACTGCTCTGTCTGGATTTACAGTGAACTTGTCGGCGACAGCTATGAATTCGTGATCCCCGACAACATGGGTACGGTGAGTGTTGCGAAGGGCGAGAGCGAAGGGGAATATTTCTGCCTCACTTTCAAGCTTGGGGGCTATGACGAATTCATGCTCAAGTACATGAGCCCCAACAAGATCAATGACGAGAACACCTTCCCGCGTCCGGGCAAGCCGAAGCCTCTTCTGTAGTGATATGTTCGGCCGGAGTCATTTGACCCGGCTTTTTTTTGAAGTGCATCGGTATGAAAAAAATATTGTTTTCCATTGTTGCCTCGGTATGCGTGTTGTCAGCAAATGCCCAACCGTATGTGCGCGACAATTTCTTCGGCCTTGTCATGGGAGAGCCCGCAAGTCAGTCTGACGTTGAGGAGGCGCTGTCTGATTATGCGGTGTTCATTGAGAACCTCCCGGAAGGGGACGGAGACGCCTACAGATTCGGAAATATGGAACTTGACGGATTTGAGTGGGGTCTATGCACTGTAGCGACCAATGCTGACGGGGTGTTCTACTATTTTTCGGTGGAATGCAACTGGCTTGAAGATGATGATGCCGGGGAATATGAGGCAAGCAGCATGTTTGAGATTCTCAGTGCCATGTATGATGAGAGATATGGCGAAGGAGAGTATCTGGCAGAGAATTCCGATGAGTATAAGGCCTATTATGGATCGAACGGCGTCGCGCTGGTGCTGTCAAACTATCTCTCGGTTTCTTATGGCGGGGAGGCCCGGCGGTATCTGAGCGTGGCCTTCGTGATGACAGGCCTGGCATAGGGCATTAACATATTGCGAGCGGGCCCGTCAGGACAAGCTGCCCTGTTTGTCTACAGGGCAGGGAGCAGATATTTCCAGATCAGGTTCAGTTCGGCCTGCATGTCCCTGAGGTTGGCCGTAACCACAATCACGGCGTTCTTGTCGGGAAGCACGAGAATGTACTGTCCGTTTGCCCCGTCGGCGCGGAAAGCGTTGTTGCGGCAGCGCCATATCTGGTAGCCGTAGCCCTGAAGCCAGTCGCTGTTCCTGGTGGTCAGCTTTAGTTTCTTTGCAAGTTCCGGTTTCACGCCGGCGGGAAGGGAAGGCACCTGAGCTGCTGATGCTTCCTTGACCCAGCCTTCGGGCAGTATCTGCTTGCCTTCCCATCTCCCGTCCTGAAGCAGCAGGAGTCCTGTCTTGGCGAGATCTTCCGTCTTGAGGTAGAGCCCCCAACCGCCGGTGTTGATGCCCTGCGGGCTTTCGTCCCAGCGCACGTCAACTATTCCGAGAGGTCTGAAAAGACGCGGCCAGAGGTAATCGACGACTTTTTCGCCTGTTACCTGCTGCACTATCGCCGACAGGACGTAGGTCCCGAGGCTGTTGTAGGTGAAGAATGTGCCGGGCTCGTGTTCGACTGGCCAGGCAAGGAAGGCCTGCACCCAGTCGGAGGCTTCATCGCCGCGGATTGCGGAGGTCGGATCTGTGTCATATCCGCAGTTCATCGTGAGCAGGTCCCTGATTGTCATTGCCGCAAGATTGTCGCTGATTTCGGCCGGAAGCTTGTCTGGAAAGAAGGTGATGACCTTGTCGTCGAGGCTGAGCCTGCCTTCTGCCTCTGCAAAGCCGACGGCAATCGACGTGAATGTCTTGCTGACAGAGTTGAGCACATGCGGCTCCTCTTCCCGCCCTTCGCTCATCCAGTTTTCCGACAGGACCTTTCCGTCTTTTACGATCATCAGGCTGTGGATGTCCTGGCCGTCCTTTTGGGCGGCCGCAAGGTATTTGTCAACAGCCTTGCCGAGCTTTTCCGACGCTTCGCTGCGCGGGAGGCTCTTGGTCAACTTGTTCACATTGATCAGCCTGACGCCGAGTTCCTCAATCTTCTGTTTGACGGTGGTGCTGGTCAGCAGGTCGGTTACTCCCTGGCGGTCATATGCAACGTCTTCGTATCCGATGTGGAATACTGCCTGCATTTCGGCATCGTTGTATGCCGGGTGGTCAAGGAACAGGTATCTTTTTCCGGGTTCCATCTTCTGCAGTGACGCGATGAAGCTCGCTTCCTTCTCCTGCGGAGTCTTGCTGGGGCCTGTATAGCCTATGTTCTGGAAGTCGTATGTCTTCTGCGATTCGCGGCAGTCGATGCAGGTAAGGTCGTATTCATCGGCGAGCCTTCGAACCAGAGCATTTATCTCCTCGTTGAATGCGGTTGAGAACATGTGTCCGGTAATGTGGCTCAACTGCGGTATGTTCTTTATCGCCAGTTCGATCTGCGCCCTGAATTCCTGCTCGATCTCACGTATGTCCCAGTCATGCTGCATGAGCGCCTGGCCGGGATAATTCGGATTGGGGAAGAGCATGGGGTAGAAGTATCCGTTCCCGTCGGTGAGGCTGGGGCAGTGGGTGAGAGGGCGCCATTTGACATTTTCCCATTCGCTCGTGAGAGTGAGGTGAACTCCGGCATCCAGCCCTGGATTCTCCCTGAGCATCTTTACCGCTTCCGGAAACCATGCTGCCGTGGGCATCACTTCAACGCTCTGGGCTATGCCTGAGCGGTAGGTCTCGATGCAGGCTTCGTTGGCTGAGTGGAAGGATCCGAGGTCATCGATGCGGATCACAAGTTCAGGGGCTGTGTCCTGTCCCCACGCGGGAGTCATGCCTGCCGAGAGCAGACAAACTCCAAGAACGGAAAGCAAAAGTTTCATGCTGGTTGGTTCGGTTACTTCGCAGTTAGTGTTATTATTCCCAATATGGCAATGAATTGAATAATTCATGGCAAATTATTGCTAAATTGCTGTCGGCAGCCGGCGGATTCGGGCATTCCAAAATGAACTTGCCCCAAAAATTTTTTTTGAGCCCTCGAGTGTTTGATCATTAGCATTGTTTGCTATGGTCACTTGTGCAGGCAACTGATGCAAATATAGAAAAAACATCAAGGTGTTGACAAATATTTGTAATTGCCGAAGCCGGAGATTCTCAATATAAAACCTTATATTTGAATGGTATGTCCTGAAGGATGTTTGATATGATAAACCTTTGGAAACTTGTTGACCGCTCTGCAATATGTTGCGGACTTGCGGGAATCATTGTGCTGTTCTTCAACTTTCCTGACCTTGGTCCCGTGGCCGAGACGATTGTGTGTTCCGTGCTTGGGGTTGCGGGGCTGGCATATCTGTTGAGTGGGGTGTGGATGTGGCACGGAAGACGGATAGAGTTCGATCTCCTGCTGGTCAAGGGTAATTTTCTCAGGAAGGTCGTGTGCTTCGTCATCCTGTTCCCCTTTACCCTCACATCTGCAGTGATGCTCTGCGGACTTGATTCCGGGGCAATGCTTGTTCTGGACGAAAGCGCCGCGCGGGTTGAAGTCCCGAGTCTTTTTTGGACGGTGTATTATCATATCATAGACCCTGGTAACCAACATATGACCAATTCCAGTGTCGCGTTGGGATGGACGGCCGTGATGGGTGTGCTTGGCATCCTTCTTCTTGGAGGCCTTCTGGTGTCAACCTTGATAAACTGGTTCGACAAGCGCAGGGAACAGTGGCTCAGCGGCAACATAAGGTATGGAGAAAGGCAGTTCGGCCGTGGAAGGACGTTTGCTGTTGTGATCGGTGCCAACGAGATAGCTCCTTCCGTCATACGCAATCTTCTGGATTCCTGCAGCGTCAGAACGAATTCCGGGGTGCGTGATGAAGACAAGATAAATTTCAGGCGTGAGGGCAGAAATACCTACGTGATACTTCAGACGTCGAGGGATCCTGGACTGGTGCGCGGAGAGTTGTCTTCCTATCTCTCCGACCGTGATCTCAACAGGGTGGTGATCTACAGGGCGCTGCGCGATTCGGAAAAGGAAATTTCCAAACTTTATCCTTGGAAAGCCACGGAAATCTATGTGCTCGACGAGTCGTCTTCGTGTGAAAACGGCGAGAGCTTTCATGATGCGCTCAACATGAAGTGCGTGAATCTGCTGGCGGCAGTGCTGGATGAAGCCGTCCATATTCACCGCAAGGTTTGCAAGGTGCTCTTTGAATACCAGACCACATATTCCGTTTTCCAGTTCTCCGACATCCCGCAGACCGTCAGGCGCAATCTTGTCTTCATTCCGTTCAACCGCTACGAGTGCTGGGCGCAGAGGGTCATGGTTGACGGCTTTTTCAGGGACCCCGCTTTTCCGGATCAGGAGATTGAATATACTCCTCTTGACGGCCGTGGCGGCATTTCTCCGGATTCTGATGAATTTGTCCATCTGGTGATCATAGGAATGACAAAGATGGGTGTGGCAATGGGTGTGGAGGCCGCTTTCCAGGCACATTACCCGAATTTCGGCCGTGCACGCACCAGGATCAGTTTTATATCTGCAGATGCCGACAAGGAAATGTCGTTCATGTTCGGGCGCTACAAGGCTCTTTTCGAGCTTGCCCGCCACAAGTATGTGGATGCGGCAAACTGCGGCCTGGATGCTTTAGCGGCTTCACAAGGCTGGGTCGACCCCATGGAGGAAGACGGTTGCCGCTGGAGACATCTGGCTGAAGACGGAAGGAATTTCATCGATGTGGAATTTGAGTTCGTGAAAGGTGAGGTGGAATCTTCCGGTGTCAGGAATTATTTGAGAACAGTTTCGGCTGAGTCGAATTCACGGCTTACGGTTGCAATATGTCTTGACAGGACGCACGAGGCAATGGCAGCAAGTCTCTACATGCCTCTTGAGGTATATCGGAAAGTGCAGGAAATATGGGTGTTGCAGCAGGAAGCTTCCGACATGGTAGGAAATCTCAACAGCGTGGCGGAAAAGGATGAACGCTACGGGAAACTCCGTCCGTTCGGGATGTTCAACGGGGAATATATGCGGGACCGTTCCTCATATCTGAAGTCCGTGCTGGTCAACGGAGTATATGATCTGAACGGCAAGAATTTCCGTATGGAGGAGAGAGACATGGCGGTCAAGACGACCTGGGCGGATCTTCGCGTGTCATGGAAACGCCTGTCGGTATCACAGCAGTGGTCTAACCGATATTTCGTGGATTCGATGTACCAGAAGCTGAGGTCAGTGTGCGGAGAACTTCCTGCGAACCTGTATGCCGATCCCGGTTTGCAGCGCCGTCTTGAAAAGGCAATTGCCGACAATGAGCGGCTGCTTTCCGAATGTGAGCACAACCGCTGGAACGTGCAGCAGCTGCTCATGGAGTTCAGGCCTGCGGGCAAGGCTGTGTTTGATGAATTTGTCGGTATGAATTCTGCTCTGAACGCGGCCTCCGGTGAAGAAAAGGAGCACCTGAAGATACTTTTCAAGGAAAAAAAGGATGCCCTTAAATTCGGGGCGGACAGAGTTCATCCAAACGTCTGCAGCTATGGTCGACTCGATGCTGTGGATTCCGAAACCTTACGACGAATATCTGAACAGCGCCATACCAGCCATACTTATAATGGTTGACGGTTACGGGAAACGCAGGCTTGAACCTATGGGCAAGAAGCAATGAGCGTGGATTTTGAATAATTTATTCCGGAGACCATGTACCTTATAATAATTTCAGCCCTTCTTCCCGTAGCCATTCTGCTGGCGTATGTCCTGATTAAGGACAGGCAGTCACCGGAGCCGTTCGGGCAGCTGCTCAAAGCTTTCCTTTTCGGGCTGCTTTCTGTCCCGCTGTCGCTTTGCATGTCTGTACCGTTCGGATGGGCGGGGCTGTATCCGGATCAGGCAATCACGGTCGGGGACAGTGTGGCCTCGGCGTTCTTCGGAGCGGCCATACCGGAGGAACTGGCCAAATTGATCATGCTCTGGCTGCTTCTGCGCAAGAATGTGCATTATGACGAGAAACTCGACGGAATCGTGTATGCCGTGTTCGTTTCGATGGGATTTGCCGCCCTGGAGAACCTGATGTATGTTTTCGGGAGTGAAGACTTCCTTTCGGTTGCTGTGCAGCGCGCGCTGTTTGCCATTCCGGGGCATTTCTGTTTCGCTGTGCTGATGGGCTATTATTATTCGCTCGTGAAATTCTGTCCGACCGGACGTTTCCGCAACGGGCTGCTTGCTGTAGCCGCTCCGATACTTGCACACGGAATATACGATTCGATATTGTTCGTAATCGAAGTGTCACCAGCAGTAAGCGGCATACTGATGGTAGTGTTCCTGTTTTTCTGCTGGAAGATGTGGAAACTTGGAAGGCGGAAGATCGCGGAACATCTGTGTTGACGGAAAATGTTGAACAAGAAATTGAAATTCGGGTCATGAAAGAATATGTACCGAGACCGGAAGATCTTTCCGGCATTGAGTTGCCTGAGGAGTTGGGCGAACTGGTTGAGTACCTGGCACGCAATGTCCATGAAGTGTGGGCTGCGGCACGAGTAGAGGAAGGATGGCAATGGGGGCCTGAACGCGATGACGTCCGCAAGCTCCATCCTGGCCTGGTGCCTTACGACGATCTGCCGGAGGCGGAGAAGGAATATGACCGCAACACTGCCATGGAAACGCTTAAGCTGATTTACGGAAAGGGTTTCCATATTGTTGGACGGAATGGCTGATACCGGAAAAGACTGGAAGCTGTCTCGTCATTCCGCCTCAGGAATCGCGATCCAGTCGGTGTAGGAGATGTTCTGGCCGGAGAAGCAGCCGGAACCTCCCTTGACATTCGTGTAGGCGAATGTTACCGGGGCGAGGCCGATGAATCCCAGAATGTCGCTTCCTTTGTCCTGGCAGGCAATCTGATAGCGCAGCCTTTCGGGAGAAAGGCGGATGACTTCGATGCGCAGGTATGAGGTTCCCTGTCCCTGGAAGCTGTCGCCGGAAAAATTCACTTCCATTTCCTTTTTCCCTCCGTTGAAGTCGTCGTCGAAAATGCCGTAGAATTTGATTCCGTCTTCCCATATCACGTCAAATGGTCCCAAACCGAGGAGCGAAGACGTCTCGGGATCCAGATACGGGATTTCGACTGTCGCGCCATAGTCTCCGGGACCCGGCTTGCTTTCGCTGGTGATGGTCTCGAAACTGAAGGCGTAGGCATCGGAACTTCCGGCATCGTCTTCAAGCGAAAAGCGGACGCCGATGTTGTTTCCGGTCCTGGTGCAGGAAACCTGCACTGCCGGCGGCGTCTGTGGAATCATGGTGGTGACTGACACTGTCGGAAAGCCTTCTGACTCGGCAGTGAGAGTGATTTCGTCGCCAGGATTCACATCGGGGTAGATGTCTGCTATGAGTCCGAAGAACGGTTCGATTGTGATGTAGTCCTTCGTGTCGATGTGTTCACCGTTTCTGTAGACCTTCAGGGTGCATCTGGCCTCTTCGCTGAAGACACGGTCCCCGGCGGTCGAAGGTACGGCATACAGGAACATGACGAGATGTCCGTTGTCGGGGACATCGGGCTCAATCTTCATGTTGCCGTCCAGCACGAAAATCGGATCCCCGTCCAGACCTTTGAGGTCGAAATCCACCTCGCAGGCGGATACAGTCAGCAGGACGGTGAAGATGGCTGTTATATTGCGAAATCTGGACATGTTTCAGAATCTTAGAGTATAACTGAAAGAGGGTATTATTGGGAATATTGCACGCCCGGTTCCATACAGGCTGCCGTCTTCCCGCTCGTCGACTGCCACAAAGACCACGTTCTTCCTGCAGTATGCATTGTAGATGCCTACGTTCCAGATGACTTCGTTGCCTCTTTTTGTTGTCCTCCGGAAGTTGGCACCGAGGTCAAGCCGGTGATAGTCCGGAAGATTGACATTGTTCGGCTTTGTGTATACACGGTCAAATGTCTCTCCGGGATTGTAGATGTGGGTGGGGACTGTCATCCAGCCGCCGCTGTTGTAGTTCCATGTGGCATAGACATCAACGGCCTCGCTGATCTTCCATCTGCCGGCGAGGGTCAGCTTGTGGCGGTTGTCGAAGCGGTGTGAATACCAGCCGGTCCATACGGCATCGAATTTCCGCTGGCTCCATGAAAGAGTGTAGTATGCCGACAGCAGCAGTTTTCCGGATCTCCAGCCGAATTCCGTCTCGACTCCGTATGAGCGGCCTTTTCCCTTGTTGAACGAGGTCTCCCATGTGTCAAGGGGAGGGAAGAGGGCATTCGAGCCGGAATATTCCAGCAGGTTGTCCATCGTTTTGTACCATCCCTCGATGTTCAGGCGGAAGTTTTCCGGAAGCCTGCAGTAGATTCCTCCTGCGGCCTGGCGCGAGAGCATGGGGGCGATGTTCGCTGTCGAAGGCAGCCAGCAGTTGGTCGGGATGTCGAGGTAGGTCGTCGATATAAGGTGGGCGAACTGGTTCATCTCTGAATATGAGACCTTGAAGTCCATCCATTCCGTGCATTTGAGGCTGAACGCTACCCTCGGCTCAAGTCTGTTCCAGATCTTTCCGGGGACTCCGAACAATGCATATCTGAGACCCAGATTCAGGGACAGCCAGTCCGACAGGGTCATTTCGTCTTCGGCATACAGGGAGAATTCGTGCCCCGGATAGTGCCTGGAAGTGCCGCTTGCATCACTGGTGATGTCGTTCCTGATGATGCGCTGTCTTGAGGGATTGTATATGTGGAACTGGTAGGAGGCCCCGAACTTGAGGCTGTGCGATTTGTGCGGTATCCAGCTGAAGTCCGACGTGAGCCCGAAGTCGTGGACGAGGGAATAGTTTGACTCATCCAGAGACGTGGTCGCTTCGGAGCCATCTTCCGTTGACTTGTTGTACAGATAATATCCCACGTCCGCTGCGCTGCGGGTGTAGTAGAGCACGGTCTTCAGGCCCATGTCATCCCGTATCCTGCGCGACCAGTTGAGCGAGGCCAGGGTGTTCCCCCAGGCGATGCCTGTGTGCAGCATCTGGCTTGTAGGTGCCGTCTCCCCGCTGCCTCCTTCGTTGCCTGAGCCTGTAACCTCGGTGTCAAGGCTGAGTTTCAGGTTGTCCCGGCCGTGGTATAACTTGAGTGACAGGATGTCGTCGTCGCTGAATCTGTGGGTTACGGAAGCGTTGAGGTCATAGAACGCATACGACCCTCCGGTGGTTTCCCCTTCTTCGCTGATCTTGTTCGCATACGCGATTGCCGGAATTATGACGGCATCCAGCCAGCTCCTTCTGGCCGCAATGCTGAACGAAGTCTTTCCCTTGACGATCGGCCCCTCAAACTGCAGCCGGCCGTCGATCAGGCCTATCATGAAGGTCCCGTGATATTCGTTGAAGTCACCGTCG
Source organism: uncultured Bacteroidales bacterium (assembly GCA_902491795.1). Lineage (GTDB taxonomy): Bacteria > Bacteroidota > Bacteroidia > Bacteroidales > UBA932 > Cryptobacteroides. The sequence goes on along the minus strand of CABUIX010000010.1, from coordinate 28,118 downwards.
CGGGTTGACACGTCAACGACGGAGCTCATCCTCCCGCCGTATCTGGCAGGAAATCCGCTCTTGTAGAAATCAAGGTGATCAACTATGTCGGTATTGAACGAGGAGAACAGGCCTCCGAGGTGGCTGACCTGGTACATCGGCACCCCGTCGAGAAGGAAGAGGTTGTCGGAGCCCTCTCCTCCGTGGACATAAAGTCCGGAGAGCAGTTCGGTCCCGGAGTTCACTCCGGGGAGGTTCTGTATGGTCTTGATCAGGTCCGGGGAACTGAAAATCACGTTGCCGTACAGCAAGTCGAGTCTTTCGAGCCGCTTGTGGCCGGTCTGGCTGCGGGCTTGTCTCGCGAATCTGTCGGCGGTTACGCGAGCCTCGACAATACTGTCCCTCCTGTCTTCAAGTCCTTCGGGCACGGGCGGCTCTGCCGCCAGACATTCCAATGAACCGGAAAGCAGCGCGGCAAAGATCAAAATCAGCAAGCGCCCCGTGCGCTTATGTGATGATTGCATGTACGGGGCCTTTTCAGAATGAGTACCGGAATCCGACATTGGTCAGGAATCCGTTGGAGTAAATCGGCCTGCCCGGGACTTTGTCTGCACAGGCTCCGGTTCCGATACCTCCCATCTCAATGAAATAGCTTATGCCGGAATCTAACATGAATTCGAATCCGAAGAGACCGTAGCCTCCCGCCTGGAAGTTTCTGGATGAGAACTTGCTGTTCGGCAGAATAATGACCAGGCCGCCCTCTCCGTAGAGGCTGACCTTGTTTTCAATTATGAATTCCCGGCCGCGGACGCCAAGCTGAAGATTCCCGTATGGCGTCCATCCGGCATCAGGATTGGAGTATTCAAGCCATTGGATGTTTCCGCCTATTTTGACGGCCAGTATGTCATTGAAAAAATACGGGGTCAGGAAATGCACCCCGATTCCGAAGTCTTTCTGATATTGGCTGATACTGAATCCGAGACTGGGCTTGTTTGCGGGCTTTGAGTCCCTGGCCTGTGCGTTTATTGCAAGTGCGGCTGTCAGCAGCAGAATCGCAGAGATTGTAATTGTCTTTTTCATGATGATCATGTTTGAGCTTGTCTGTGTTGTGCAGTCTTTCTGTCAATTTCATTCAAAGATGCAAAATTTCCATAAATGATGCATGAGCGGATCTGAAAAAGTGGCGTGGACGTGCGCCTGCTGCGGCGAAAGAACAGATATTACAAGAAATCGAACGGTCTTTTCATCCGTAAAAAGGATGTTTTTTGTCAAATTGCGGCCGCACAAATGGCTGTCAGGATGTGATTCCTGTTTGTGCATTCAAGGGTTCAGGACCAATATATTCAATTAATATGTCAATTGTGAAAAATCAGTGCATCGGAATACGGATGCCGATGTTGATTGCGGCGGCAACCATTCTGGGCGGTTGCGCAGGTACCAGTGTCGAGTGCGCCCCGGCTGCTCTTGGCGAGGAGCCCGGGAAAGTGATGTTCAGCTGGAAGATTGAAGACGGGCGGAGAAACGTGGAGCAGGAGGCTTATGAGCTGACCGTGGTGGACGCGAAAGGCAGGGAAGTCTGGAACAGCGGCCGTGTGGAGAGCGGAGGCAGCCTCTTTGTCAGGTACGGTGGCCCGGATTTGGCGCGCGGAGAACGTTACGGGTGGAGCGTGAAGGTGTGGACAAACCGCGGAGACCGGGCGTCTGTCGGTGAAGGCGGCACCTGGTACACGGGGCTGCTGCCGGAAGACTGGCTCGGCGAGTGGATAGGGGTCGACGGCACAGGCAAGGAGATCAGCGACGAGGAGTCAATGCATGACCTGTCGGCGAGGTATCTCCGCAAGGAGTTTTACGTGATGGACGAACTGGAGTCGGCGACGCTGTATGTGTGCGGCCTTGGCTCGTCAGTGTGCCGGATCAACGGCAAGAGGGTCGGCGAGGACATTTTCGGGCCTCTTCCGACATGGTATGACGCATCGGTGCTGTACCTGACGTATGATGTGCTGCCGCTTCTGGAGCCGGGCGCCAACGCGCTGGGGATCACTCTCGGCAACGGTCGCTACTACGGTCTCAGGAATACGGGAGACTATGGAACCAATACCGTCTGCTTCGGATACCCGGTGCTGAAGGCCCAGCTGCTGCTCCGCTATGCTGACGGCCGGGAGGAACTCTTGGTTACGGACCGCAGCTGGAGAGCGACGGACAAGGGCCCGATCACGAGGAACAACGAGTTTGACGGTGAGCATTACGATGCCGATCTGGAAATTGGAAATTGGACGGAGGCCGGATATGAGGAGGACGGCAGGTGGGCGGCTGCGGAAGTGATGCCGTCGCCGAAGGGTGAGCTGCGTCAGCAGACTTCGCCCAGCCTGCGTGTTCAGGAGGTCCTTCGTCCCGAGACGGTCCGCATGACGCCGGACGGCCGTGTCATTCTGGACATGGGGCAGAATATGGTCGGTACTCTGAAGGTCTGCCTGAAGGGAACGGCAGGGAAGCGCATCACCATGAGGTTCGCTGAAATACTTGAACCGGATGATCCTGACAGACTTTATACGGCGAATCTGCGGCTGGCGCGGGCTATGGATGCCTACACTCCGGCTGAAGACGGAGTGTTCGAGTGGGAGCCTGAGTTCGTGTACCACGGATTCAGGTATGTGGAAGTGAGCGGACTGGACTACCTGCCGGACGCATCGGCCTTTGAGGGGAAAGTGATATATGACCTGATGGAGACAACGGGCAGCTTCGAGACCTCAAACGAGATTCTCAATGCCGTGCACCGCAATGCCTACTGGGGCATCAGGGGCAACTACAGGGGGTTCCCCACCGACTGCCCTCAGCGTGACGAACGTTATCCATGGCTGGGTGACCGCGCGACAGGCTGTTTCGGGGAGAGCTACATCTTTGGGAACGAGCGCCTGTATGACAAATGGGCTCTGGACATCGAGGAATCGATGCGTGAGGACGGCAGCATTTCGGACGTGTCCCCGAGGTACTGGACCAAATACAATGAGAATGTGACCTGGCCTGCAGCTTTTGTGTATGTGGTCAAGATGCTTCACGATCATTTTGGGAACACAGAGGCTGTCCGTGAGAGGTATCCGGCAATGAAGAAGTGGGTTGAATATGTGGAGAACAACCTTATGGTGGACGGGACTGTCCCATATGACCTGTACGGCGACTGGTGTCTGCCTCCCGAGTCCCCGGAACTCATCCATTCGCAGGACCCCTCGCGCATCACTCCCGGAGAGGTGCTGGGCACGACTGTGTTTTACGATGTCCTGAGGATCATGAAGGAACTGTGCACCGTCGCCGGACATCCTGAAGATGCCGGCCATTATGAAGAAGTCGCCGAGAATATAAGGAGTGCCTACAACGGCAAGTTCCTCGACCGGGAGGCAGGATATTATGCCAACAACACGGTGACGGCAAACATCCTGTCACTTGATCTCGGACTCGTGCCGGAGGATCTTGAAGAGCAGGTGATGGAGAATGCCTCCAGGACGATCACGGAAGTGTGGGACAGCCATGTGGCTGTGGGCGTGCTTGGTGTGCAGCACCTTATGCGCGGACTTACTGACCACGGACAGGCAGATCTTGCATACACGATTGCGACCCGGGATACGTATCCTTCGCTTGGATATATGTACCGTGAGGGAGCGACCACGATCTGGGAGCTTTGGAACGGCAACACCGCTGATCCTTCGATGAATTCCGGCAACCACGTGATGCTTCTAGGCGACACGGTGATCTGGATGTACGAGGACCTTGCCGGAATCGCCGCAGGTGAACCCGGATTCAGGACGGTAAGGATGGAGCCGGCTTTTCCTGACGGACTTGACTGGGTCAAGGCATCGTATGAGAGCCCCTGCGGCCGGATAGAAAGCGAGTGGAGAGTGAAGTCCGGCCGGCTCGACTGGAAGGTTGAGATTCCGGCTAACTCCGCTGCGGAGATAAGGGTGCCCAAGAAGTTCGGAGCCGTTTTGAAAGGAGGCGAAAAGATTTCCGAAGACGGGGAGTACACATACTACCGTGTAGGCTCGGGCCGTTACCGGATCAGATGATGCCTGCTGTCCTTCATTCAGGTGTCGAAATTTTTCGTATATTTCACGACAATCAAAATGAAGGACAGCAACATGAAACTCGAACGAAGAATTTGCATGCTTCTGGCATCGGTGTCGCTCATGGCGGCACCTCTGCCCGCAAAAACCGATGCCGCGCCGAAGGTTCCTGAAGTGAAGTGGGATTCGCGCAGCCTTATTGTGGACGGAAAGCGCGTCGTCCCCGTGATGGGGGAGGTGCATTATTCCAGGATTCCTGCCGATGAATGGGAGGCCGAAGTGCGCAAGATGAAGGACGGAGGCGTCACGATGATCGCCAACTATGTGTTCTGGAACCATGTCGAGGAGCAGGATGGTGTGTTCGACTGGAGCGGACAGCGTGACCTTCGGCGTTTTCTGGAGATATGCAGGGACGAGGGAATGCCGGTCGTGCTCCGCATAGGACCGTATTGCCACGGTGAGGCCCGCTGCGGCGGCATCCCGGACTGGGTCTTCTCGAAGGGGTGCAGGACACGCGACGACAACGAGGAATTCATGTCATATACCGGAGCGTTTTACCGGCAGATATATTCGCAGATAATCGGCATGCAGTGGAAGGACGGAGGACCGGTCATTGCCGTGCAGTTCGACAACGAGCAGCGCAACGGAGCATACCTGATGGCCCTGAAGGAGCTTGCCCTCTCGATTGGCTTCGACCTGCCTTTCTATACCCGCACCGGCTGGCCGGAACTCACGACGCCCGTCCCGTTCGGGGAGATGCTGCCGCTGTTCGGCGACTATGCCGACGGCTTCTGGGACCGCTCCATAGAGGAGACGGCCGGCGACTACTACAAGGCGTTCAACTTCAAGGCTTTCAGGAGCTCCACGGCAATAGCCACCGACCAGTTCGGCAAGCAGACCGAAAGTGACGGCAAGGGTGACGAGGATTATCCGTACTTCACCTGTGAACTCGGAGGAGGCATGATTCCCTCTTACCACAGGAGGGTGTACGTTTACCCCGAGGATGCCTATGCGATGGCTGTCGTGAAGCTCGGAAGCGGCAGCAACCTGCTCGGATACTACATGTACCACGGAGGCACGAACCCCGAGGGAAAGTTCTCGTATCTCAACGAGAGCCAGAACACCGTTGCCACCAACCACAACGACCTTCCCGTGAAGTCATATGAATACTACGCCCCGATCGGAGAGTACGGGCAGCTCTATCCGCACTACTTCATGCTGCGCAAGCTGCACCTGTTCATGCACGATTTCGGTGAGACGCTGGCCCCGATGGACCCTGTCTTCCCCTGTCCGCAGAATCTTCCGAAAGGCGACGATTCCGGCCTGAGGTGGTCTTACCGCTCGCTCGGCGACAGCGCATTCGTGTTCGTGAACAACTATGAGAGGCTGCAGAACCTGTCTGACAAGAAGGGAGTGCAGTTCGACGTTTGCGGAGTCAGGTTCCCCCGCAGGCCCATGACCATCCCTGCCGGTACATCCTGCATTTTCCCGGTGAATATCGGGGGAATCACCTATGCCACGGCGCAGATTGTCGCCAGACGCGACGGCAAGATCTATCTCGAGCAGATAGAAGGGATACCGACCGAGATTTGCGTCGACGGCAAGACTCTGCGCAACCTCAAGCCGGGCGGAACCGGAAAGCCGGTCTACGGAAACATATACCTGCTCGATTCGGAGACCGCGGGAAAGCTTTTCCTTACGGAGGAGAAACCTGCGGAACCCGCCGTTCCTGCCGTATGGACAAAGCTCAGTGAGGCAGGGAAGCCTCGCCAGATCAGGATGGGGGCGCAGAATGTGGCGGAACAGCCTTCGGATTCCGATTTCGCTGATGCTGCCGTATACTCGATTGAACTGCCGGATGCCGCGTCGCGTGACGGACGCATCCTGCAGATCGGGTACCGCGGTGACGTGGCCCGCCTGTATGCCGACGGCAAGCTGGTTGCCGACAATTTCTACAACGGCCGTCCATTCCTGCTCGGACTGTGGCGGCTCCCGGAAGAGTGCACCAGGCTTGAACTGCGCATCCTGCCCATGCAGGAGAATATGCCGGTGTATTTCCCCAGGGAGGCCAAGGCCGGTGAGCCCGGAGAAGAAGTCTACGACATGACGATATTCAGCCCCGCATCGTACTCCATGCCGCGCAAATAGACCTTTTCTATCAGCGGTGTCTGGTAGGCATAGGTGAAGAACTCGACCGATGGCATCGGTCTGGTGAGGAAGAAGTTGGCTGTCTTGCCTGCGGTGATCGAGCCGAACTCTCCGCTCAGTCCCATTGCGTATGCCCCGTTGATAGTCGCGGCACACAAGGCCTCGCGCGGTGTCATCCTGAGGCGTATCGAGGCCAGGGAGGCTACCATGCGCATGTTGCCCGACGGTGAGGATCCCGGGTTGTAGTCCGAAGCGAGAGCAACCCCGAGTCCGGAGCGTATCATCTCCCGGGCCGGAGGATTGCTCATTCCGAGGAAGAATGCCGCTCCGGGAAGCAGGGTAGGCATGGTGCCGGTACCCTTGAGGGCCTCGATCTCTTCGGCTCCGCTCCTTTCTAGATGGTCGACCGAGAGTGCTCCGCAGTGCACCCCGGCCTGTACTCCTCCTGAGACTGCAAGTTCGTTGGCGTGTATCTTCGGGCGCAGGCCGAACCTGGCAGCCTCCCGCAGGATGCGTTCCGTCTGTGGTACCGTGAAGAAACCTTCGTCGCAGAACACGTCAACGAAATCGGCCAGACCTTCGCGTGCGACTGCAGGCAGCATTTCGCGGCACACCAGATCGACATATTCCTCCTGTCTGCCGCGGTAGGAGCGCGCCACCGCATGTGCTCCGAGGAAGGTTGCCCGCACTTCGAGCGGAACGGTTTCCCGAATTCTCCGTATGACGCGAAGCATCTTGAGCTCGTCTTCGGTGGAGAGGCCGTAGCCGCTCTTGATCTCCACGCATCCTGTGCCCATGGCGGCAATCTCCCGCACACGTTCCATCGCGCTGGCGTAGAGTTCGTCTTCTGAAGCCTCGTGGAGCCGGTCCGCAGAGTTCAGGATGCCACCGCCGCGGTGGGCAATCTCCTCGTAGGATAGTCCGTTGATCTTGTCGAGAAACTCCTGCTCGCGGCTCCCTGCATATACCAGGTGGGTGTGCGAATCGCAGAACGAGGGGAAGAGCATCCCGCCTCCGGCGTCAATGCGGCGGTCGACATTTTCCGGAATGCCTTCCGAACGCGCGCCGAATGCCTCTATCCGGCTGTCTTCGACCAGCAGCCAGGCATCATCGAGAGTCTCCATCCTGTCCATTTCGGCTCCGCAGATACGCAGGTGCCCTTTCCTTTCGATGCCGGTGATGCAGCCGATGTTGTCAATCAGGGTTCTCATCGCTCATGAAGGAATTGCACCGCAGCCTCGATGTGAGGATACATGACGGTGTCGTTGTCGATGAACGGTACCTTTTTGCGGAACTCGGCGACCAGTTCCTCAAGCGCCGGAGACGTGCGTGCAGGACGGCGGAATTCCAGCGCCTGGGCTGCATTGAAAAGTTCAATTGCCAGCACGCGCTCAGTGTTGAGCACCACCCTGTAGAGTTTCGTGGCTGCATTTGCTCCCATGCTCACGTGATCTTCCTGTCCCTGCGAAGAGGGAATGGAGTCGACCGAGGCGGGTGTGCACAGTCCCTTGGTCTGGCTCACTATCGAAGCTGCAGTGTATTGCGGAATCATGAAGCCGCTGTTGAGCCCGGGGTTCGCAACGAGAAAATGCGGCAGCCCGCGTGATCCGGAGATCAGCTGGTATATCCTGCGTTCGGAGATGTTGCCGAGTTTGGCTAGCGCTATTGCCAGGAAGTCCATAGCGAGAGCTATAGGCTGACCGTGGAAGTTTCCTGCGGATATGATCATGTCTTCCTCTGGGAAGATCGTGGGGTTGTCGGTGGGGGAGTTGATTTCGGTCTCCAGGACGCTTTCCACGTAGTCGATCGTGTCCTTGGTGGCGCCGTGCACCTGAGGCATGCAGCGGAAGGAATAGGGATCCTGGACGTGCTTCTTGGGGCGGCTTGACAGTTCGCTGCCCTCAAGGAGACTGCGTACGGCGCGGGCCGTCGCCAGCTGTCCGCGGTGTGCGCGGATCTGGTGCACCTCGTCGAAGAACGGTTCGATGCGTCCGTCGAATGCATCGAGCGAGAGTGCTCCGATGCGGTCTGCCCAGTCGCTGAGGCGTCGTGCCGCCATGATCGACCATACTCCGTAGGCGCTCATGAACTGCGTGCCGTTGAGAAGGGCGAGCCCTTCCTTTGACTGCAGCTCGAGTGGTTTCCATCCGAATTCAGCGAGCACTTCTGCCGAGGGACGCCTGCGGCCGCCGTATTCCACTTCTCCAAGTCCCAGCAACGGCAGGCTCAAGTGGGCCAGAGGTGCAAGGTCTCCGGATGCACCGAGCGATCCCTGCTGGTAGACCACGGGAAGAATGTCGTGGTTGTAGAAGTCGACAAGACGCTCCACGGTCTGGAGCTGGACGCCCGAGTAGCCGTATGAGAGTGAGCGTATCTTGAGAAGCAGCATCAGCCGCACGATTTCTGCGGGAACCTGCTCGCCGGTGCCGCAGGAGTGCGACATTACGAGGTTGCGCTGGAGTTTGGCGAGATCATCGCTGCCGACGGAGATGTCGCAAAGGGAGCCGAAACCGGTGGTGATGCCGTAGATGGGCTGCTCCGAATTCTGGATCTTGCGGTCGAGATACTTGCGGCAGCGCACTATCCTGTGGCGCACTTCTTCGCTCAGGGCGACCGGTTTCCTGCTGTCGAGAATTTCCTTCAGCCTGGCAATCGTCAGGCGTCCGGACGAAATATGGTGGTGTTCCATGTCCTGTATGTGGTGAGTTTTCGAAATAGCTTGTGTGGTTGGTTTATTGTTTTTCTTCCAGTGCCTTGCGTATGATCTCGTCGTCGGCGTGGTTGGGGAGCGTGACCTTGAGCTGGGGCGTGCGCTCCATCTCGCGGCGGATTGCCTCTTCGGCCCCTTCGTTGCGGGCCCAGCTGCGGCGGGCGATGCCGTTGTTGACGTCCCAGAACAGCATCTCGCGGATGTGGCGCCCGGAGTCTTTGGAGCCGTCGATCACCATGCCGAAGCCTCCGTTGATGACCTCACCCCAGCCTACGCCTCCTCCGTTGTGGAGAGATACCCATGTGGCTCCGCGGAACGAGTCGCCTATGACGTTCTGCACCGCCATGTCGGCCGTGAGGTTGGAGCCGTCGTAGATGTTGGAGGTCTCGCGGTAGGGCGAGTCGGTGCCGGAGACGTCGTGATGGTCACGTCCGAGCACCACCGGGGCCGAAATGCGGCCGTCGGCTATGGCCTTGTTGAATTCGAGAGCGATTCTGGTGCGGGCCTCGCAGTCGGCGTAGAGTATGCGTGCCTGGGAACCGACGACGAGATGGTTGCGCCCGGCTTCGCGTATCCAGTGGAGATTGTCCTCCAGCTGTCCGCGGATCGAGGCGGGAGCGTCTTTGCACATTTCCTCGAGCACTTCTGCAGCGAGACGGTCGGTGGTCTCGAGATCTTCAGCCTTGCCGGAAGTGCATACCCAGCGGAACGGACCGAAGCCGTAGTCGAAGAACATCGGCCCCATGATGTCCTGCACGTATGAAGGATAGCGGAAGCTGCCGTCGGCCTTCATCACGTCAGCCCCGGCGCGCGAAGCTTCGAGAAGGAAGGCGTTGCCGTAGTCGAAGAAGTACATTCCCGCAGCCGTCTGGCGGTTGATTGCAGCCACCTGCCTGCGCAGCGACTCCTGCACCTTCTCACGGAACAGGGAGGGGTTTTCCGACATCATCCTGTTGGATTCCTCATAGCTGAGTCCGGCAGGGTAGTAGCCTCCTGACCAGGGGTTGTGCAGCGAGGTCTGGTCGGAGCCGAGGTCGACATGAATGCCTTCGTCGGCGAGTCTTTCCCAAAGGTCCACTATATTTCCCACGTAAGCCAGCGAAACCACTTCTCCGCTGCCTGTGGCCTTGCGGATGCGGTTCATCAGTTCGTCGAGTGAGTCGTGAAGCTCGTCGACCCATCCCTGCGCGTGGCGCTTGGCGGCGGCCTTGGGGTTGATCTCGGCTATCACCGATACCACTCCGGAGATGTTGCCGGCCTTGGCCTGGGCACCGGACATGCCTCCGAGTCCGGAGGAGACGAAGAGCATGCCGCGGGTGGAGGTGCGGCCGGAGGTGAACCTCTTGCGGGCAGCGTTGAGCACGGTGATTGTCGTTCCGTGCACGATGCCCTGCGGACCTATGTACATGTATGATCCTGCGGTCATCTGCCCGTATTGTGAGACGCCGAGTGCGTTCAGTCTTTCCCAGTCATCGGGCTTGGAGTAGTTGGGAATCACCATTCCGTTTGTCACGACGACGCGCGGGGCGTCGGGGTGCGAGGGGAAGATGCCGAGCGGGTGGCCGGAGTACATCACGAGAGTCTGGCTGTCGGTCATCTCCGAGAGATATTTCATCGTGAGGCGGTACTGCGCCCAGTTCTGGAACACTGCCCCGTTGCCTCCGTAGGTGATCAGTTCGTGGGGATGCTGGGCCACCGCCTTGTCGAGGTTGTTCTGGATCATCAGCATTATGGCGGCTGCCTGGCGGCATTTTGCCGGATATTCGTCTATAGGCCTCGCGTGCATGTCGTAGTCTGGACGCAGGCGGTACATGTAGATGCGGCCGTATTTGCGGAGCTCTTCGGCGAACTCGCCGGCAAGCAGAGCGTGGTGCTTCGCTGGAAAGTACCTCAGGGCATTGCGCAGCGCGAGCTCCTTCTGCGCCGGTGTCAGGATGTCCTTGCGCCTGGGCGCATGGTTGACTGTGGTGTCGTAGGGTTTCGGCTCGGGCAGAGTGTCGGGGATGCCGGCACGGATGTCTGCCTGGAATTCGGATAGGGTCATAGGTATGGGGCTTTTATTTCTTGATCTTCTGTTCTGCAATGCCTAGCACTTCGGTCTCGAGCATTCCGGCTTCGGCGGCTATGCCCTCGGCTTCTGCAACCAGTTCTTCGGCTTTCCGGCGGTCCTTGAGCCCGGCGGCGTTGATCTTTACGTTCAGGTAGGCTCCGAGGACTGCGGCGCGGGCTGCGATTGCTCCCACTCCGGCATCGGATACCGAGTTGGGGTTGCCCTGCTCGGCCATCGCCTTGACGATGGGGAACACCCCGAGGGCCGCCTTCATGGTGCGGAGGGGAACCTGGGTTGCGTATAGGGTGGCTTCCTGCAGCGCTGCGCTCCGGGCAGCCTTCTCCTCGTCGGTGCCCTTGGGCATCGCGAACACCGCCATTATGCGGTTGAAGGCTTCGGTGTCCTCATCGACCAGGTGCAGCAGCTCGGTGAGCAGGCGCTGTCCGCGGTCGGCCCAGTCGGAGAACTCCTCCCAGCGGTCATCCCATCCGGCCTTGTGGGCAGAAAGATTGGCGACCATGGTCCCTAGCGCGGCGCCGAGCGCTCCCATGTAGGCCGAAACCGAACCGCCTCCCGGGGCGGGGGACTCGCTTGCAGTCTCCTCGGCGAAACCCCTGCAGGTCATGTCAACGAGAAGGTCCTTCCTGCTGCCGGCCTCGACCAGGTATTCTATCACTTTTTCCTCGGGGCGGAACGGCTTGAGGTCGTCGAGCCCCATGGACTTTATGGCAATGCGTATTGTCTCCTCCTCGGAGATGCCGGTGGAGCGGTGCTGCTTGCGCAGGAAATAGCGTCCGGCGTCGACAAGTGCCCTTTTGGGGACGAGTCCGACTATCTCGGTGCCGGTGACGCGCACTCCTCTCGCGTCAGCCTTCCTGCAGACTTCGTCGAACGCGACGTGCAGCGGGGTGCGGGATATGTCTGTGATGTTCATCGAAACCTGTGCGATTCCGTATTCCTTTATGAACCAGCCTATGGCCTTGGTGCCGGGGAGCGTTCCGGGACGCATGACGGGGTTGCCGTCGGCATCCTTGACTATGGGACCCGTTATCGGGTTGCCCTCACGTACCGGGCGGCCCTTTTCGCGGACATCGAAGGCGATGGCGTTGGCGCGGCGCGTGGAGGTGGTGTTGAGGTTGAAGTTCACCGCAATAAGGAAATCGCGCGCTCCGACAGCGGTGGCTCCGGTGCGTGCGATGGCTTCGTCGTACGGGCGTGTCCCGAAGTCCGGAGCGCTGTCCTCATGGGCGAGTTTGTCCGGAAGTGCCTCGTATTCGCCGGCCCTGCAGACTGCAAGGTTGCGACGCTCGGGCCTGAAGGCTGCGGATTCGTAGCAGTAGGTCGGGATGCGGAGTTCGTCGGATATCCTGCATGCGAGATCACGTGCCAGCGGAACGCATTCCTCGAGGGTGATTCCGGACACGGGTACAAGCGGCAGCACGTCGGTCGCGCCCATCCGAGGGTGTGCTCCCTTGTGGCTGCGCATGTCTATCAGCTCCGCTGCACGCCTGATTCCGGCAAATGCCGCTTCGACAACCGCCTCCGGCTCTCCCACGAAGGTGACCACTGTGCGGTTTGTGGCCTCGCCGGGGTCCACGTCAAGCACTTTCACTCCTCCCGAAGCCTCGATGGCCTCGACAATCTGACGTATTTTCTCCTTGTCCCGTCCCTCGCTGAAGTTGGGGACGCACTCCAAGATCCTTTTTTCCATATGGTGTTTGTTTTGGTGTTTCAGGTTATTGTCGGCGAACCGTGTCCGCTATCACAAATATAAAGAAATATCTGCCATAACCGATGGAATCGTAACTTAATTGCTGCGATCTGTTGATGAGCATAAGCTGATGTCGGAAAGAGTGCCCGCTTCCGGACAGGTTGCATCAAATGCCTGAGGACCTGCTTCCTGCAACGGTCTCATAATTTTCCACAGCCCAGGATATGAGCTGATTTATGATGGGCACCAGGCTCTTTCCGAGCTCCGTAAGCGAATACTCCACCCTGGGAGGTACTTCAGGATAAATTTTCCGTGAGACAAGTCCGCATTCCTCAAGGTTCTTCAGAGTTTCTGTGAGGACCTTGGGCGAAATGTCCGGAATGGCTCTGCTTATCACGGAGAACCGTGCCGTTCCGCTGTCTGCAAGGATGCAGAGTATCAGGATCGACCATTTCCCCGAGAATCGTGACAGGACGTTGCGGATCGGACAGCTCTCCATGTGAGTGTATTTAGTGAGATTTTCCTGTAGCGTCAAACTGTTCATTTTCAATTTCACTTTCTTGCAGGTAAGCTTGTTACGTTTTCGTAACTTATTGCAAATCAATATTGTAATTCTTAACTTTGCACTATCGAAAAGATAGTATGTATATATTGCAAAGTTAATCAACTTTAATTAAAACAGTATTATGAGTGAAGTTAAAATCCTAAACAATGGTGCGGAATACGCACATGTGTCTGTCGGTTCCCTGAAAAATATTGAAGGCAAGCAGTTCATCAAGGAAGCAAGCGGAGCAACTTCCTGCGAAATCTCATTCGGAACTTTGTCTTCCGGCACTGCCGTTCCTTTTTTTCACAGCCACAAGGAAAATGAGGAGAACTATATCATCCTCTCAGGCTCCGGAAGGTTCCAGGTAAATGACGATGTCTTTGATGTCGCAGAGGGTTCTGTCGTCCGGGTTTCTCCGGGATGCGACAGGAACATCAAATGCACTTCGTCTGAGCCGATGACTTATATCTGCATACAGGCAAAGAGCGGAAGTCTTGAGCAGTACACAATGACTGATGCTGAGGTCACGGAGCGCAAGAGCCTCCTGTAGCGATTGACGCATAAGGCAGATGCCGGCGCAGCAGACAACTGTCCGCTGCGCATTTTTATTTCGTCACTATTAATTGCTAAAAATTTGCAAATGCAAAATATTCGCATTAATATTGCGCAAGAAAAGAAGGTTGACATGGAAAACGAAGGACTGAATAGAATAAAGGATGCCGGGCTGAAGGTCACCCCGCAGCGCAGGGCCGTTTACGAAGCGATGAGGGTGCTGCGCCACGCGACCGTCGACGACATCATCGCGATGGTCCAGTCCCATGACAGGGAAGTGACGGTGTCGACCATCTACAGGATTCTCGACAGCTTTTGCGCGGCGCGTGTCCTGTCGTGCATCTACCACCCGGAAACCGGGAAATGCTACTACGACATAACCGTTGACGAGCATCATCACATTTTCGACGGGAAGTCCATAGCGGACTATTCTGACCCTGAACTTTCGCGCATCATACGTGAATATCTAGAGAGCAGGAATTTCAGCCCGGAGGAAATTGGCAAGATACAAGTACAGGTTACTGTAAAAAAGAATGTTTAACCCCAAAAAATCATTTTGTCATGAGAAGCATAACAACATTTGACCTGCAGTATGCACACCGATTCTATGGTTTCCAGGGCGAGGCCCAGTATCTCCACGGCCACACCGGAACTTTGACCATCGAAGTGGAGGACAGCGTCAACGAGGGTGTGAACATGGTATATCCCTGCAACGAGATCCGCAAGGTGGCTTGGGATGTGCTTCAGAACTTCGATCACGCGCTGGTGCTCAGGGAAGACGATCCGCTGCTGCCAGCAGTTCTGGATGTCTACGAGAAGCAGGGCATCCGCAATGGCCATCCGCAGAACAGGATGAAAGGGGAGGCTTTCCGTACCGAGCTGGCTACCGCCTATCCTGTCGCCCGTCTGGTGGTCACCAAGGAGACCATGACCGTTGAGGGAATGATAAAGATCGTGTACGACCTGCTGAAGGACAAGCTGAACATCGCGAGAATCAGCTTCACGAGCGGTGTGAATGCCGGTTCTGCGGAATTCGCGACCAGGAATGAGATCGACCGCTGCCCGCTTTGCGGCGTGGCTCTCGACAACGAGGGCGTATGCCCCAAGTGCGGCTACCGCAAGAAGTAGAGTCTGCATATACGTCAAAGGGTGCGTCACCGCAACGGTGATGCACCCTTCTTTCATGTATTCGGGTCTCTGGACTTACCTGACAGAGTCGAGGAACTTCCTTGCGGATTCAAGTGTAACCGGGCGGAAGACCTTCTTGCCGCTTGCTGTCGACATCAGTCCTGTGGTTGCGGCAGCGGATGACGGTGTGCCGGTGGTGGAGAACTCCGTGGCTGTCATCTCACCGTATCCGAGAGAGCCGTTGCCGTTCATCGGGAAGCCGAGGGCCACGTAATCGGTTCCGGGGTCAAGGCCCTGCCAAACGTAGTCGTCGTCCGTGAACATGGTGGTTCCGTAGACTGCGGCGTAATCTCTGACATAGTCTTCGGGCTTGTCGTAGTCCTCGATTCCGGCTCCTGCCTCAAGGAGAGTATTGTAGCCGTCAAGCGTAACGATCATCTGGTAGTACGCGCGGGTGTTCTCTCCCATGGTGTACTTTACGGAAGCTTCAGTGTCTCCGACATTGTATGCCTCAATTACGAGAGGGGACGGAAGCGGCAGGGATGCGTCGGCGAACCCTGACTTGAACGAGAAGCTGCCGTAGGATACGGGCATCCCGCTGGCATCAAATCCGACCACTCCCATGATGTAGTCATAGTCCTCATAGCCGTTGAGGGCTACCGTCATGGTAGTTCCGGCTGCGGTGTAGGGAACCATTCCGTACATCGCGTACATCTCAAGAAGCTCTTCGATGCTCATTCCGAGTTCCTGGAGTACAGACTTGGACACTACAAGCAGTCCGGAGTATGCCTGACTGTCGTCGTATATAGTTGATGTGATGTCCATTGCCACCAGATCATAGGCGTCCACCGTGAATCCGGCAGGGGCGGCCATGATTTGCGAGGACACGGTTTCCGACTCTATTCCTGAACCGGTGATTCCCTTCGCGAACACGAAGTAGGGGCCGATGCTGTCCCTGGCGACGCTCACGCTGTTGTCAGTGCCTGCAGTGAGGGTGGCAATTCCCTCAAGCGTCCCGTCCTCGAATGCAGCCTTGTATTCCTCAAGGGATTTCTGCACGGCAGACGTTACGGCATATTTGATTTCCGTGACGTCTCCGGATGGTGTGAAGCTGATGTCGAACTTGCCTGCTTCGCCTGCGTATTCCAGAGCCATTGCCAGTGAGGCGTCTTCGAGGTTCACCGTGATTTCGCTTGCCTCGGAATCAAGATATCCGTCTCCTGCGGCCCGCACCAGCACGGTGTAGGTTCCGGTCGCCATTTCGGAGAAGGTTACCGAGCATTCGTTGACAGTGGTTTCGGAGGCACCGTCATTCAGGCTGCAGATGTATCTTGCGGCTCCGTCAACTGGCTGCCATGCGACGGTGAACCAGTCGGATCCGATTCCTGAAACGGTCAGTTGGGGACTTGCCAGTCTGGGCTGGTCTTTCTTGCAGGATGTCATCGACAGTGCGGCGACTGCTGCAAGGACAATCGAGAAAATTGCCAACTTTTTCATACACTACTTAAGTTTAATTGATTAGACGCCTCAAGATATGAAAAAATTTTTAAAAGTTCGATTTTTTCTGTTCAGATTTCCTTTTCGATACGGTAGCTGCCCGCCTCATATTCTTCGGAGACCGTGTCTCCGGGTGCCGTTACGGTCGCGCTGCAGCCTTCGGGCACCGTGAATTCCCATATCCATTTGTCGCCCTCGTATCTCCATGCGCTCCTGATTTCTCCTGCGGCCGATTTGTAGACCGCATCGAGGTGGCCGAGTCTCCTGTCGGGCACGGGTTTCATTATGATGTGCCTGAATCCCGGATTCTCAGGGTCGGAGGCGATTCCTGCAACGCTTTCCCATATCCATTCGCATACTACTCCATAGGCGTAGTGGTTGAAGCTGTTCATGCCCTTCGGGCCCATTCCGTTCTCGATGGTATAGCTGTTCCATCTTTCCCAGATGGTGGTGGCGCCGTTGTCGATCGAGTATATCCAGCTCGGGTTCTTCCTCTGGAGGAGCAGTTCCCAGGCGATGTCCGACATTCCGTTCGCGGTCAGCGTGGGCATGAGGATGGACGTGCCGAGGAATCCTGTCTGCAGGCAGTTGCCGTGCGAAGCGAAGTTCTCCCTGAGGCGTCCGATCATGGCTTCCTTCTCATTGCCTTCGACGATTCCGTTCTTCAGGGCGAAGAGGGCAGGCGTCTGCATGGTGTTGAGAATCTCGGTCTTGAACCTTCCGTCCGGAGTGAGGAAGGTCTTCCTTATGTAGGCTTTGGCATCGGCGGCCATTTTCTCGTAGCGTGATGCGTCCCTTCCGCTTGCCTTTGCCATGTCACGCATCATTTCTGCGTCAATCACCCAGTAGGATGCTCCGAGGTAGTTCCAGTAGTCGACTGCTTCGGGCTGGGGACGGTTGTGGCCTTTCGAGTCTTTTCTGAAAGCAGATCCGCCGTGGCTTTCCAGCGGTTCGTAGCTGAGCCAGTCGGCCCACTGGTAGTCGAGATTCTCGGCTTTCAGCACATTATGGTCATATCGCGTGTCGTTGATATGGTTGATGAACTTCTCCATCGAAGCCCAGCTCTGCTCGATTATCTGAGTGTCACCAAACTGCTTCCAGATGGTCCATGGCACGATTATTCCTGCGTCTGCCCAGCCAAGGCGCATCATGTCGTCTCCGTACTGGCTAAGAGGGGCGACGCCGGGAAAGGCTCCGGTCTCGCTCTGGCTGTCGATCAGGTCGCGCATCCACTTGTGGAAGAATGATGCGGTGTTGGCAAAGAAGGTTCCGGTTTCGGCGAATACCTGCGTGTCGGCGGTCCAGCCAAGCCTTTCGTTGCGCTGAGGGCAGTCGGTCGGTACGGAAAGGTAATTTGAGCGCTGGCCCCAGAGAGTGTTGCTGATGAGCTTGTTGACAGATTCGTTTCCGGTGGTTATGCTGCCGATTTCCATTTCTTTCGAGATGGATGTCACGGGAACCGACTTGATGCTGCTGATGCGTACATCGTCGGATACAGTGATGGATGCGAAGCGGTAACCGAAGAAAGTGTTGCGCGGGCGGAATGTTTCCTCTCCGGACCCGGCGAAGGTGTACTTGAGTCTCATTCCGGTGTCGGGGATCCTCAGGTTCAGGCGGTGTACGCTTCCCTCAGGACCGTCCATGCCACGGCTTTTGGCTCCGTTGCCGTCGTTGAGGAGCTCTCCGGGCAGGCATTCCAGCACAGTGCCTTCAGCGGCGCTGAAGCTGAACGATGGAACAGCTGCGCAGTTCTGCCCGAAGTCTATCACGAGAATCTCTCCGGGACTTACCGTCATGGGCTCGCCGGTCTTGTATTCACGCAGGATGTTGACCTTGCCGTAGGCGTCATTGCTCTCTCCGCTTACCCCCTTCCATACATAGGCTTTTACGGGTGACAGCGCGAGGTCGTCGCGGAAGTATATTTCCGCACCTTCGGAAGGCAGGATCTCGCCGCTGAATTCGCTGTTGGTCTCGGGAGTCGAGAGCTTTTCGGGCGTCTCGTATCCCGGCTGCAGGCGGGCGTCAAATTCTTCGCCGTCGAAGATTGCGGCATGGGTAACCTGACCCGCGATTCCGGCTTTCCAGGCTGTCGTGTCGGTGCCGAAGAGTTCGGTGCTGCCGTCGGAATATGTCAGTTCAAGTACAGCCCTGAATGCGCATTTTTTGCCTATCATGCCTTCGTGGCCGGCCGGAGTGACGATCTTGTCTGCCCACCATCCCGGAGTGACCTGAGCGGACAGAGTGTTCTCTTCGCCTTTGCCGGTGTTGAAGATTCCGGTGATGTCGTAGGTGAATGAACGCTTTGTCTTCCGGCGGTCGGTGAATCCGGGCTTGAGGATCTCGTCGCCGACCAGCTTTCCGTTGACGTAGATGTCATAGACGCCGAGGCTTGTGGTCATCCAGCGTGCGGTCTTGACTTTCTTGCCGTTCTTCACCGTGGACATGAACCAACTGGCACCGTCGGCGGCTCTGGAGCCGTCCAGGATTATGCCGGAGACCACCGGGGCGTCCTTGGCAGAGATCCAGGAAGAGGAATTCCAGGCGTCGTCGTCCAGCGCCTCTGTCCTGACTGTGCCGCCGTTTCCGGCGGTGCATGATGATGCAAGCACGGCGATCCCGCCTGCAAGAACCAGCGGAATCATCTTTTCGAAAAATCTGATACTCATGTGATTGATATTGGTTTGATAGTTTTGTGGTCAGTCGTTTATGCTGCGGCTGATAAATTCCTTGACTTTCTCGGCATATTGCAGGGGGTCTTCGAGGTAGGCGAGTGCGTGGGTGACGCCTGGAAGGGTCCATAGTTCCGAAGGGGCGCTGCAGGCATCGTGCAGGGGGTATACCATCCATGTGGGCACGAAGTCGTCGGCTTCACCGTGGATGAACATCATCGGAAGGCTGTTCTTCCTGACCTGGTTCAGAGGTGACGCTTCCTTGAACCCCCAGCCGTATTCGATCCGGCACAGAAGGCTTGAGAGGTGCAGTAGGGGGAAAGTCGGGAGGGAATACCGCTTCCTCATCTCGTTTCTGAACTCGTCCCATACGCTCGTGTAGCCGCAGTCTTCAATGAAGCATTTGACGTGCGGCAGCAGCTCCGGCCGGGAGTCGACTTCTCCAGCCACGCACATTGTCGTCGCTGCTCCCATTGACACACCGTGCACTACAAGCTGAGTGTCCTCGCCGAAAATCCGTACGGCCTCTTCCATCCACTTCAGCACGTCGAACCTGTCTTTCCATCCCATGCGGATTGCCTTCCCTCCGCTGAGTCCGTGGGCATAGAGATCGGGTAGCAGCACGTTGTAGCCCATCTGCCGGCTGTAGATACGGGCGATCATCATCATTCCGAGCGCATTGCCGGTGTAGCCGTGGACGAGCACGGCTGTCTTTCCGCTGTTTTCCGCTGCCGGGAGCAGCAAGGCATGCAGGCGGGTTCCGTCGTCGCTGTCGATATACAGGTCCTGCAGCGCCCCGGCGGTCTTGAGACTGTCGTACCAGGCGAAGGTCTCGGGATAATTTTCGGCAAGATAGTTCTCGGTTGCCTCTATGTTGCGGCTGAAAGTCTTGAGGGCGGAAGGCTTGAGCGCCATGTTGAGCAGCAGCTGTGCTGCCACCAGAGCGATGACCAGCAGTACGAGTATGACTGCCAGGCTGATTTTTGCAGCTTTTTCCGTGGGCATGGTGATTGGTCTTTGGCCCAAAGATAGCGAATTTGCGCGGTTTATGCAGGGAAATTTACCGATTGTCGGGTCCCGAGTTCCTGTCCACGGTCTCTGCCAGGTCCTCGACCTTCCTGTCGGCGTAGCGGCTGAAGGTGTTGAGGCACAGCGGGCACGCGGTCACGATCACGTCGGGGGAGGCCACGGTGAGGTTGCTGAGGGCGTTCTCGGTGATTACCCTGCGTTTCTCAAACCCCAGCGTTAGGCTTCCGACGCTTCCTCCGCAGCAGATGCTCTCCTTGCGGCTCTTGGCTGCCTCGACCAGAGTGCCGGCATGGCGCAGGACGTTTCGCGGCTGCTCGTATATTCCGCATCCGCGCCCGAGTTCGCACGGGTCGTGGTAGACATAGGTCTGGCTTCCGGTGCTGATGCTGAGGCGTCCTTCGTTCACCAGACTCTCGATGAATTCGGTATGGTGCACGATCCGGATGCCGTCAAGCCTGTATTTCTCCCTGAAGATGCGGTAACATATCGGGCAGGTCAGCAGCAGGGTGTCCGCACCGGAGTTGCGGATGATCTCGGTGTTCTTCTCGACCATCTGCTTCGCCTGGTTGATGCGTCCGGCCATCCACATCGGGCGTCCGCAGCAGATTCCTCCGTCCTTGTCCATCAGCTCATATTCGACTCCTGCCTTGCGCAGCAGCGATTCCATTGCCTTTTTGATTGACGGGGTCAGGGCTGTCATGCATCCGGCGTAATAGAGGACCTTGCCATGGCTGTCGGTGGAGAGCGGAGCAGTGTCAATTGCGGTGTAGTCCGGATTGATGCCGTAGCGGCGTATTGATCTCTGGGCAATGCGCAGCTTGTCGCCCTCAACACCCACGGGGCACACAGCCGTGCACTTGCCGCAAAGCAGGCATTTGTCGCTTATCTCCTCGATCCGGCGTTCGTTGCCGCGGCGGATCTGCCGGTTCAGATAGACCGTGGTGTCCCGGGTGTTGGCCTTCTGGACACTCATCGGACACGCGTCAATGCAGAGTCCGCAGCTCGGGCAGGAATATACCTGCGCTTTCGCCAGACCCTTGCGGGCATTGCGGATCTTGATTCCGGCGTTGCGCATCGGAATCAGCAGTATTTCCGAGGGGATGTGCATGTAGCGGGTGAACGGAAGCACCACGAAGAATATCCCGAGAGCGCAGGAGTATGCCCACCAGCACGGGATGATGTTGGTCGTGTCGCTGAGGAAGGCCGAGAACAGGTGGTTCAGCGACTTTGTGAGGAAGGAGCCTCCGCTGATGTTTGCGGTGAATCCCTCGGCGAGCAGGCGCAGCGGGAAGATCGCCCACAGCGAATACAGACCTATCATGTCGAGGAAACTCAGCCTTGTGGTGCGCCGCATGCCGAAGAGGCGGGAGCGGATGCGCTTTATCATCGCGAGCGCGATGCCGCTGAGCACCATCAGCAGGAAGAAGTCCATCAGGAAGAAGAGCACGGCTCCTTGCATCGTGTTATCGGTCTCGGCGACGAAGTAGCGGAAGAATATAGGGTAGTAGAGCAGCTTGACGCGGTGGGGAGTGTAGAGCATCACCTCGATGTGCCCGACGACGATCAGCATGAACCATCCGAACGCTATGCTGGAGTGCATGTAGCCCAGAAGCTTGTTGCGTTTCCATATCTTCACGTGAAAGATGCAGTCGCAGAAGATGTCCTTGACGTTCTTCACCATGGTCTTCGGAGTTATGAGCGACTTCAGGAAGCGTTTCCTGTCGTCGGCCGGCAGCTGGAGAAGTATTCTCACCAGCGCGAACAGGCAGTACGATATGACGAATGCCATCCCGATCAGGAAGGGCAGCACGAAGTCGTTGTATCCCGACGGAAATCTCTCTCTCACCTCAGTCCTCCTTGTACAGTTTGCAGATTGACAGTATCAGATGCCTGGTGTTGATGCCGCGGGGGCACACGATGGTGCATTTCCCGCAGAGCATGCAGCATCTGAGCATGCTCACGGCTTCTTTTTCCTTGCCGCGCTGGAGACAGTGCAGAACCTTCCTCAAGCTCATTCCGCTGAATGTCCCGGCAGGGCAGGTAGCGCTGCAGGAGCCGCACGACATGCATTTCCACGCGTCGGGTTCCAGCTCGTGAAGCTTGTTGAACAGGGTGAAGTCCACCTTGTCCATGTTGATTGTCGAGCTTGGGGATATGCCGAATCCGAATATGTTTCCCATGTCGCGCGCGTTATGATTTCTTCAGGAAGGAGTCAATTTCGAGTGCGGCTGAGTCAGCCTCGGCGAGGGTCTCCGGGATGGTCTTGGGTCCGGTGCAGGCGCCGGCATAGAAGATTCCTCCGACGGGGGACTGCACGATCCCGCTTATGTTGCTGCGGCTCTTGAAGAAGCCGTCGGAGTCCACTGGAATCCGGAGCATCGATGCGAGGGAGGAAGTGTCGCTGCCGCAGACCATGCCGGCCATCAGCACCAGCAGGTCCAGCGTGACCTTGATGGGCTTGCCTGCAAGGGTGTCCTCGGCCTTCACGACCACCTGTCCGTCGATGTTTTCGCTCACTTCGGAGACCCTGCCCCTGATGAAGCGTATGCCGTAGTCCCTCTGTGCTGAGATGTAGAAGTCCTCGAACTTCTTGCCGTACATCCTGAGATCCATGTAGAAGCAGTAGACGGCAGCATCGGGAAATTTTTTCTTCATCTCGATAGCCTGCTTGACCGCAGTGATGCAGCATACCTTGGAGCATTGGGAGTTGCGGGCTTTCTCGTCACGCGAGCCCACGCAGTGCACGAAGCCGATGGCCTTCAGGTCGGAATTGTCAATCCGCCTGTCGCTGCCGTCGTTGAACCAATGTTCAAGGTCGCTGTTGGTGATTACCCTGTCGTATATGCCGTAGCCGTACTCTTCCTTCTTGGATGCATCGAAGAGCGAGAATCCGGTAGTGAAGAGTATGGTCTTGGCGATCACGGAAACCCCGTTGGACAGCATGATGTTGTAGCTGTCGCGGAGGCGGTTCATGAAGGAGATCTCTGTGTCGAGAAATATGTTTGCGTCGGAGGCGTCCTCGATGAGTCCCGAGACGATGTCCCTGGCTGGGGTCAGGTCGGGGAAAAGGCAGTGCCAGTCTGCCACGTGCCCTCCGAGCCTGTCCTGCTTCTCCACTATGATGGGGCAGTATCCGAGCCGCAGCAGCCTCTTTGCCGCCTGAAGTCCCGCGATTCCTCCGCCCACTATGACAATGTTCTGTTTCATCCTGTTGTCGTTATGTTTCAGCAACATCTGAGGATGCCCGGGAGTTCGGGCTTCATGATGTCTTTCCTGTTGACTCCCTTGTATTTGTCTTCCGGCTTGTACTGTATTCCTATCTTGTCGAGCAGAGGCTCAACTGCCACCTGGTGC
The DNA here is from genome assembly GCA_902491795.1 of uncultured Bacteroidales bacterium. Classification (GTDB taxonomy): domain Bacteria; phylum Bacteroidota; class Bacteroidia; order Bacteroidales; family UBA932; genus Cryptobacteroides. The sequence goes on along the minus strand of CABUIX010000010.1, from coordinate 4,689 downwards.
AGCTGCAGTCCGAGATCCCAGGGGTCGTAGCCCAGCAGCAGTCCGGCAACTTCCTCATAGGTGAATACGGGGATGCCGTAGCCGTTCTCGCCGTAGGTCTTGCCTTCGGTCTCGGCAATCACGTACTGCCAGCGGTCCAGGAAGTAGGGACATCCGGGGCAGTTGGTGATGATCATGTCGGGGTGGTAGGGCTCCATTGATTCGAACTTCTTGTAGGTGTTGGAGAGCGAATACCCGCGGTTTGCCTTGACGTGGTACTGCCTGAACCCGTAGCCGCAGCAGTGTCGGCGCTCCGGATAGTCGATGACGCTTCCTCCCCAGGCCTCGACCATGCCGCAGAGGACATAGGGATATTCGGCGCCTCCGACTCCCTTTGATGGGAACATCTTCGAGTAGTGGCAGCCGATGTGCTCCACGACTTTCAGCGGCTCGCCTGTCCGCTTGTTCACAAGGCGGTACATGGCCTTCTCGGCTATGAGGTTGCGGTACTTGTATATTATGTCGCTCGCGTGGGCGACGTATTTGGGCTTCTTGAATTCCCTTCGGCAGGCTTTCCACAGCAGCTCACGTATCCTTGTCTCAAGTTCGGGAAACTCGTTCCAGGTCTCCAGAATCTCGATGTAGTTGCCGAAGGAGGTGATGCAGGATGCGACGTAGTTCTCGTAGCCGGCTTCGGTCATCAGCGAGAACTGCCTTGCGACTATGGTCATCGCGGTTTCCTGGGGGATGGTGTCGCAGTGATAGGCGATTCCGCCGCAGGTGGTGTGGCTTGCTGTCTCGTAGAAGTCCTTTCCTAGCACTCCGCGGCATATTTCGAGGAACATCCTCTCCGCTCCAGGGAAGAAATTCTGCCTGATGCAGCTCCTCACGTAGAACCAGTGATCATCGGGAATCTCTTTCTGGTAGTCTGCCCATATCTTCTGTTTGCCTTGGTATATCATGTTGCTGGTGTTTCAGTGTGTGTTGCCTTGTCGTGTGAATTATTCCTCGTTGAGGTGCCCGGGAGAGTTTTTCTCGAATGCCATCCTCTCGTATTCCTCCATGCTGAGACCCATTTCGTCGGCTTTCATCCTGGAGTATTTCTCGACGGTCTCTATCCTTTCGGTGCCGCCAGTCACGTCGAAGATGCTCTTGAGTTCGTCTAGCGATTCCTGAGGGATTTTCCTCAGAACTCCGGGGCCCTCGCCCTGGTAGTTGGCTCCCAGGCGTTCGAGGCTGTCCCTGAGGTGCTCGGTATGCCATTTCCATACCGGGCCGGATTCGATGTGGTCCTCCCAGCGGAAAGTTTCGGGATATATGCAGTAGCCGTATTTGAGGATGTTGCCCGTGAGCATGCGGGTGAGGGGGAGCAGCTGGCGTCCCTTTTCGGAGCAGGTGAAGTAGCCGAGCTTTGCGGAAAGGTTGCGCAGAGCCATTATCACCAGTCCGGGACCGTTCTTGCGGGGGCATCTTGTCACGCAGGACATGCATTCACCGCAGTACCAGATGGTGTCGCTCTTCAGGAGGTTCTCTATTTCAGCCTCGTTCTTGCTCTGTACCGTATCAACTATCTTGCGCGGGTCGTAGCGGTAGAACTCGGCTGCAGGGCAGATGGCGGTGCAGGTGCCGCAGTTGATGCAGGTCTTGAGCCCTTCCTTCACCCTGTAGTCCTTGGTCAGTTCGTCGTAGAGTTTACCCATAATCCGTGTTTAACGTAATCCCACAAATGTAGGATTTTATTTTTAGACAAATGCCACCGGTTTTTCGAAAACGTCTGGCAGCGCGGGGTCCGGGGAAGTGCCTGCAGGAATTGTGCCGTGAGAATCAGCGGCTTGGGATGCTGCTGTCTTCCAGAATTTTGATGGCGTTGATGTTCCTTCCGCAGTGCGTTCCTTCCCTGCGGGCGGAGTAGAAGCGGGAATCGGTGAAGGTGTCGATCTCGGAGACAGTGATGTTTGCCGGGTCAAGGCCGCAATTTTCCAGAGAGATGCGCACGCATTCCTTGAGGTCGAGATGGTGCCCTCCCGACATTGAGCCCTCCTGCCTAGGGCCGCGGAAATCCCATATCCTGTCCATAGGGAAGCCGGCCTTCTTGAAGGCCATGGCCACTTCTTCTCCGACCTGGTAACTTCCGAAGCCGATTCCGGGACCGACTGCCGCCCTTATGTCTGCAGGATTGCTCCTGTAGTGCAGCACCATCTCGGCAATGGCCTTCTCCGTGATTCTTTCAATGGTGCCTCTCCATCCGCTGTGCACGGCACCCGCGGTCCTGTTCACGGGGTCATACAGCAGGACGGGAATGCAGTCGGCTGTCCTGACGCCTATAGCAATGCCGGGAAGGTCGGTAATGAGCGCGTCAATGCCTTCAAGGCTGCCGGGCCTCACGTCCGGACTGTCGATGCGGGCGATGCTTGCTGAGTGCGTCTGGTGCGCCTGTATGACTGGGAAGGGGAGAGGGCAGTCCCTGCCGCAGGTGAATGCAAGGACGCCTTCGCCTAGCATGTATTTCAGAAAGGATTCTTCCATTGGTTGGTCTTCAGGTTTTCAGGGTGCAAAGATAGGAAGATTATACTGAAGATGGACGGCTCTGCTGCTCCATCCTGTATTGTTGCGGGGAGATTCCTGAGTTGGTCTTGAAGAATTTGCCGAAGGCCGACTGGTCTGAGAAATGCAGCTCGGCGGCTATTGTCTGTATGGTCTTGTCGGTACGCGCCAGCAGGCGGCAGGCCTCGCCGTAGAGCAGCCCGGTGATGAAGTATCCGGCTGTTTTCTGCGTGACCTTGCACACTACACGCGAGAGGTAGGTGCTTGAGATGCATAGCCCCCGGGCGTAGAATCCTATGTAGTGTTCCTCCCGGTAGTGCCGGACGAGCAGGTTGATGAAGTTGTGGAACAGGGTTTCATCGTGGTTGAGTGCCGGAGGGAGAGCCGTCATCCTTTCTTCCACCGGTCCCAGCGCCTGCAGCATCAGTGTGTGAAGCTGATGGCTCAGGATCTGCTGACGGTATGCCTGCTGAGTGAAGATGGTGGCCGATATCTGCCGCATGGTTGCGGTTATGCAGTCCGCCTGCATTTGCGTGAGATGCAGAACCGGAAGTCCGGTTCTGCAGAAGAAAAGCGAATATGACTGGTAAGCATCGGATTCTGACATCATGTGCTCGAAAAGGCTGCGCTCGCACAGCAGGTTCATGGCCTCGAAGTCCCGGCTTTGCCCTGTGATTGCGACGAGAGTGCTCGGTGAGAGCAGAAGCAGGTCGCCTCTTCCTGTGGTGAGGCTGGTGCCGTTGACTGTGAAGGTGGCTGTTCCCGACACGGTCATCAGAAATGAGAACATGTCGGCGAATACCGGAGGAATTGTGTCGATATTCACCAACCGGTTGTCGAGCCGGAAGCATGCAAGGCTGTCCTTGTAGACTTCTTTTATGTGGTGGTATGCCGTGAGTTCGCTGAGTCTTATGATTTTTCCGTCCATATCGTTGCCTGTCTCTGCTGCAAAGGTAGCGTTTGTTCCGTATTTGACCAATTGCGGTCGCTGATTGAACAGCGTATACCGGAGATGATTTGCGAATTTTGCGGCATCAAAAAATATTGGATTATGAAAAGAATTTGGATTTGTTCGGGCTTTATGCTGCTTCTCGCCGCCTGTGGGCAGAATGTTTCCGAGCAGCGGCAGACAGCAGTCATTCATGATGCTGAAGGCAACGAAATCACCGTGCCTTTGCGCAAGGCGCTGCCGGTGAGTGCCGACCGCGTGCGTTATCCGGGTTTCAGACAGGAGACTCTCGTGCTGAAGGAGGGGAGCGTCCGCAGGGAAGGTGCCAAGCCTTTGAGCTGTGACATTCTGCTGGAGCGCGATGTCCCTATAATGCTCCGCGACAGTGTCACGATATATGCGGACGTGTTCCGTCCCGTTGAAGAAGGGAAGTATCCTGCGATACTCGCATGGAGTCCTTACGGAAAGGAGATCGGTGGACAGATGCTCGACGACGTTCCTATGCGTTCCGGTGTTCCGGTGAGCGCCACGTCCGGACTTGAGAAGTTCGAGGGACCCGATCCGGCTTATTGGGTCTCTCACGGATATGTGGTGGTGAATGTCGACAAGCGCGGAGCATACATGTCCGAAGGGAACCTGCTGTACTGGGGTCACGAGGATGCTCTGGACGGCTGTGACGTCATTGACTGGATCGCATCGCGCGACTGGTGCAACGGCAAGGTCGGGATGTCAGGCAATTCCTGGCTTGCCGTGTCGCAGTGGTTCATTGCAGCTGAGAAGCCGGAGCATCTTGCCGCGATTGCTCCTTGGGAAGGCTTCTGCGACCACTACAGGGAATCAGGGACCAGGGGAGGCATACCTGCGCCAGAGTTCCCGGAGATGATTGCGGAGACGTTCTCTTCGGAGCACGGGATGCTTGAGGACCAGCCGCGAATGATAGTCGAGAAGCCGTTCATGTGCGATTACTGGGAGGACAAGTCAGCCCGTGTGGAGAACATTGAGATTCCGGCGTACGTTGTGGCAAGCTATACCAACTCCGTCCACACCCACGGTTCATTCTCGGCGTACCGCCGCCTGTCCTCACCGGAGAAGTGGCTGCGTGTGCACAACACTCAGGAGTGGTACGACTACTACACGCCCGAGAACATCGAGGATCTCCGCCTGTAATATGCAATATCCCTCTCCCTGTTTTTTCGCAAAGTTGATTCCCTGGCTTA
>CABUIX010000009.1 GCA_902491795.1 uncultured Bacteroidales bacterium | reverse complement strand
CGCCGAGAGTCCAGCGTCCGGTCTCGGAAGCGGCATCAGCCGTCCCGGGATAACCCCAGGTCAGATAATTCCTGTCGATCACCTCATCGAGTATGTCAACCATGAAATTGACGGTCTCCTCCACACTCGCGCGGGGATATTCATATGAAGGTTCATCGCCGGAGAAGGTCCCGTAGACAAGAGGAAGCCCTCCGTAGAAACGGAAAGCAATGAAATATGTGCTGACAAGCAGGCAGCGGGCCTCGTCCTTCATTCTCTCTCTCTCATCGTCACCAAGACCGGGCACCTCGTCTATCCTCTCAAGAAGGAGATAGCAGTTGCGCACGTTCTCCCAGATGTATTCATTGAGGAAAGGATAAATGTTTCCGTTGTTCTTGCTGTCAGTCGTCGAAGTCAGGGCTCCGGTATAATACATGTTGCCGACTATCGTGTTGGAGAAGAACAGCTGGAAAGTGTCCGAAAGCGCGTCCACCATGCCCTTCCAGTAATTGAGGCACTGGGGAGGGTCATTGGTACTGTTGGTCGGCAGGCCATAGTAATGCTTGGAATAGATTCCGGCCAGGAACTGCCGGGTGTACTCTGCGTTGGAGAACACCGTGTCTGCAGTTACGGTACCTCCCGGAGCCTTCTCAAGAAAGGCATTCCCGAACCTCAGAGGATCGGTGCAGGAACTCGCCCCGAAACTTGCGGCAAGGGCAATGATGCCGATCAGTGCTTTATATAATGGTTTCATCTTCTTAGAAATTTAGTTTAAGACTCAAGGTGTAAGTCCTCTGGAGAGGATAAGTGGGATCCGTACTTGCGGTAGACTCGGGATCTCCCCAAATGTAGGGAGTGAAGGTCAGAAGGTTGTAGCCGCTGAATGCAAGCTGAGCCCTGCTGATTCCGAGTTTCTCGAAGAAGGGGAAGTCAAAGTTGTAGGCGAGCATCAAAGTTTTGAGACGGAGGTAGGAAGCATCCTTCTCATAGAGTGCGCAGTCCTGATAGTTGTTTACCTGTCCGTTGGTCCATGTGGCACGGGGATACTCGGCATCCTGCGAGGGATTCTCTGGATCCCATGAATTGTCCACGATGTACTGGAGCAGACCTCCGGTCGTATAGTCAGTCCTTGAGCGGAAAGGCATCCTGAAAGATTCGCCCAGCATTCGGGTCACTCCCCAGGCTCCGGTCCACTGCATGTTGAACTCGAAGTTCTTCCAGTTGAATCCGGCATTGAGGCCAAGAACGTACTGCGGATCATCCGTGAAGCCCAGACGCCTTGTCTTGTCGTTGCCGTCAATGATTCCGTTGCCGTCAAGATCAACAAACACGGCATCACCGTTCTTGAGTTCCACAAGCTGCTTAGGGAAAGGCTCTCCAAAAGTTTCCTCATATCTTGCGGGAGTTCCTTCGTCATAGAACTCGAAGAACTGATACATGTAGCGGGCTCCGATACGGTTGCCCTTCTCGTACTGGAAGTCATTCGTATAGGGCCGCTCATACTTCTCAAGAACCTTGTTCTGATTGTGGGAAAGGTTCACGTTGACCCAGTAGTTGAAATCATTGCTGACCCTGTCGTTCCACTTTATGGAAGTCTCCCATCCCCAGCTGTCAACTGCACCGAGATTTGCATAAGGCACATCAAATCCAAGGATGCCCGGAGCCGCAAGGTTGCGCAGCAGGATGTCGGTACGGTGCTCAAGATAGTAGTCGTACGATATCTGCAGCCGTTCGTTCAGGAAGTTGGCATCAACACCGTAGTTCTGCTTGAATGCCTTTTCCCAGGAAACATTGGGGTTGTTTCGGGAATTCTCGTACGATCCGAGATGATTGGTGGAATTGTCCACACCGAAATTGTAGGCATATCCGCTTCGGGTAGCAAGGGAACTGTTGTTCACTGAGTAAGGATCGGCAAGATACATGAAACGTGAACCTCCGATCTTGTCATTTCCGACAAGTCCCCATGAAGCACGGAGCTTGAAGAACGAAACGACACTCTTGATGGGCTCAAAGAAAGGCTCGTCGCTGATTACCCAACCCACGGAACCTGCAGGGAACACGCCGAAACGGCGGTCGGGGTGGAAGTTCTCCGATCCGTTGTATCCTATGTTGAACTCAAGCAGATAACGTTTCTTGTAGTCGTATGTGGCTCTGCCCACCAGCCCGACATATCCGCGCGGGATGTCTGAATAGGTGCTCGGATAATATTCCTTGCTCTGGTTATAGAGCACCAGGCCGGAGACGCTGTGGTCACCGAAGGTCCTGGCATAGTTCAGCGATGCCTCGAAATACCAGTCCCTGGCCTTGGACATACTGTCGTCATATGTTACCGGGGTGTTCTCTCCTGACTTTCTGTACAGAAGGGAGCCGTCGGGCTGGATTACAGGCTGGTAGGTCGCCCTGCCGGCCGTTCCGGTCATCACGGATGAATACTGGGTATTGTATGACCCCTTCACCTTGAACATCAGGCCCTTTGTCACGAAATCGAGCTCCTGCTCCAGCGCAAGGTCCATCTGCAGCTTGTTGATGGTCGTGGAGATGAATCCGCCAATGCTGTAGTACTCAAGTCCGTTGGTCCCGGTAAACGGCAGAGTGACCCCGTCGGAATAGTCGGTGGTGGTTGTCACGAGCTTACCGTCGACAAGTCCGGGGCTGGAGAACGGAGTTGCATAGTATATGTTCCTCAACATTCCGGTGGAACCCTGTCCTGTACGCGGCTTGTCCGCATCACTCACCACGCCTGCTACATTGAATGATATCTTCGTTGTATTGGTCACGTCCAGATCCAGGTTCGCCCTGTAGTTGAACCTCTGGTACTGATAGCCGAAATGGTAGGGTGAGCCGAATTCCTCAAAGAGACCGCCCTGGCTCATGAAACCGGCCGAAACGAAATACCTGGCCTTGTCTGTGCCTCCGCTGATATTGACACTGTGGTTCTGCTGCGTGGTGAAATCCTTCATCATGTAGTCGGTCCACTTTGTGCTCGGGAAGCGTATGGGATCCGAATTGGTCCTGAATTTCTCGATGACCTCAGGCGAGAACACCTCCGGAGCCTCGTCATTGCGCCTCATCTGGTTATAGAAAAGGGCATAGTCGTAAGAGCCGGCCTGCTCGACCAGGGCAGTGGGAGTCAGAATTGAGAACGAAGTGTTGACATTGACGGTAGCCTTGCCTTGCGAGCCGCGCTTTGTAGTCACAAGGATTACTCCGTTGGCTCCGCGCACTCCGAATACGGCCGTGGCGGATGCATCCTTCAATACGGTAATGCTTTCGATATCCTCGGGGTTGATGTCCGACATGGAACGCTCGACACCGTCAACCTGAATCAAGGGAGAAGAGTCGGACCAGGTTCCCTTTCCGCGGACAAAAATCGTGGCGGCATCAGATCCCGGCTCTCCGGAATACTGCACCGTGGTTACACCGGAAAGCTGTCCTGCAAGCACGTTGTTCACGGAACTCACGGGAGTCCTCACAATGTCCTCACTCTTTACGCTCGAAAGTGAACCTGTCACGGAAACCTTTTGCTGGGTACCGTACGCGACAATCTCGACCCCTTCAAGGGCCTCGCTGTCACTTTCAAGAACAATGGAATACTCGGTGCGCGAATCCACGGTGAAAGTTATCGTCTTGTACCCGATGCTGGAGACCGTGATCTCCGCTCCGTCGGGGACCGTCAAGACGAAATTTCCATCAAGATCCGTTACAACACCATTGCTTGTACCCTCCTGAAAAACGCCGGCACCGATGACATCGTAGCCCTCAGTGTCCTTGACGTTTCCAGAAATCGTTCGCTGTGCAGATGCGGGCAAAGCCGCGCACAGAATGCCTGCCAAGGCAAGCACGATTCTGAGATGGATTTTCATTATTGGTTAAATTTTAGCGGAATAATATTACGGTTTGCGAAATATTTTAATATTCTGCGTCATATATGTGAACAAATTTAGCCAGAGAGCCGTCTTTGAACAAAAACAAAAGGCATTAAAGTACTTTTATCATATTTTTAAGTACGCATTCACCATTTTTGCAGGCAAAATCTTGATTGCGAACCAAGAAGGGGACACCAGCACTAGAGACAGAATCTGAACTAATTGCTATCTTTGCACTGATGAATCTGAAGTCTCTAGCAAAGGATACGGCCATCTATGGCCTGAGCAGCATTGTCGGGCGGTTCCTGAACTACCTGCTGGTACCTTTATATACATACAAGATTTCCGCGGAAAGCGGAGGTTACGGGATTGTCACCAATCTTTACGCCTACGCGGCATTCTTCCTGGCCCTGCTGACCTTCGGGATGGAGACCACGCTGTTCCGCTTCGCCTCAAAGGAAGGCGAAGACAGCCGCATGGTCTACAGCAATGCCTTGAGGATGGTAGGGGGAGTGACGCTCATTTTCGTTGCTGCCGTGATTGCGTTCCTTAACCCGTTGAGCAGCGCGATGGGCTACTCCGAGCACCCTGAATACATAGTCTGCTTTGCAATAATCACGGCATTCGATGCCATCCAGGCAATAATGTTCAGCCGCCTCAGACAGCAGCACAGACCGGTAAGGTTCATGCTCCTGAAGTTCGCGTACATCATCCCGAGCATACTGCTGAACCTGTTCATATTTCTCGTTATGGACAAGATCAGCGCCTTTCAGGGAGTCTTTCACCATTTCAATGACGGTGTCGGGCTGATATTCTTCGCGAACCTCGTATGCACCTCGCTGGTGATGATTGCATTCCTTCCGGAACTCAAGGGCATACGATTCGGCTTCGACAGGGCACTTGCCCGCCGCATGCTCTCATACTCTTGGCCCCTGCTGCTGCTCAGTCTTGTGGGAATACTCAACCAGGTGGCAGACAAGATGCTTTTCCCCTGGCTCATGCCCGGAGAGGAAGGGATGCGCCAGCTCGGAATCTACGGGGCATGCGTAAAGATAGCGATGATCATATCGCTTCTCACGCAGGCCTTCCGCTATGCCTACGAGCCTATCGTGTTCAACAGCACCAAGGACCGGAACAGCCCGGAAACCCTTGCGGACGGAATGAAGTATTTCATAGTCTTCTCACTGCTGGCATTCCTGGCGGTATGGTTCTACATGCCCGTGCTGAAATACCTGATCGGAAGAAGCTACTGGGAAGGCCTGAATGTGATTCCGATAGTGATGATGGCTGAGATCTTCATGGGAATCTACTTCAACCTCTCGTTCTGGTACAAGCTTACCGACCAGACCTGGTGGGGAGCAGTCATAAGTGCCGCAGGAGCCGCCGTAATGATAGCCGTAAACGTGATTTTCGTTCCGAAGGCAGGATACATCGCCTGCGCCTGGGGAGGTTTCGCCGGATACGGGACTGCCATGATCATGAGCTGGGCAATCGGAAGGAACAGATACCCGGTACCCTACGACGTGCGTTCAATACTAGGATACTCCTTCCTCGCTGCGGCGCTTGTCGGAGTCTCAATCGCCGTCAAACCTCTCACCGACGGCCTTCAGCTCTGGGCGGAACTTGTGGCGAACACCGTACTGCTGGCCGTCTATTGCCTGCCTGTCGCAAAGAACATTATCTTAAAACATACATCCAAATGAAAAAAGTAATCACCTTCAGCCTTTGCATTTGTGCTGCAGCCATGCTCTTCGGCTGCGGAAACAATTCCAGAAAGGCACAGGAGGAGCAAGCTGCGCAGGCTGCCGCAGATTCAACAGCAGCTGCAGAACAAACAAAAAGGACAATGGAAAAAATTGCGACTCTCCCGGAAGAACCGGTATTCGACATCATCACCAGCATGGGCGTCATCAAGGTAAAACTCTACTCAGGCACCCCCAAGCACCGCGAGAACTTCGAAAAACTCGCCCTTGAGAAATACTACGACGGACTGCTCTTCCACAGGGTAATCAACGGCTTCATGATTCAGGCAGGCGATCCGCTCACAAAGGACCCGGCCAACAAGTCACTGTTCGGAACCGGTGGCCCCGACTACACGATTCCGGCCGAATTCGTTCCCGAATACACCCACAAGAAAGGAGCCCTCGCTGCGGCACGCAGAGGAGATGCAGCCAATCCGCTCAAGGAATCTTCCGGATCACAGTTCTATATTGTACAGGATCCTGCCGCATGTGCAGCCCTTGACGGGGACTATACAGTTTTTGGAGAGACAATCGAAGGTTTCGATGTAATCGATGCAATTGCCGCAGTACCAACGGATAACCGCGACTGCCCCCTCCAGGATGTGAAAATTATTACAATTAAACTTGACGAAAGTCTTTGATATTAATTCCGCATTTACTAATATTGCGGACGAATAGTTTTTTCATAGGTTTAATTTTAGGTTAGAATTGCCGTTACGACCCGATGTGATATCGGGTCGTAACTTGTTTTTAAGCACGCCAACATATTGTTTTTGATTATTCACCGCAATGGAAAATATACAGATTTTCGACAACAAGAAAGTCCTCTTCATCCATGGACTCGCATCATCCGGAGCCTACAAGATGGCCTCGTCACTGCGGATTTTGCTGAAACCGGCAGAAGTGCTCGCCCCCGACGTGCCGATTGAGCCGTCCGCAGCGCTCCGCATGCTGAAGGAACTTTGCACCAAGGAGCAGCCTGACCTCGTGGTCGGTCTTTCCCTCGGAGGTTTCTGGGCGCAGAAACTGCGCGGATACCGGAAAATCCTCGTCAACCCCGATTTCCATGTCTCAAGGCTCCTGCGCACGATGAGGGGAGAAGTAGAATATCTGTCGCCGCGGGCTGACGGCAGCAAGAGTTTCATCATCACGGACGAAATCTGCAACGGCTACGAAGATCTTGAGCAGACAGAATTTGAAGGTTTGGACGAGAAAGAGATCAATCTGACAAGAGGTATGTTCGCCGAATCGGACGAACTTGTGCATTGCGGGGGCGAATTTGACCGGCACTACCCCGGCAGGGGCATCAGCTATCCCGGGAAGCATCTTCCCGTATACCCCGAACTGAAGAACTACCTTGTTCCTCTGGCCCTTGAATTTGACTACTGCTCCAGATAATCGGATATGCAGCGCAAAAGTACAGACACCCCGGAGCGGAGGCTCTTGAGGGATGCATCGTCCCCGACATTGCCGGCCACGGCCATCATTTCTTCCGGACAGCGGTAAGTGACGGCCCTGAACGGATCGAGAAAATCCTTTTCCCGGCTCTGCCGCGCCCTTGCGGAAATCAGTTCAAGAATCCTCCTTTCTTCGCAGAGCAGCTCCGATATCCCCCGCCTGTCAGGAATCCACCCGAAAGCCGCACGGAGCAGGCTGGCGGCATGATTCAATTTATCTCCCGGATAAGCCAGCCAGAGGCTGTCCAGACGGGAATGGACCTCTTTCCAGGAGTTCAGCTTGCCTGACCGCACATCATCACGCAGACAGTCCACATCCCGCTCCGGAACAATCTGCCCGCCGAGATTGATCCATCTGCCGGGTACAGGATCCAAATCCCCAAAATCAGGCATCGCTCCATTCTCCGAATAATGCGCAAGCAGATTCTTTGCGGCATAATGCAGAAGCATCTCCCTATAGGACTCCCTGGCCCTCGCGGCCTTCAATATCACGGCAGGTCGGCGGCTTTTTTCAATCTTGCCTCCGGGAAGTACGATTTCTTCGGGGAAAGGCATGTCCGGTTTCCATCCTCTGAACTCTTCCGCCCATTGCTCCAGGAGACGGATGGCATCCAGGACCTCCTGCATGCTGTCGGGCGCGAATGCGTCAAACTCGATATTCTGGCGTCTGTCTTTCCTGCGGTCGCGCGCCTGATACTTGGAGTTGTTCCTGACGAGCGCATACATGTTGTACATCCATGCAAAGGCAGGAATCACCTCGAGCCTCCCGTCATGCACGTTGTTGCTCACGAGGCTGAACGGCAGCCTGATGTCCAGCTCGGCAGGATACGACCCCTTCGCGATCATTACACTGCAGGCAAAGTTCGAGGAATGTTTCAGCGAGACGCACAATCCCGGCCAGAAGCCGCGCCCGGCGCGAAGTTCACCGTCGGCAGTGCGGCCGTTGTGATTCGAACCTATCGTGGCCCCGGCGGCAACGTTGCTCTGTCCCCCGATGCATGAGGCTATCAGGAAAGAATTGTTGTGGTGCTGTTCATGAGCCGGGAAGATCAGGTTGCTGACCATCTCGCAGCAGGAAGCGGTGCTGTTGTCGCCCAGCACCGAATTGAAGAACCGCACGCCCCCGGAAAGCCTGCAGTTTACGCCGACGGAGAAGTGTTCTGCGATGCACCCGTCAATCCTGCTTCCTGCCCCCACGATTCCGTCCCTAAGGACACTGTTGCCGCTTATGAAGACCGGCTCCTCTTCCGTCGAGCACAGACATAGGGACTCCAGCAGCACTGCACAGTCTATGCTGCAGCACTCTCCGCACCGCAGGCTGTCGATATACGGAACGTTGGCTATCATGCTCCCCGCCCCTACCGCAGGCCGGAGCCGGACTGCAGCGGAGAATTCCGCAAGAAGCCTCTGCAAATCTGAGTCGTCGGCATATTTTGCCATCAGATAGGCATCGGAGCAGGTCATTCCGGGAAACGCCGCTACCCTGCGGGTCCCTTTCTCGTTCATCACCTCCACCACCGGCCCCGGGAATTCACCGCAGGATGTCATCTGGCCGATGTTGAAAAGCAGGCAGTTCTCTCCGATCTCATATCCCGAAAGGAAGCGGACATCATGGACCGCGCAGCCTTTACCTACAGTGCAGTCCTGCAGGCGGGAATTGCTGATTCCCACAGGAAGGCGCAGATTGCCCCGAACCACCTCACCCCGCCCCGAAACGGCAAGGCGGCATTCTCCGGAAAAGCGGTTGGCGGACAGCAGGGAGGGATCGAAACATTCAGACACGAGCACGCTGTTCCAGTCGTCCGCGACATTGCCGGCCGCGACCAGGGACTCCCGTTCCCGGTCCGTCAGTCTTCTCCAGATTTGCTCCGCCATATTCTCCTTCGGTTTTTCGGTTTGAAGCCCGCCAAAAAGCTTTCCAGGCTGACGGACAGTAACAAAAATAGCGAAATTTAAAACAACTTCTTATATTTGTCCTCGATTTCAGAAGATGCTTGAATGAAGTTCCTCATCAATAAGTCTACCGACCCGTACTTCAACATGGCGTTCGACGAATACTGTCTTCAGCAGTACGATGCGCAGGAACCTGTCTTCTACCTCTGGAGGAACCGTCCGTCCGTCATAATAGGCCTGAACCAGAACGCCTACGGCGAAGTCAACCTTGACTACATCAATTCCCGCGGCATCCTGCTGGCACGCAGGGTTACAGGCGGAGGAGCTGTCTACCACGACCTGCAGAACCTCAACTACAGTTTCGTAGGCAAATCCGTGAGCCCGGAGCCCATCGTAGAGGCCCTCAGGAGGATGGGAGTCAATGCCGAGCTTACCGGGAGGAACGATATATACGTGAACGGGAAGAAGGTTTCCGGCTATGCCCGCAGGGTATGGCACGACAGGGAGCTGGTCCATGGGACCCTGATGTTCGATGTGGACATCGACACCCTTACGCAGGCTCTGAATGTCAGCGGATCCAAGCTTGAGGCCAAGGGAATAGCCTCTGTTCACAGCAGGGTTGCAAACCTCAAGGAATACCTTCCGCAGTTCACTTCGATCACGGAGTTCCGCGATGCGCTGCAGGAAATGCTTGCCGCAGGTGATTACGAGGCCGGCATCGGGGAGACTGCCGCCGCTGAAGCCAGGAAGCTCGCCGAGGAGAAGTTCGCAACCTGGGAGTGGATCTACGGGCATTCGAAAGAGGCCAGCTTCGTGCGCAAGGCCAAACTGCCGTGCGGGACCGTGGAAGCAGGAATAGCTCTCGAACAGGGGCGCATAACGGACCTCAACTTCAGCGGAGACTTTGTGGGAGGCCTGCCCGCGGACAGTCTGTCGGAACGCCTGAAGGGCATAAGATTCGACAGGGAAGCGATACTCGATGTCCAGAGCGTCTTCTCCGGAACCACGGCATCCGAAATTGCAGATTTGATGACAAACCAAAGATAAATTCTTATGAAGCAACTGAACACAAAACTGATGCATCCCGCCGAGCAGCTTGCGCTGATCATCGGGCGCATCTACCGCAGCGGTCTGACGACCACTTCGGGCGGCAACTTGTCCATCATGGACGAGAATGGCGACATGTGGATCACTCCTGCCGGAATCGACAAGGGATCACTGACGCCTGCCGACATCATGTGCGTGAAGGCTGACGGCACCATCGTGGGACGCCACCGTCCTTCATCAGAGTATCCTTTCCACAAGGCAATCTACAAGATACGCCCCAAGATGAAGGCGGTCATCCACGCTCACCCTCCCGGACTCGTGACCTTCAGCGTAATTCACCAGATTCCCGACACCAGCATCATCCCCCAGGCCCGCAATGTCTGCGGCCCCATCGGATTCGCGAAATATGATGTTCCGGGAAGCGAGGCCCTCGGAAAGAGCATTGCCGCCGAGTTCGAGAAGAATCCCGAATACAAGGCAGTAATCATGGAGAACCACGGAGTCGTGCTCTGCGGAGAAGACATCGGTGACGCATACCAGAGGTTCGAGACCCTCGAGCTCTGCGCACGCACCATCCTCAACGCGAAGAACCTCGGTGAGCCCAAATATCTGACCGAAGAGCAGATCCAGATGCACGAAAGCCACCAGACCAACGTACAGCATTTCATGGACGTGCAGCATCCCTCAGACGAGAGGGCAATCCGCAGCGAAATATGCAAGATCGTACGCAGGGCCTGCGACCAGAAGCTCATGAGCAGTTCCTACGGAACCGTGTCAATGCGCTGGCGCGACAATGACTTCCTGATCACCCCGACGGGAATCCAGCGCTGGGACATCGATGAGGAGGACATCGTCCAGATCAAGGACGGCATGGCAGAGGCTGGCAAGAGGCCGAGCCGCGCTACAGCACTCCACTTCGAGATCTACCGCCGCAACCCGAAGGTGAAAGCAATCATCCTGACCCAGTGCCCCGCACTCATGGGATTCTGCACGACGGATGCCGTATTCAACGTGCGCACGATTCCTGAGAGCTGGATATTCCTCCAGGACGTGCCCAAGTTCCCCTTCGGCTCACAATATACAGAGCCTGCAAAAGTGGCTGAGGCGCTCAAGGACCGTCCTTGCGCAATGCTTGCCAACGACTCCATCGTTGTGGCTTCAGACTCCCTGCTCAATGCGTTCGACCGTCTTGAGGTAGCCGAGTTCAGTGCCAAGTCGCTCGTGCTTGCAACGCCCATCGGAAAACTCCACCCCATCACCGACAAGGAGGTTGAGGATCTCCGCGTCGCCTTCCATGTAGGGGAGAACTAGTCTTTAGTCTGCTGGCGCACGCGGCAAACTCTCGCGGCAGTGTTGAGTTCGTGCTAAGGTAGCCATCCGCAAGAAACCGGGATACCGACCAATGTTCGGCATCCCGGTTATTCTTTTGCATTCTTTTGCACTGATTCTTGGTATTATGAACCGGAGCCTGGTATCCCGGACCGGAGCAAAGGCAGCGGCAACGGCAGAGACCGGTACCACTACTTATCCGCTCATCCACACCACCTGTTCACCGGCTTGCCAATCCGAAGCAAAGTTCCTGCAATTCACCTGTCGCACCGACCGGCCTCCCAGGGGTCTGCAGGGCATGCTGCTGCGACAGGTCGCGCCATTTTTGTGAGACCTGTCGCAATCACCCCTCTCCCACGCGCTTCCAGGGCACTTCGGTGCGACAGGTGAATTGCAGGAACTCCGACATCAGGAAAAGTCAGATTTTCCTGACAGACCTTACACGCCAAACCTTGCCAATAAGCTCTGCACATCAGACTTCACATACAGGACCTTCCCCCAATCAAGAATTGCACGTCAGGCCCGGCTGATCAGACCATACCGCTATGACAGGACCTTAATGAGGCCGGCAGTGCATCATGACAACAATTGCTCATGCCGCTATATAAGCCCCGACAGGTCGTAGCGGTAGATCCGATTCTCGTCACGGTTGAGTCCGTACAACATTTCAGCATTTGCATCAAACGCAATGGAATGCAAAACTTCCGGAAGCGTAACGTCGTACAAGAGACGGCCGCTCCAGTCATATATGTGAAGATGAGTATCTTTCCTGTTTCCAAGTTCCCGTATAGGCATTCCCGCATAGACAGCAAATATATAGTCATCGGAGGCATCTGCACTCTGATAGTACTCAATACTTTTCATAATTTCATCAGGGTGCTGCGGCCGAATGATTTTACGCCAGTTTCCAAACTCCCTATCGACTGCGAACGAAGAGACATCTCCGCTTTCAAGATTCAGGATATTCATTTTGAGGCAGACTCATCATCACGGAAGCGGCAAGGCCTTTCGCCCGATTCACAAGAAGTACATGGCTCAACTGGTAAACACATGACAAAGCAGAGAATCTCCCATAGATGTCATAATCATTGAGGATGCTGCCGTTCATGTCCATAATACGGCACCTGAGAATGTCATTGTCGATATACTCAACATACATGACATTACCGTCAAGCGGACGCGCATACAAGGTTTGCTCAGGCAATGTGCACATCAGCGAACTTTGCGTTTCTCCAGAGCTGATAGACAAGGGATAATCAACGGAGAACAGCTTGCTAAGGCTTATGTCCGCAATGCAGCTTAATTCCCCGCCGGTTTCATCCGAAAGGAAGCTACCGGCGAAATTAGGCATAAGCACTTCTCCAGGGCCTCTGCCACGGTGTACGAACGCGCCCAAATACGAATAGTCCGACAATGACCAGCATTTGAAATATAGGAAGTCACGGCTGGAATTCTCCATTTCTCTTAATACAAGGACAGAATCGCTCTCAACGCTCAAATCGACGCATTGGAGACACTCGGAGAAAGTGCCGGTGAAAGAAGAATCGCAAGCAAGATCCAAGGTTTTCTCCGCCTTGACCAGCCTTACGGGAACGCCTTCAATGAAATTTGTCCGTCCGCAGGAGACAATCATTGACAGCACGGGCAGGACAAGCAACAAGGGCCTTTCTAATATTTTCAGAGAAAGTAATGTCATCCGAGCGAATCGATTATGTGTGACACGTCATACCTTGATATTTTTTCGGTGTTGCCATCGACTATATAAAGCTTTCCGTCTTCAAGGTCAATGTCGAAGAACAAGGCCTGGACCGGCAATGATATGCTCAGCAGAGGTGTTCCGTCCCAGCTGAAAAAATGCAGCTCGGGCGGAGCATATTCACCTTCATCCAATTCCCTGACCGTAGTTCCGAGGTACAATCCCACGAAAAAGTCACGGAAGGCTTTTGCTTCATAATACGTCTTCGGCATATCCTCCTGCTCAACGGCACCGATCTTGTCCTTATCTTCCAGTCCGGAGCCAACAGCGACTGTCCGGCAGAAATCACCCGACAGCGAGTACAGTTGAATCACACTCAGGCGGGAGCCGAGCTCGGCCACGATTCCTTTTTCCCGGTTGACGGCAAAGATGGTTGCAAGAACGTTCTTGTCTTCCGAGCGGAATGCGTTCAGCAAGGACATGGCATCAGTTACCTGTTCTTTCCCGTCAAAATCCACAAGATACCTCTGATATCCGTCGTCTGTACCGTTTACACTCCTGCAGATCAGAGAACTGTCAGTCACCAAGAAATACCTTGCACCCGCCGCGGTCGGAAGAGAATCCGCAAGGCACTCATATGGAACCGGTTCACGGGACAAGGCTCCGGCAATGTCATATTCAAGATAATTCCCCTTGAAATCATAAAGTCCGCAATCCTTATTGCCACGATCCTCGCTGAAACTCAGCCATGACATATACGGGCGGAAAAGGACCTCTCCTGGACCTCTTCCCGTGCGGAGAAAAGGTTCGGAAATCTGATTCCCGTCCTTGTCAAAAGCGGCCAGGCAGCCACGAGGGTCGGCACATGAAAGCAGGATGATGTCATTGAAGACATGGATGCCCTGTATTCCAATCGCATCAACGGGCAGAGACTCTGGAGCGCCCAAGGTATACGTTGCCGGGAATTCAGACACATTTACCACGTCCCTGAAGGCAAAACATCGTGGCTGATCGCATGAGGCTATCATAAAACCCACCGTGCATACAAGTACGGCGGCTATGACATATTTCCTTAATCCAAACAAAAACTCATCCCACTTTTCCATCTTCCGGGTATTTCAGAACAAGTTCCACAATAAAATACAGTCTCTGAAGGATCTGACACTATCCTTTCATAACAATCAACATACTGGCCGTCGCCTTCGCTTCTCACAAGAGCTTCAATATTGGCAACCAACAATGGATCAATTCTGCAAGTTACACTCTTGTACATCAAACCACCTGCTACAATCAGCAGAAGCAATAATGCTATAATGCTATAAATTCTTGATTTAGACATATTTTTATGGCTTGTAACAGTTACTTGTCCTTGATCCTCTTCCCGGTAATATTTCACAGGTACCACAGTAGACATCCTGTTCAGCAGGGTCACATTTGAATTCTTTATAACATTCTTGTCCTCCAGATTCTTCCATCTTTGACAGCGCCTCAACATTCGCCTCGAACAGCATCTGCTCCGCTGTCCCCGTTTTTCCGGTGCTGATCGCAACCGCTGCAGATGCGGCAAGAAGCACCGCTCCCGCCGCAATGATAATTCTCTTTTTCATAAGCATTTTGTTTTTGATGACAGTGTTTCTATATACAAGTTCATGATTCTCTCATCAAGCATAGGATTGCCAACCAGCAATATCCTGTCATCCTTTCCAACGAGAAATGTGTGGAATCTCTCATCTTCAGGAATCACCGAATTGCTTTTCAGGAACTCTCCCTCCTTGTCTTCATATACCGGAAATTCGAACCAATTGAAGCGTATTGCCTCTATTATGCTGTCTCGCCGCGCTTCATCCGGCCGGATTATCACCACCGGCACCAAATCGTCATAAGACTTGATCCGGAACAAAGTATCCGCAAGATACATCTTGGATATTCTGCATGTCGAGCACTCTTCAGGGGAAATGAACATCACCAGCTTGGCCTTGCCGTCATATGAAAGAAGAGCTTCGTCCTCCATCTGATCCGCATTGACCGATGTCAGAGCGTCCGGAAATTCAATTCGATATCCTATCATGGCGGTCATCATATCCTTCACATACCTACGCGAAGAACACCCGCCCGAGAACAGGACCGAGCATATCCCCATTGCGAAAAGACTGAAAAAAGTTATACTCCGAATTTTCATAGGCAAACAATCATTGGCAACAAGCGAATGCAATAATAATAATAATAATAATTTGATTTTCAAGCCAGTTGACGAGTTTTCATATCTGCATCCACTTGAGCCGAGCCGCCTGCCCAACCGCTTGCCAATCCGAAGCAAAGTTCCTGCAATTCACCTGTCGCACCGACCGGCCTCCCAGGGGCCTGCAGGACATGCCGCTGCGACAGGTCGCGCCAGTTTTGTGAGACCTGTCGCACTCACCCCTCTCCCACGCGCGTCCAGGGCACTTCGGTGCGACAGGTCTTTTGCAGGAACTGCCAATCTTCTCTAATATTGAAATAATACTTCCGGCTCTCAACTCCGACATTCAACTCCAACACTCAGTTTCCGCCCCCCGACCAATGATCCCAACTCCGCACCAGTCACGAACCATCCTTGTATCCTCCTATGGTTTCCTGCAATTCACCGGGAGCACCAACAGGCTTCTGACGGCCATAGGATGTCACTCGGCGTTCCCGATGGACCCGTTTTGGTTCCATCGGGAACACTCACCCCTCATGCGGGCCTCTCCAAGGCACTCCACTGTTCCCGATGAATTGCAGGAACTCCGACATATTCCCTCTACATTGTCTTCAATCCCGGAAATTAGCTTCATGAAAAGCCGCGGCATGCCACTCACAGAAAATTGCAACAGCAAGTCTGACATAGGAGACAGGAAACAGGAAACCGCAGCACATCGGACGCAGCGCAGCAACAGCACACCGGCCGCAGCACGTCAGCCGCAGCGAACCAGCAGTATGTCAGCAGCAGTAAACCAGCCAAAGATGCGGCCGACAGCATGGAGGGGATGATGGCCTGAAGCATCGTCATGAGGTCGAACCTCATCGACAATACATGCCATCACAAGGCAACGCAAACAGGACACATCCGAAATCACATTGGCACTTTTCCGAAAGCAGTCATACCTTCTGACACCCATCACACTTCTGAAGCAGGACAGATTCTCTGAAACAGAACAGATTTCCGAAACCAGACAGATTCTCCAATACAGGACATGAAAAAGACCGGTCCAAAATTGCTTTTGGACCGGTCTTCCTATGTCAATCCTGAAGAATTAGTCGTTCAGGGAGAAACGCTTGAATGAGAGAATCTTGATGTCCTTGTCGGTGGCAGCAATGACATCCTTAACGGACTGCTTGCCATCGCCCATCTGATACTCCTGCTCCAGCAGAGTCTGCTCCTTGAAGAACTTCTGGAGACGTCCGTGAGCTATGTTGTTGACCATCTGCTCGGGAAGGCTGGCAGCCTTCTGCTCAGAAACGGTCTTGATGATCTCACGGGCCTTGTCTGCCTGCTCGGGAGTAAGCCAGCCCTTAGCAGTGTTGGACTCGATGTGGTCCTCGCTGTCGACATGGGCAGGATTGATTCCGGCCTTCTCGAGAGCTGCATTGACAGCCTTCTGCACGAGTTCCTCCTTGGTCTTCTCGACAGCGACCTTAAGTTCGTTGTCGATTACTGACTGAGGGCACTCCTCAGGAGAAACCGCTACAGGGTTCATTGAAGCAACCTGCATGACGATTCCCTTAGCGAGTTCGGCGGGAACTTCCTTGTTGAAGCCGACGATTGCGCCGAGCTTGCCGTTGAGAGTGTGCACATACTCTGCCACGAAAGGTGCTTCAATCAGGGCATAGTATGCAAGCACGTGCTTCTCTCCGGTCTTTCCGGTCTGGGCCTCAACCGCTTCCTCAACGGTATATCCGTCGGACATGCGGCAAGCCTTGAGGGCTTCGAGGTCTGCAGGGCACTGTGCGATTGCGACATCTGCGATTGCGTTTGCAAGATTCTGGAAGTCCGCGTTGCGTGACACGAAGTCTGTCTCGCATCCGAGGCATACGATAAGGGCCTTGTCTCCGGAGATGCGGGTCTTCACCGCACCCTCTGAAGTCTCACGGTCCGCACGCTTTGCCGCAACCATCTTGCCCTTCTCGCGAATGATGCCGATGGCCTTGTCGAAGTCGCCGGCGGCTTCCTCGAGGGCCTTCTTGCAGTCCATCATTCCCGCAGAAGTCATCTTGCGCAACTTCATTACGTCTGCTGCTGTAATAGCCATAATATCTTATTCTAACTAACTAAATGGAACTTATTCTTCAGCCGCTGCGGCCTCTTCTGACTGAGCCGCATCATCGGCAGGTTTTCCTCCCTTGCGGGCACGGAGCTTACGGGCTGCTGCAGGCTTTGAGGCGTCTCCCTCTTCAGCGGCTGCTGCAGCTTCCTTGTCCTTTTCGAGCTTGCGCTCGTCAAGTCCTTCCTGGATGGCCTTGCAAAGAACGTCGACAATGCACTCGATAGAGTTGACGGCATCGTCGTTTGCCGGTATCACATAATCAATAGGGGTGGGATCGCAACAAGTATCAACCATTGCGAATACCGGGATGTTGAGACGGTTGGCTTCCTTCACGGCATTGGCCTCTTTCTGCACGTCAACAATGAACAGTGCGGAAGGAAGGCGGCTCATGTCGCGGATGGAGCCGAGGTTCTTCTCAAGCTTGGCCCTCTGACGGTCAATCTGAAGGCGCTCTCTCTTTGCAAGCTTGTCAAAAGTTCCGTCCTCCTTCATCTTGTCGATGGTGGACATCTTCTTGACAGCCTTGCGGATGGTAGGGAAATTGGTAAGCATGCCACCGGCCCAGCGCTCGGTGATTGAAGGCATATTGACAGAAGCTGCTTTCTCCTTGACAATATCCTTCGCCTGCTTCTTGGTGGCAACAAAGAGAATCTTGCGGCCGGACTTTGCCAGCTGCTTCATCTCCTCTGCCGCCTCGTCTATCTTGACGACTGTCTTGCGCAGGTCAATTACGTGAATTCCGTTCTTCTGGTCGAAGATGTAGGGAGCCATCTTGGGGTTCCACTTCCTGGCCAGGTGTCCGAAATGTACACCTGCATCAAGCAATTCTTGGAAATTTGTGCGTGACATTTTCTGTTTATCTGTTTTTTGTAAACTGTCCCCGTTAAGGGGCCTCTTTTCTTCAAGGCGGAGTAGCGGTCTTCCCGGTCTCCGGCCTTTTCCGCAGCAGGGCAGCCATCTCCAGGATGGTTTGATAACCGCTGCTGTGCCGTAAAAACAACGATATGACTAACGTTTACTGAACTGGAAGCGGCGACGTGCACCGGGCTGACCGGGCTTCTTGCGCTCAACTTCACGTGAGTCGCGGGTAAGGAAGCCTGCTGCCTTGAGTGCAGAACGGTATGCTTCTCTGTTCACCTCGCAGAGGGCACGTGAGATACCGAGACGGATAGCTTCAGCCTGTCCCTTGATGCCGCCACCCTTGATGGTGATCTTGACATCGAACTGGCCGAGTGTTCCGGTAACCTCAAAAGGCTGGTTCACAACATAACGAAGGGAATCGAGAGGGAAATAGGTCTCGATGGGGCGGTCGTTGATGGTGACATTGCCTGTGCCGGCCGTGAGATAAACGCGAGCCACAGCTGCTTTACGTCTTCCAAGGGCGTGTGTCTGTTCCATTTGCTCTGTTTAAATTTCGTCCAACTTGATAACTTTAGGGTTTTGTGCCTGGTGAGGATGCTCAGGACCTTCATAAATGAAAAGGTTGTTGAGCAGATCGGCTCCGAGGCGTGTCTTGGGGAGCATACCCTTTACAGCTCTCCTGACGAGTTCGGTGGGTCTCTTCTCGAGGATCTCCTTGGGTGTCGTGAAACGCTGTCCTCCGGGATATCCGGTATAGCGCACATAGACACGGTCAGTCATCTTCTTTCCGCTGAGAGAAACTTTTTCCGCATTGACAACGATGACATTGTCACCGCAGTCCACATGAGGAGTAAACCCGGGCTTGTTCTTTCCACGAAGAACGAGCGCCACGCGGGATGCGAGACGACCAAGAGCGAGATCAGTCGCGTCAATGACAACCCACTTCTTGTCAACGGTCGCCTTGTTCAGCGATACCGTTTTGTAGCTTTGTGTGTCCACTGTCTTGATCTTTAAATAGTTAATAAAAATTGCGATCCCTACACAAAATAGGGGTCGCAAAGATAATCAAATATTTTTTAAAATCAAAAACTGTCTTTCCTACAGCAGGAGTCGCGCCTGAACAAATCCGTTGATCGCAACGACTGCAAGAAGAACGCAGATCAGGGTGGCAACAATCACGCCTATGACCTTGATGCGCTTGAACCATACGCTGCCGTCCCAGCCTACAGTCTGGAACATGCTCCAGAATCCGTGAGTAAGGTGGAACCAAAGGACAACGAACCACACGAGATAGATGGCAAGAACCCACCAGCTCCCGAACGTGGCCATCAGAAGGTCATAGGGATTGTCCTCATAGTTTCCGATGCCGAACATCTCGGGAAGCTGCATGTATGCCCAGAAGTGGGTAAGGTGAACCGCAATTCCGAGAACGATGAGCAGTCCGAGCACAAACATGTTTCGGGCTGACCATGAATCGGTGGCAGCACGGCTCTTCACCTCATAGCGCTTGTAGCCTCCGCGCGCAACGATGTTCTTCCAGGTAAGCCAGCATCCGTAAAGGATGTGCACGAGGAAGCCGAGGGCAAGCACGGGGACAAGAATGGAAATCACCGGGGTGGACATGAAGTCGCAACCCAGCTTGAAAAGTCCGTCTCCCGCACTGAACAGTTTGTCGTCAGCAGCCACAGCACCGAACTTTCCCGTAAAGGAGTCAATTACGGAGAAGAAGTTGATGGTCGTGTGAAGAAGCAGGAAAATGATAAGAAACGCGCCGCTCACAGCCTGAACGAATTTCTTTCCGATAGATGAATTGAATATGAACATTTTTCTGATATTTAGTCTCGGATGTTGTACTCCACAGGCTGCAAATATAGTCCTAATCTTGCAAGTTTCATAATTTTCAAATACTTTTGTTATCCAAACAACGATATATGAGAGTACTGCTCAAACTCAGCGGAGAAAGCCTCGGAGGCTCTGAAGGAAAGGGAATAGACAGCCGCAGTCTTGTTGAATATGCACACGAAATAGCCCAGGCGGTAAAGGCAGGGCACCAGATTGCCGTAGTCAACGGAGGCGGCAACATTTTCCGCGGCCTGCAGGGCGTCGGAAAGGGATTCGACAGGGTGAACGGCGACAGGATGGGCATGCTCGCCACCGTTATCAATTCACTGGGGCTCGCGTGTGCGCTGCGTTCCGAAGGCCTCAAGGCTGAAGTCTTCACCGCAACGCCGATGGAGCCGATTGCAAGATATTACAGGAAGGAAGACGCTGTCGCGCTGCTGGAGGAGGGCGGAGTCGCACTTATCTCCGGAGGAACGGGCAATCCGTTCTTCACCACCGATTCAGGTGCGGCCCTCAGGGCGCTCGAAATCGGGGCGGACGCCCTGCTGAAAGGCACCAGAGTTGACGGAGTGTACACTGCCGACCCGGAGAAGGACCCCAATGCCGTCAAATATGACGAACTGACGTTCACCAAGGCGCTGGCAGACCACCTGAAAGTGATGGACGCCACAGCCTTCGCTCTCTGCGAACAGGGACCGATTCCCATAATAGTCTTCAACGTTGAGCAAAAAGGCAATCTCGGCAGGCTTCTCTCAGGTGAAAAGATAGGGACCACAGTTCACGCTTGACAAAACAATTATAATATATGTTGACAGACAGAGCCAAGGAAATCATCAATCTGACTGATTCCAAAATGAAGGAAGCCGTAAACTTCCTCGAAGAAGACCTCAAGTCCTACAGGGTAGGAAAGGCAAATCCTCTTATTTTCAACAATGTCACCGTTGACTACTACGGTACGCCCACTCCGATTCCTCAGGTTGCATCAGTCTCGGCTCCCGACGCCAAGACATTGGCAATCCAGCCCTGGGAGAAGAGCATGATCTCAAAAATCGAGAAAGCCATCATCGATGCCAACCTCGGAATGACTCCCCAGAACAACGGAGAAGTGATACGCTGCACCGTTCCGGCACTCACCGAGGAGCGCCGCAAGGACCTGATCAAGAAAGCCAGGAATGCGGGCGAGAACGCCAAGATTGTGGTGCGCAACGCCCGTCGCGACGGAATTGATCTCCTGAAGAAGGCCCAGAAGAACGAGGGGCTTTCTGAAGACACCGAAAAGGAGGCTGAAGCCGAAATCCAGAAACTGACCGACAACTGGGTGAAGACAGTCGACACCCACGTTTCGCTCAAGGAAAAGGACATAATGACCGTATAGAGGAAGCCCTACAGACTTTCTATACAGTCCCTGAACACATTCCTCTCCTCCTCGGAGAGGAATTTTGTTTCTATGGGGAGCATGAACAGCCGCTCCGCAATCTCAGACGGCATTCCCGGGAAGTCAAGCAGCCTCTGGGCATCCTTCTCCGTGGTGATTATCGATGCCGTCGGGTTCTTGCGCAGCGCCATCTGGATTCTCGTTATGTCAGACCAGCGGTATTTGTGATGGTCGGGAAAGCCGAAGCGTCTGACAATCTTGTAGAAATCGCTCAGATAGTCACGCAGCGGCGTATCCTTAGCTATGCCGCTGACAAGAATGATTTTCTTCGAATAGACATATCTCGCCTCCGTCTTTTCGTACACTCCGACCGGCATGCCGTATTTGATTGTCGCAAAGAGCACCGTCTGCCTGCGTCCGAGGGTTCCGGTCCCCGAGCAAGTGGAAGATGAATATCCAGTGATGCCCAGTCTCTCCGCAAAAGCCTTCCTCTCGTCTTCCCCCAATTCAGCGGGGCACTTGGTGACCACGACGATATCTGCCTCCCCTATTCTTTCGGGCAGATCCCTGAGACGTCCGAGAGGAAGCAGCATGTCCTCTGTCGCAGGACGGTTGTAGTCGACAAGCACCATTGTCCTTGCAGCCCTGAGCTTCCTGTACTGGAACGCATCGTCGAAAACTATATAGTCGGCAGCCGGAAACTCCCTGTACCAGCACTTTTTGGCCTTCTTGCCGGAAGCCAGCATCTCAGGATGCTGCAGGAATTCGCAACCTTCAATCCGGTTCTTGTCGACCGCCACGGTGGCCCAGGGGAACTTTTTCTTGATCTGCAGCGGCTCATCACCGAACATCGAGGCAGCCCCGCCGGCCACAACCTGCTGGAAGCCCTTGCTCTCGCGCTTGTATCCGCGCGAAAGGACCGCTATGTTCTTGTCCATCCACTCGTCGCTTGTGCGCAGTGTCTTGAGAATAAGTTCAACCATGGGGGTTTTCCCAGTTCCTCCGACCGTGACGTTTCCGACGCACAGCGAGGGCACTCCCGGAGTATAGAACTTGCGCCCGGGCCTGCTGTAACGCCGGTTCCTGAGTTTCAATACCCAATAATAGGGGAAAAGCAATATCCTGTCAATCATTTCAAATAGGTCTTGTCTTTGAATACAGCCACTCGCGTTCCTCTTCAGGAAGCAGCCTGCCCAGCACGGAATAGACCCTCTCGTTGTACGAATTGAGCCATTTCCTTTCGTCATCGGTCAGAAGGCCGGCAATGATCGCCGAAGTGTCGAAATGGCAGAGAGTCAGAGTCTCAAAGGAGCGCCAGCTGCCGAACTCATTTGTTCCTGCATCCACACACAGAAGCAGGTTCTCGTGACGGATTCCGTGCATGCCCTCACGATAGATTCCGGGTTCGTCCGAAGTGATCATCCCCGGCAGCAAGGGCGTGGAATTGAAATTCTGCCGAATGTCCTGTGGTCCCTCATGAACTCCAAGGAAATAGCCTATCCCATGTCCGGTCCCGTGTCCGAAATTTCTCAGGTTCCTCCAGAGAGGCTCCCTGGCAAGCGCATCAATCTGACATCCGGCTGTTCCTGCCGGAAAGACTGCCGCTGCAAGAGCTATGTGGCCTTTCAGCACGAGAGTGTAGTCTTCCTGTTCCAGACGCGTGCACTCACCGAGCGGTACTGTCCTGGTGATGTCTGTCGTCCCGCAGCTGTACTGTCCTCCGGAATCGCACAGATAAAGGCCATGTTCACGCAGCACGGGCGCATTCCCTCTCGGTGTAACATAATGGGGAAGGGCGGCGGCAGGACCATACGCCGATATAGTCTCGAAGCTGTCGCCCATATATTCCGGAATCTCGGAACGGAACCTGCCCAGGGCAACGGATGCATCCCATTCGGTGATTTCCTTTCCGCCCTGGACGGATTTCTCCAGCCAGTACAGGAAATGCTCCATCGCGAGCCCGTCCTGGACATGGATTTTTCTCATCCCTTCTATCTCGAAGTCATTCTTGACAGCCTTCCTCAACCCTATCGGGCTTTCTCCCTCAAGAAGCGGAACCTCTCCGGACACAAGAGCCTCGTACAGATTCCAGTTGAGAGTGGAAGGATCAACGAAGAGCCTGCCCCTGAAGCCCGGGAGCTCCTGCTCCGTTTCGGCATAAGGCAGTACGGCAATCCCTTCCGACTCAAGGATGCTCACGGTAGCCGATGTTTGCGGATCCTCGTCCGCATCCTTTGCCACATACCATTCAACACTGTCGTCTGTAACGAGAAGGTAACTTATCACGAGAGGGTTGTATTCAATGTCGGCTGCCCTTACGTTCAGCAGCCACGCGATCTCGTCAAGTGCGGTGACAAGCATTCCGTCACAGCCCTTTGCCGAAAGGAAACCGCGCAGCCAGGCCAGCTTGGAAGCTCGGGTCTCGCCCGACTGGACGGTGAAAACCGGAGTATGTGGTATTTCAGGCCTGTCCGGCCACATTATGGACAGCATGTCGGGAACACTTACCACTGTGCCTGGAAGGGTCTTGGCAAAGCCAACGCCGACGCAAAGCCCGTCGACAGCAATAATCCCTTCTTTCCCGAACTGGGATTCAAGCCATTCGGGAATCAGGACCTGTTCCGGGACCCGTGTCTTGTGAAGTTCAACTCCGGTGCCCTCCAGCTGCTGCACAGCCTGGATGAAATAACGGGTATCGGTCCATAGGCCCGCATGGTCTAGCGTCACGACAATGTCCCCGGCCTCACCGGTGAAACCGCTCAGCCACTGAACCTGTTTCCAGCGCTCGGCCGGATATTCACTGCTGTGGGGATCACCGCCGGTAATGAGCACGGCATCCCAGTTTCTCGACCGCATGAGGTCACGCAGCCTTTCGATTCGTTCGCGGTAAATGTTTCCCATACAAATACAAATATAAGTTTTTCAGTGCCATTTTGTATTTTTGCAGTCTATGAAAATCGGAAATCTTGATTTGGGAGAGCGTCCGCTTCTGCTGGCGCCGATGGAAGACATAACCGACCTGTCGTTCAGGCTTCTGTGCCGCGAACAGGGAGCCGATATGGTTTACACCGAGTTCATCCCTTCCGACGGGCTGATACGCGATGCGGCCAAGGCAATTGCAAAGCTGCGCACCGCCGACGAAGAAGCGCCCGTGGGCATACAGATATACGGGCACATTCCCGAGTCAATGGTGGAGGCTGCACGGATGGCAGACCACGCCGCCGAGATTGCAGGCGGACATGGGGCGGACGTCATCGACATCAACTTCGGCTGCCCGGTCACCAAGATAGCCGGCCGCGGAGCCGGTTCGGGCATGATGCGCTATCCCGACAAGATGGTCGCAATCACCAAGGCCGTGGTGGAAGCCGTCGGCAAGCCCGTCACGGTAAAGACCCGTCTCGGCTGGGACGACAACTCCAAGATCATAGTCGAACTCGCCGAACGCCTGCAGGACGTGGGAATACAGGCGCTGACGATCCACGGGCGCACCCGCTGCCAGATGTACAAGGGCTCAGCGGACTGGACGCTTATCGGCGAGGTGAAGAACAACCCCCGCATGCACATCCCGATCATCGGCAACGGCGACATCACCGACGGGCCCACCGCCCTGCGGGCTTTCGAGACCTACGGGGTGGACGGCATCATGATAGGCCGCGCGAGCTTCGGCCACCCCTGGATCTTCCGTGAGATAAAATATTATATGGAGCACGGCGAAGCGATGCCGGAGCCGTCGGTGGCCGAAAAGGTGGCGCTCGCCCGGCAGCATCTCGCACTGTCGCTGAAATACAAGGGGGAGCCGCGCGGCATCTACGAGATGCGCCGGCACCTGAGCAACTATTTCAAGGGCCTGCCGGACTTCAAGGAACTGCGCATGCGCATGGTCACGACACTAGACACCGCCGAGCTCGAGTCGATATTCGAAGAAATCCTGAAAAGGTACGCGTAAGCCGCGCTGCCGCAAAGCAATTTACTCCGGCTGTCCTGCGGAAAAAGGCGAAAAGTCCGGATCCCAGTTCACGTATCGGAACCGCATGGTGAGTCCGCTGTCGTCGAGAATCAGGTCGAAAGAAGGAATACCGTCTGTTTCGGTCAGGAGGTCTGTCTCCATCAGTTTCCCCTGGCACTTGATATCGCTTATCCTGAAGTTGATACCGCCGGCGAAGTAATCGTCGTCACCATCCGTGTTTTCTTCAATGATTGATTCATCCTGTGCAAATTGCTCATAAACGCACATCAGATCCGTGCTGTACTTTCCAATGCAGACACGGGTTTCCGCCATGCCTACGGACAGCGCCACTGAAGGATCGATGGTAATCATGTCGTTCACGTCAGGACGGGCTGCACGAAAGAAGATGCTGGTCATCGCCTCGCCATCGCTATTCGTTCTTTCCTCCGCCGTGAATTCAATTTCGGAGTTGTCTTCCAGGTTGACAATACGCACCGTCTTGCCCGAGTCCCCAGACGAAAAGTCATACAGATTAATGCATATTTCATTATTCGCCCAAGGAGAGCCGGCGGGCGTATATCCGGCTTTTTCCTTTCCGCAGGATGTCAGCGACAGAACTGCTGCCGTCATAATGAACGAAGAAATCAGAATAGTTTTAATCATATATATTAAATTATGTTCTGACACAATTATACAATTTTTAGTGCAAAAGTCAAGGCTAACGCAATGCACCGCTCTATATCAAGCCTGCGATGATGTCGTCGGAGACGAACCATCGGGATTCAGGGATGCGAACCCGTGCAGGAAGGCCGTCCGGCAGCAGCGCATCCGAGGCGGCAGCCAGGGAGCCGTCCGCGAGGCAGCGGTGCAGGTCCTCAGGACGGCACCATTCCGCCGGGATTCCCCGTGCCGTGCGCAGTCCCAGCATTATCCTTTCTTCCGAAGCCTCACCAGCAGTCAGGAGTTCCGCAGAACTTGACCATCCGGAAAGCCGTGTGCTGTTCCAGCTTCTGCGCTCCCCGTCAAAGGAATGTGCGCCGGGGCCGAAGCCGACATACGGCACCCGTTCCCAGTAGGCCGAATTGTGCTTCGCCTCACGGCCCGGCAGGGCCCAGTTGGAAATCTCGTAATGCACATAGCCGGCATCCCGAAGGCGGCTGCAGATCATTCCGTACTGCGCAGCGCAGGCATCTTCCGAAGCTTCCGTGAACTTTCCGCATGCCGCCATGGCCGCAAGATCACTGCCGTTCTCAACACTCAGCTGATATGCGGAAACATGCTCGGGCCTCAGCCCGCATATGCCGTCAAGGGTTTGAGCGAGAGTCTCCGGCGACAGCTGCGGCAACCCGAATATCAGATCCAGGCTGATGTTGCCGAAACCGGCGCCACGCAGCATCCCGAAAGCACGGACAGCAGTAGCCGCGTCGTGCCTTCGGCGCATCCAGCGGAGTATCCCGTCATCCAGCGACTGTACGCCCATGCTGATGCGGTTCACTCCAAGACGGTGCAGTTCCTTCAGGTAAGCAGTGCCGTTCTCAACCAGGTCTTCGGGATTGACCTCAACGGTGAACTCGGTGTACGGTCCGCAGTCCAAAGCCTTCAGGATGCTCTCAAACGCGGAAGGAGGCAGCACAGACGGCGTACCTCCTCCAAAATAAAGCGTATTTACTCCCAATGTCCGGGACAGCTCTGGCCTGCGTGAAGCTATTTCGGCGCACAATTCACCTACATAGCGGTCCAACTGTTCCAAGTCCTTCCCTCTACAGGCGATTTCAGAATAGAAATCGCAGTAAACGCAGAAACTCCTGCAGAAAGGGACATGGACATATATCATTACCTGAGCATCAGTTCAGCAGAACCGAGCAGCGACTGCTCCGTGTATGCCTGAACCGTATAGATTCCCTTTGTGAAGTCGGGGATGTTGTTCACATATATTCCCAGCTCAACCTCCGATCCCTGATAATCGACCTCACGGGAGGCAGTGGCCTCAAGCGTCTGCTCCTCGAAGGTGAACGTGGTTCCCTTGCCGTCAAGCAGAAGGTTACCTGAAGGATCGGTCACCCTGACATAGACGCGCACGGGACCGCGGGTAGCGAGCTCGTTCTCCACAAGGCTCAATGTCACAAGCAGGCGTACCACTCTCGTACTCCTGTCAGTCACCCTGTCACTGGCATTGAAGGCCTCCATACGCAGACCGCGCGCCTTCAGTATCGAGCCGGCAGTAACCTTGTCGGTAAGGTTCTCTACCTGCTGGGTGAGCTCGGCATTCATCTTCTTGCTGGCGGCAGCCTCCTGTCGGGCGGATGCGGCCTCGGCGGTAAGCTGCTTGTTGAGAGTGTTGAGGGAATCTATCTGGACGATGTATCCCCGCATTATCGAACGCAGCGTGCCCAGTTCCTTCTCATACTGGCG
Source organism: uncultured Bacteroidales bacterium (assembly GCA_902491795.1). Taxonomy (GTDB): domain Bacteria; phylum Bacteroidota; class Bacteroidia; order Bacteroidales; family UBA932; genus Cryptobacteroides. The sequence continues at coordinate 20,738 of CABUIX010000009.1, read as the reverse complement.
GATTTTGCTGCGGTTGGTCGCTTCGGTCACGCGGACACGTTCAATCAGCTGCGCAATTTCTTCCCTGGAAGAGTCAAGCTGATAATTGATTGCATCATACTCTGATGTCAGGTCGGCGTAATCGTTCTGCAATGCGATCAGCTGCTCCGTAAGGTCAGTCTTCTCGTCGTTTAGCTGGCTCACCAGCTTGTTCTTGGACATCATGACATATGCTAGGGCGGCCGCAAGCGCGATAGCCACCACGACCATTACGATCATCACTGTCTTGAGTCCGCCGTTGGCCTTCTTCTCGGCCTCCTGGCGTTCAAGTTTCTGAAGCGGATCCTCTCTTTCCATAATTTCGGATTTTTAAGTTGAAGCACAAAAATAACAAAAATTGCTAATTTTGCTCCCATGAAGTATTTAATCCGCTCTGTCAAGTACTTTTTCTACTTGCTGATAATCCTGACGATCATCATCGTCGCCCTGGTCATGGCCGGCATGGTTGAAGCCGACATATCCAAGATATTCGTCAACGGCTACGACTCATTGTGGCAGATTTGCCTGATCATGGCAGTCTTTGCCGCGATATACCCCAGACTCGGCTTTTCTTCCAGAACCGCACATGTCTACGGCACCCCTGAAGAAGTAAAGCAGATTCTGCTGAGAGTGATGGACCTCCACGGCTACAAGCCGGAGAAAGAGGACGGAGAGACAATGACCTTCGTCAAGCGCTCCGTGATTTCCAGAGCCCTGAAGATGTTCGAAGACAGGATCACCGTGGAATATGACGTCACCGGACTACGGCTAGAAGGTCTCACAAGGGATCTTGTGAGGCTCGTGTCAGGTCTGGAGGCTAGCCAGCGAGATGTTTAGCCGCAGCATCGAGGGCTGCCCAGAAGTCTTTGCCATAGCAATCCTCCAGCGGCTTGCGCAGGAACTGGTAAACCAGAATGTTCTCGCGGCGCCCCTTGTCAAATGCAGGACGGCAGATGTCCCAGTGATGGACATTGAGCGCTATTGATCCTCCGGTAAGTCTTGTGACCCTTATGGGATAAAGCGAGCAGGATACAGGCTTTCTGAATCCTGCTTTTTCTATTGCGCAAAGCGCCTCTCCGGAAGGCCCGAAATGACAATACGCGCACTCGCAACTTCCCTCCACAAGGGGCGTGACCATGTCACCGTCCCTGTCAATTTCGAAAAAGCCCGCCTTTTCTGCAGCTTTCCTGCCCTTTTCGCTCATGAGCGGACTGAATTCGGGATAATCCTTCTCCAGCTGTTCAGGTTCGTCTTCTTCCATGGGTGCCCCGCTGTCCCCCACTATGCAGCATACGCCGCGGCAGGCGCCATAGTCGCAGGCAAAATATTCAGTTACCACATCCTCGGACACAAGGATGTCACCTATCTGGATTATTGTTCCGAATTTCTTTTCCATCAGATTATCACATACTCCACCTCGGCACCATTCTGAAGCTGACCGAGTATCTTCTTTATATCCTCTGCCTTAAGTTCCTCCACTGCACGCCGGAAACTGGTCACGAGATCCTTGCCCTCGCTGTATCTGACGAGTACTGCCGAGACTATCTGCTCGGGGTCATCTTCCATATGTTCGAATCCGCTCAGAAGAACTTCCTTGTAGGCAGCCAGGTCGGTTTCAGAAATTTCAATCTCCCCGAGCCTCGAGGTCACCTTCCTCACTGCGTCCAGAATCAGCAGAGGATCTCCGGGCGACACTGACAGCGGCAGGCCCGAAGCCATGCACGGATGACAGTTCACATAAAGGGACATGCGCTCCGAAGGGAACGTTTCAAGCCTGTCTCCAACCTCCGCATAGGCTCCGCATTCGGCTAATACCCCGACAAGCTCCTTCCTTATGCATGCGGCCGCAGCCTTGAAAGCTATGTAATTGCCGATGCTGTAACTTATCGGCGCAGACATGCCCACATTGACTCCTATCTCTCCGCCCCCGACCAGGCCCGGCAGAGACTCTGCCATGTAGGTCACTGATCCGGAGACATATCGGCTGCTCACCTTGGGTCTTGGAGAATACGTGTTCCTGCAGCTGAAGCCGCCGACAGTGCGGACAAGTTCCTTCTTGAGCTTTTCTTCGTCCAGGTCACCGACAATCACAAGAAGGCCGTCATTGACCTTGCTGAATTCCGAAGCAAAATACTGCTCCGCCCTTTCCGGAAGGTCGTCATGAAGATTCTCGATGCGCTTGCGGTCGGTATAGAAATAGTTCGGCCGCATAATGCTGTCCATCAAAGAATTGACATTGCGCGGAGAAAGAGCCCCCATGTCAATTCTGAGAGCCTCCGCTTCGCGGTAGTATTCAAATTCCTCATGATCCGGCTTTCTCTCAGCAGAAATTGCAAGAAGAGCTCTCATAAGCAGCGGGAGCTTTGCCTTGGGAGCCATCCCGGAGATTCTCATGTCCGAGAGTCCGGCATCGAACTCCATGGTGATTCCGTTCGCCGAAAGAACCGACAGGAAATCGCGGCCTTTCTGGCCGGCTATGACACTGAGGCCGAGCATGTCCTTGACAAATGCGCCCTCGCCGTAATTCAGACCGGGAACAGAAGCGATGCCGCCTCTCAGCATCAGGGAATAATGAAATTCTCCTGACGTGTCCATTTTCTTGAACACGACCCTCAATCCGTTCGAGAATGTCCACATTTTTCCGCCGGAAACGGGTTCGGCAGTCTCAACCCGCAGCCTGGATTTCTTCACGGGACCGTACACACTCGAAGTGTCACTGAAAAAGCCTTTGTACTCCTGGCCGCCAGGTGAAGAAGAAGCCCATGCTTCAAAAAATGTATCGCGCATCAACTTGCGGTCCACGCCGGCATACGGGACATCATAACGCAGCGTCAGATTCCTGGTTGAATCCAGCAGGGCTCCCACAAAACCGTTGAACAGGAAAAGTTCCTTGTCCGCAGGAAGACTGCGCCCAAGGACATAACTGTTTATTGAAGTCTCTGATGCCAGATTGGATCCGTAAAGATATGATGCAGCACACTTATCCACATATTCTTCATTGGAAAGACGGCGACCGAACTCCGAACGCTTGGCCTCCGACCTCATGCGCAGTTTCGCGTCTTCAAACTCCTCGACGGTGGCTCCGTTCTTGTCAAGCGACGAGAGCACAGACGCAAAGGCCGCAGTCGCCTTGTCAAGACACTCGGCAGAAGTGAAGAGAGAAAACGAATAATACTCGTCTCCGGAACTTTCCGCACTGTCGTGATAATCGAACCGCATCTGGGCAAGGGGTATGCCAAGCCGGCGGAAAGCATCTTCCAGCCTCACGGACACTATATGCCCCAGAATATAGGAATAAGCCTCGGATACAAGAGGCTGCAAAGTATTCATGAGCGCCGCAGAAAGCCTGCGCGCGCTGAATATTGCATTGACCGCCGCCACGTCCTCGGTGGAATTGTAGGTGACAATCATCCTCAAAGAATCTCTGGGCACCCACCTGTACTCCTGCTCCACAGCCTTGGCATCAAGTCTGGGAACCATCATGGACAACAGGGCCATGCGCTCCCTGACCTTGGCGACATCTATGTCTCCGCTCGCTATGACAGCCTGCGGGACACGCGACATCGACGCCATGTCCATCAGCAGCATCAGCGTGGAATCAGCCACATCGGCATTGTACACAGGGACTTTACGCAACGAAACGATCCTTGCGTCGGGCCGGCTGACGACATAGCCCTCGGCCGAATAGCCCACGCCGTTGTCGGCCAGAAACCTGTATGGCGCACGCCGCCCGAAATGGGGCAAAGAATCAAGCATGCCTCTTATAACGGAATCTGACTGAGCAGTTTTTGCCACAAGAGCAAAATCGGCAAAACCTTTTTCGGCCGAATTGTTGATCAGGTAGTATTCCAGCCCGTTCGGGAATGAGCCCCTGTTAATTTCTTCAGCCACACCAAGAGGAGGCATGTCCTGCCCCGACATCGCAAGAGCGGACAGAAAGATCGCAAGGCACGAAATATGTAGTCTTATTGGAGTCATCCTCATACAAAATTAAAACTTTTTTATTAGTTTTGTTTCCGCCCAAGTCGCAAACTTTAAAACATCTATAACACGTCATGAAGAAACTTATTGTTACTATCGCTGCGGCCATAATGGCCATCGGTTCATTGAACGCACAGGACCTCGCACAGGCCACAGACCTCTACAACAACGGGGCCACTTATCTGAACAACGGAAATTTTGAAAGCGCACTGGAGTATTTCCAGAAGGCATACGACATGGCAACAGCTCTTGGAGAAGAAGGACAGGAGGTTGCCGACAACTGCAAGAACGCAATTCCCGAAGTGAGCCTGAACCTCGCCAAAAGCCTGGCCCAGGACGAGAAATATGACGAGGCCATCACCGCACTCAACTCCACGGTTGAACTTGCAAAAAAATATGAAAACCAGTCAGTACAGGATGAAGCCCAGACACTGATTCCGCAGTTGCTGATGCAGAAAGGAACAGACCTCCTCAACAGCAAGAAATTCGCAGAGGCTGCAGCAGCATACCAGCAGATTCTCGATGCTGATCCGGCCAACGGAGTCGCATCTCTCCGTCTCGGAATGGCACTTGCGTCAAGCGGAGACTCTGACGGAGCCATCCAGGCATTCACCGCAGCAGCTGCAAACGGACAGGAGGCTGCAGCCGGCAAGCAGCTCGGAAATCTTTACCTGAAGGATGCTCTCGCAAAACTTAAGGCAAAAGACTACGCAGGAGCCGTAGATGCTGCAGTAAAGTCAAATGAATACAGCGAAAGCAGCACTGCATACCAGATTGCCGGCCAGGCAGCACAGCTTTCAGGCAACAACAGCGACGCCATCACATATTTCGAAAAGTATCTTGAACTCGCTCCCAAAGCCAAAAATGCCGGACAGATCGCATATACCATAGGTGCCCTCTACCAGACAGCCAACAACATTGACAAGGCCAAGGAGTTTTACACAAAGGCCCTCAGCGATCCCACATATGGTCCTGAGGCACAGAAACTTCTCAATGCCCTCAAATAAATGAAGCATCTCGAGTTGCTTGCTCCGGCAAGAAACACCGAAATCGGCATCGCAGCCATTGACTGCGGTGCCGATGCGGTATATATCGGCGGTCCCGATTTCGGAGCGAGAAAAGCTGCAGGCAACAGCATCGAAGACATCAGGCAATTGTGCGAATACGCACACCGGTTCGGGGCAAGAGTATTTGTAACTTTCAATACCCTGCTGTTGCCTGGTGAGCTGGAGGACGCCAGAATGCAGATGATTCAGGCCCAGGAAGCCGGAGCAGACGCTTTCATAGTCAGGGACCCCGCAATATTCGGCTGGAAAGAAATAACCGTTCCGCTGCATGCCTCAACCCAGTGCGCTATCAGGACACCCGAAAGGGCAAAACTCTACGAATCACTCGGCTGCGCAAGAATAGTGCTGGAAAGAGAGCTCTCTCTGGATACGGTACGGGAAATATCAGCCGCAGTCAACTGTGAAATCGAGTTCTTCGTGCATGGTGCACTCTGCGTATGCTACAGCGGGGAATGCCGTCTATCGGAAAGAATCAACGGGAGAAGTGCCGACAGGGGAGAATGCATTCAGGCCTGCCGTTCTCTCTATGATCTGGTCGACGGGAACGGCAGGACGCTGCTTCACAACAAGGCCATTCTGTCACTCAAGGACTACAACCTCAAGAACAGGCTCGAAGACCTTGCCGAAGCCGGTGTGATTTCATTCAAGATAGAAGGCAGGCTGAAAAGCATGTCATACGTCAAGACAGTGGTGAGAGACTATGACCTGGCCCTCAACGCTCTGGTCCAAAAGCACCCCGACCTGTATGCAAGGGCATCGTTCGGCCGCGTCAATGGAGGATTCGCTCCGGACAGCTCAAAAGCTTTCAACAGAGGATTCACTGAACTCTTCATCGACGGGAAGCGCGGCAGCTGGTCATCGATGGATGCTCCCAAGTCAATGGGAGAGGCAATAGGAAAGGTTTTGTCAGTCTCCAGAGAGGCACAGTCCATGCGCGTGGAAGTCAAGCCGCTGAAAAAAGAGCTTGAACTCAGGAATGGCGACGGCTTTGCCTTCACCACCGCCGACGGCATCACCGGGTTCAGAGGGGACGTCTGCGAAGGAAGAAGCATCACCGCCAAAAACATCCCTGACCTGAAGGAAGGAATGACCCTCTACCGCAACATCAACGCGGCGTACGAAAAATCCATCGAGGGCAACAGTCCCAAAAGAGAAATACCCGTTTCGCTCAAGTTGAGAATACACGGAAAATACGTGATCGAGACGGAAGCCTCAAGCCAGGACGGAAGGATCTGCACAAGCACCTTCCACGCCGAACTTGACACCGCCGACAACACGGAGAGGATGAAGGCCATGATTCACGACCAGCTGTCCAAACACTCCGGAATATATGCTTTCTCTCTGGATGCACTGGACATCGAGACCACTGGAGGCAGGCTTCCTCTGCTGAGCACTTCAACAATAAACAGCATAAGGAGAATGCTCGCCGAAGACCTTGACGCACTGCCCTGCAGGAGAATCCCTCTGGCCACCGGCAAGGCGGAAGCCTCAATTGCCGCCAGCCCTTCGACTGAAGCAAGAGCGGAGAACGAGCCCCTGATGAAGACCAGATATTGCGTGCGCTACGAATTGGGAATGTGTCCCCGATACCAGGGTGCCACACCACCTGAAAGGCTTTTCCTGATGAACAACGGAAGGAAACTGGCCCTGAACTTCGACTGTTCCGCCTGCGAGATGACGGTCAGCGAAGTGCAAAGGTGACAACCACGTCACCGAACCGTCCGGAGACCTCGTCGACTCCTTCAAAAAAGGAACTGGACAGCTGCCCGCGCCAAACGATATCGTCCCGGTCCTTGTAGGGGATGTTTATCTCGAATCCGTAGGACTTGGAGTTGTACTTCACCACGGCCGAACATTTCCAGGAGGTGGTCTTGCCGCCGTCGTCCTCGATGATCAGGAATGCAATGTTCTCCATCTGAGGGGTCAGGCTGGTCAGAAGCAAGGCATCCAGCGGAATTGTCTTGCCCAGTTGCCGGCGCTTGACCACAACCATGAAGTCGGTCACGGACGGGGTGTAAAGTCTCAGTTCCTCATCGGTAGAGGCATTGAACCCGTCGACCGCGCCGCACTTGATGAAGAATTCCGAAGCACCGCCGAACCATGAATCATAATTGCGCAGCATCTGCAGGGACTTGACCAGCAGCATCCTTCCGTCTCCCTCATCCTCATCGTCACCGACAATCGACACCGCCGGGCGGTATTCCGGACCGTTCTCCGCAGAGCCGTCAATGAACATGTCAATAGGAGTGAATGCAGCATCATCGTTCCTGTTGATTACCCATACCGGACGTTCCATCGCCAACTTCTCGTCAACAATGACGGAATCGACGACTTCGGCCCCGCCCGGGCCATATTCCAGCACGTAGCCGATATTCGTTTCGGCACCATATCCCGGATCATATGTTATTATCGGGAATGTCTTCCCGTCCCAGTCCTCAGAATATGGCCAATATATCTGTACATCAGAAGCCGACAGTGCGCCGATGTACTCTTCCACACCGGCAGCCCCCGACCTGGTGGCAAGGCTGAGCGAAAGATAGTCGGCAAACAATTCCCTTATTGGCCTTGAATAAGACCGGGATTTGGACTCCGTGTGCCCGTCACCTACCCCGGAGCCAGGCGACGCGAAAAGGTCGCACATCATGTACTCCTCGTCATAACCGTTACCGGAAGAAGCCCCGACGGCGTCATAAACCTCGTAAAGATGTTCTTGCTCAAGAGGCAGGCGTGACAATATTCTCGCCACATCGGAAAGTGTGGAAGCAGAAACCGGAGCAACCGGATCCATCGCCCCATGGCTGCAGGATACTGCAAAAAATGCCGTCAAGACAAATACCGCAAAATTTTTCATGGTTCAAATCATTTGTGTTGCGGCAAATTTCGGCAGCATCGGGCGATTTTCCGGAAACTAATCGGTTAATTTGGCGGCCGGGACGAAAAAAGGCGGCAAACGGCAGGCTGCAACCTAGCAGGGCTGCACGGAAGGAAATCAAAGGGACGAAGAAAACTTGACAAAGCGGTCTTTCGAGAAATAATCCTTGACAATTTCCGTTTCTTTGCAGCCGGAACCGCGAAACTCGGCCTCAACCTGAAGGCCCAGAACTTCGTTTATCTCGACTATCCCGCATCCCGACCCGGAAAGGACACGGTCCGCGACAGATGCAATTGCCCTGTAGAAAACAAGCGGGTCTTCATCCGGCACGAACAATGCAATCCCGGGCTCATGTTCCAGGACATTTGGGCGCATTGCGGGTTTCTCCTTCTCCATTATGTACGGCGGATTGGCCGTAAGCAGATCAAAGCGCCCCTCTATTTCGGGACAACCGGCAAGAACATCAGAGAGCACAAACGTCGGCGCAACTGTTCCCTGAGGCAAATTGCCCCCGAACTGGCTCCGGGCAACAGACAGTGCCCGTTCCGAGATGTCCACTGCCACCACCTCAGTCCCGGGCAACTCAAGCGCAATGGACCATGCGATGCAGCCGCTTCCCGTACAGAGGTCAAGTACTCTCCTTTTTCCTCCCATCTTCCTGAGCTGTCCGACTGCCTCCTCAACCAGCAGTTCGGTTTCCGGTCTGGGAATAAGAACAGAAGGATTCACGCTGAAACTTCTCCCGCAAAACTCCGCATGGCCAAGCACATACTGCACAGGCTCCCCTGAGCACAGTCTGGACATATCCTCATTCAATTCCGCCAGCCGGACAGCCGGAATTTCATAATCCGGTTCAACAATATAAGTGTATGACTCTACCCCAAGACGTTCGCGGCAGAGCATCAAAACCAAACCCCTCGCCTCCGGCGAAGGGTAAAGTTTCGCAAGACTCCCTTGTGAAGTCCGCAAGCCTCACTATGACTCCTCAATGATTCCTGTGAGGAAATCAGTCATGTCAATTCCTGCGGCAGCTACCATCTTGGGAACGAGCGATGCACTTGTCATTCCGGGAATAGTGTTCACTTCCAGGAAATAAAGCCCGTCATCGGCCAGAATATAGTCCATGCGGACCACGCCCCTGCAGCCGAGCCAGGAATATACAGCCTTGGTCGCTTCGGACAATCTCGCAGAATCTTCAGCGCTGATCTCCGCCGGGCAGACCTCCCTGCTGTGTCCGTTGTATTTCGCGTCATAGTCGAAATACTCGTTGTCGGTAACAATCTCAATCGGGGGCAGGGTCTCTACCTTTCCTTCTCTCCTGTATGCGGCGACTGTAAGCTCACGGCCGCTTATTCCCTGCTCCACAAGAACGGAAGGTCCCTCCGAAAATGCGAACTTGACCGCTGCCGACAGATCTGACGGCTTGTCCACTTTTGACACGCCAAAGCTCGATCCACCCTGTGTAGGCTTCACGAAAACCGGGAACCGCAGCCTGCTTGCCGTATCGGACGCGAATTTGTCCACATCCATTCCCTCGCGGACAAAGGCATCAGGCGCAAATTTCACGCAGCCTATTCCCCGAAGGCAGTTCTTGCATGCGTACTTGTCGAATGCAACAGTGCTCACATAGGCGCTGCAGGTGTTGAACGGCACTCCAATCATCTCGAGATAGCCCTGCATAAGGCCGTTCTCGCCGGGCGCACCATGCTGCATTATATAGGCATAGTCGAATTTAACCTTCTTTCCGAGCATGGTCACGGAGAAATCATTCTTGTCCACCTCCGGCCTGGCCCCCTCCGGGAAGGTTACGCGCATGGAATTGCGTTTCCTGCAAGCCACGAGGGACCATTTCCCGAAACGTGCAAAAATCTCATAGACATCGTACCTGGTCCCGTCCATACGGGAAGACACGAACTCACCGCTGCGGCAGGACACCTCACTTTCCGAAGTGTCACTACCATAAATCACGGCAATTGAACAATATTTGCCCATATTCAGCTAATTGAAATAATAATCTTCTGCAGAAGAGTCAGTTTCCGACTCCGACCCCACATAATCCTCGCTGTAGCCGCCGAGGAATATGCCTTCGGTATCACAGTCAAAGACAAGCGCACCTGTTGACGGCGGAGCGAAAGTGTCGCTCTCGGACCAGCCGATCGAAGGATCGGCGAGACACTTCTTCATCCAGATGCCCCAAATCGGCAGGGACATGTTCGATCCGCTTCCGAGCGCAAGAGAATTGAAGTGCACCTGTCTGTCCTCGCCTCCGACCCAGACTCCGGCCGTAATCTTCGGCGTATATCCTATGAACCATCCGTCCGAATTGTCATTGGTGGTTCCGGTCTTTCCTGCAATCTGGCCCTTGAGCCCGTATACGGAGCGCAGGCGGGAGCCGGTGCCCTCGTTTATCACGGCCTTCATCAGGTCCACCATCAGATATGCCGTCTGCTCCGATATCGCTTCACGCTTCCTCGTGGTATAACGGCCGATTTCCACTCCTTCGCTGTCGGTAATCCTGGTCACGTACTGGGGATAAATGTACGTGCCGTGGGAAGGGAACACATTGTATGCGGAAACCATGTCGAACACGTTCACCTCCGCAGGGCCCACGCACAGGGAATAAACCTCGTCTATGTGGGTCATTATGCCCATCTGATGCATCATGCCGGCGAGAGCAGTCGGCCCGAACTCCTTCATCAGATATGCCGATATGTTGTTGGAACTCCTTGAAAGCCCCCATCTGAGCGTCACGGTCTGTCCTATCCACTCCTCACGGTCCGTACTTCTCGGAGTCCATGTGGAGCCGTCGAACAGCACGAAGGTCTGTGGAAGGTTCACCACCTTGTCACAAGGAGTCATGCCCTCCTGCATCGCGAGAGTATACAGGAAAGGCTTGACGGTGGAGCCTATCTGGCGCTTGCCCTGGCTCACGTTGTCATATTTGAAATACCTGTAGTCCGGTCCGCCGACATAAGCCTTCACGTAGCCTGTTCCGGGTTCAATCGCAACGAATCCGCAACGCAGTATGGACTTGTAGTACCGTATGGAATCATCCGGCGTCATGGTCGTGTCGACATATCCCTTGTCATTCCATGAGAACACGCGCATCTTCACGGGCTGCCTGAACTGCGCATATATCTCCTCATCGCTCTTCCCTGCCCTGTGCCCCATGCGGTAGCGGTCGCTCCAGCGCCTCGCCTGCTGCATCAGCATGTCAACTGTCTTCTTGTCCACATTGTTGGCAAAAGGCTTGTTGGTCTTCCAGCGGACCTCCTTGTCGAAGAGTTTCTGCAAATGGCCTCCGAGGTACTCGTCAACGGCCTCCTCGGCATACATCTGCATCTTGTAGTTGATGGTAGTGTATATCTTCAGCCCGTCACGGTCGAGGTTGTACTTAGAGCCGTCGGCCTTCCTGTTCTTGTTGAGCCACCCGTAAATCGGATCCTCGCGCCAGCGCACCGAATCCTGTGCATAGTCTTCGGCATACTGGTATTCGGAGCGCCTGGGCTTTTCGGCATTCATGTCGCGCCGGAGCATGTCCCTGAAGTATGGAGCGAGACCGGAATTGTGGTCAAGCACATGATAATCGAGGTTGATGGGAATGTTGCAGAGGGAATCCCTCTGGTCCTTGGTGATGAAACCGTTCCTTGCCATCTGACCGATCACGAAATTCCTGCGCTGAAGGGAATACTCCGGATTGAGCACGGGATTGTAGCGCGTGGGCTTGTTGACCATGCCGACCAGCAGGGCAGCTTCCTCAACCGTCAGATCGGCAGGCTCCTTCCCGAAGAACGTCTCGGATGCTGCCTTGACGCCATATGCGCCGCTGCCGAAGAATATCGAGTTGAGGTACATGTCCATAATCTCGTCCTTGGTGTAGTCGCGCTCAAGTTTGACGGCAGTAATCCACTCCTTGAGCTTGGTCTGCACCATCACGACAGATGACCATCCGGGAATCTTGCTGTTCACTTCCGGACGCGGATACAGTGTCTTGGCAAGCTGCTGGGTTATCGTGCTTCCTCCGCCCTGACTCGAATCGCGCATGAGAATAGTCTTGACAAGCACGCGAGCAAGACTCTTCATGTCTATCCCCGAATGCTCGTAGAACCTGGCATCCTCAGTGGCGACTGCCGCCTCCACCAGGTAGGGCGAAAGTTCATCGTATGAGACATACGTCCTGTTTTCTATGTGGAAGGTTGTCAGGACCTCACCGTTCTCGGCAATAATCTGGGTTGCCAGTTTGTTGTCAGGGTGCTCCAGCTCCTCAAACGAAGGTATCTTCGCGAAGAGTCCGACAAGGACGAGAGCCAGTATCAATATTGCGAACGGTGCTGTGACAACAATCCAGAACCATTTGATAATCTTTTTCTTGGTACTATCTTTCATCTGCATCTGTTTATGCCGCAAAACATTCGCGGTCAAAGCAAAACAATCACAAAATTAGCGATTAAATTTTGAATTTTACCGAGTTTGTGATTTTCTTTGCAGTATGAATTTGTAAAGCAGTGATATGGAGGGGAATTTAGTTATAGTGGAGTCGCCCGCCAAGGCCAAGACAATTCAGAAGTTTCTTGGCGACGGCTATGTAGTGAAGTCAAGTTTCGGACATATTCGCGATCTTCAGGACAACAAACTGAGCGTGGACGTCGAGCACGGGTTCAAACCGGAGTACGTGATTCCGGCTGACAAGAAAAAAGTCGTGGCGGAACTCAAGAAGGCAGCCGCAGCCGCGGAAACCGTATGGCTCGCTTCCGATGAAGACCGCGAAGGAGAGGCAATCTCCTGGCACCTGTCGGAGACCCTGGGACTTGACAAGTCGCGCACTCGGCGAATAGTCTTTCACGAAATAACCAGGGACGCCATACAGCACGCGGTAGAGAATCCGCGGGAGATCAACATCAACCTGGTCAACGCACAGCAGGCCAGGCGTGTGCTGGACAGGCTCGTCGGATTCGAGCTGTCGCCCATTCTCTGGAGAAAGATACAGCGTGGCCTTTCCGCAGGCAGAGTGCAGTCGGTGGCCCTCAGGCTCGTGGTCGAGAGGGAAAAGGAGATAATAGCATTCAGCACAACCCCCTACTACAAGGTCGAAGGCATCTTCAAGGCCGGAGACTCCAAAATCAAGGGTACCCTTGACACCAGGTTCCAGGACTCCGGAAGCGCAAGGGCCTTTCTCGAAGACAGCAGAGGCGCACAATACAAAGTGGACTCAATCGACAAGAAGGAAGCCGTCAGGCACCCTGCCCCGCCTTTTACCACATCCACGCTCCAGCAGGAAGCTTCCCGGAAACTGCATTTCCCCGTGAGTCTCACGATGAGAGTGGCGCAGAGCCTGTACGAGCGCGGTCTGATAACCTATATGCGTACGGACTCCATCAACCTTTCGACACTCGCGCTCAACGCCTCAAGGAAATTCATAACCGAAAACTTCGGGGCGGAATATTCCCGCACCAGACAGTACAAGACCCATTCAAAGGGAGCGCAGGAGGCACACGAGGCCATACGCCCCACATTTGTGGAGAACACGTCGATCGAAGGGACGGCGCAGGAGCAGAAGCTCTACAGCCTGATCTGGAAACGCACACTGGCCTCACAGATGGAAGACGCGCGCATCCTCAACACGACGATAAAAGTCGCGTCGGACAAGCGGCCGGAAAAATTCACCATGCAGGCCGCCGAAATACTCTTCGACGGTTTCCTGAAACTCTACATTGAAGGCTCCGACGACGAGACTGACAGCGAGGAAAACACTATCCTTCCGGCACTCAATGCCGGAGACGGCATGGACGCGGTTGAAATCACGGCTTCCGGAAAATTCTCGCAGCCGCCATACCGCTATTCCGAAGCGACCCTTGTCAAGAAACTTGAGGAGCTCGGAATAGGCAGGCCGTCAACATATGCCCCGACAATCAGCACGCTGACCACCGGCAGAGGATACCTGGTGAAAGCCGATGTTCCCGGCCGCAAGGCAGCGGTCACGAACTACAGCCTCAAGGACGGCAAGATAAGCGAAACGTCCGGCTGCGAGACCATCGGAGCAGAGAGGGGAAAACTTATACCTCAGGAAATAGGCATGATCGTGTCCGACTACCTGGTGGAGAACTTCCCTAACGTGATGGACTACGACTTCACGGCAAACGTCGAGAAAGACTTCGACAGCATCGCCGAAGGCCACATGGTCTGGAATTCGGTAATATCAGATTTTTACGGGGACTTCCACAGGAAAGTGGAGGAGACCATCAACAACGGACAGTACAGCCACGTTGAAAGAGTCCTCGGAGTCGACCCGTCAGACGGCAGTCAGGTCATTGCAAAGTTCGGACAGTACGGAGCTTACGTACAGAAAGGCGAAGGAGACGGGAAGCAGTATGCCAGCCTTGCCAAGGGACAGCTGATCGAGAACCTCACGCTCGAAGATGCACTCGAGCTGTTCCGTCTGCCCAGGACAGCCGGACAGGTGGACGGGACAGACGTGATAGTCACCAAGGGAAGATTCGGCCCATACATAAAGTTCGGGGACAGGAACATTTCCGTTCCTAAAGGCAAAGACCCTCTGACAATCACCCTCGACGAGTGCGAGGAACTTATACGCAAAGCCCAGAATGCACCTGCATCCAATCAGGTGATAAAGGAGTATGCAGATTCGGGCATAAGCATAATCAATGGACGTTACGGGCCGTACCTCAAGCATGACGGAAAGAACTACAAGCTTCCGAAAGGTTCGGACGCAGCCTCTCTAAGCGAAGAGGACTGCAAAAAAATTGTCGAGACCGGAACGGCCACGACCCCGAAATACAAGCGCCGCAAAAAATAGCCGATGTTGAATTATGTCAAACTATCATATTGATGAAATTGACAGAAAGATTCTGTCCTTTCTTGTAAACAACGCCAGAATGCCTTTTCTCGAGATTGCGAGAGAATGCAACATTTCAGGAGCCGCTGTCCACCAGAGAGTGAAGAAAATGGAGAACAACGGCGTGATCTCAGGTTCCCGTATGGTAATAAAGCCGGGGGCCCTCGGACTGAACGTCTGCGCATTCATCAGTGTCTGCCTTTCGGAGGACAACAAATACCCGGAGGTTGTCACCGCCCTCAAGCATGTTCCGGAAATTGTCGAATGCCACTTCATCACAGGCAAGGCCGCACTTTTCCTGAAGGTCTTCTGCTTCGACAACGAACACCTGATGAACATTCTGATCAATACGATCCAGAGAATCCCTTACGTGCAGTCCACGGACACCATGATTTCGCTTGACCAGTCATTTGAACGCGAAATCTGGGTAAAGGACTACAAGAGCACATCATTCAAGGCCGTTTCAACGAAAGAATAGCCTCCCCGAAGACCAGATCCTCGGGAGTGGTTATCTTTATGTTGAATCTTTCGCCTTCAGTCATGGCCACAGGAATGCCTATTCTTGCGGCTACGGATGCGTCGTCCGTAAAGGACGGGTCATAAGGGCGCGCGTACGCCTTCTTGATGTCCTCCGACAGGAATATCTGGGGTGTCTGTACCGCAACCGTCTTGGAACGCTGCGGATCGGGTATTGCAGGATCAACCGATTTCAGCGTATCGATCACGGGGACAACCGGGATGAGGGCCCTTGTAGTTTCCGACATCATTGACAGCATGCGGCGCAGCAATTCCGGACTGGCGAACGGCCGAACGCCGTCATGAATGGCCACGACGGCACCGTCAGGCACCTTGGCCAGAGCATTTCTGACCGACAGGAAACGCGTCAGCCCGCCCGCCACCAGCGTCTGGGGGAAATCGAAAGAATCAGCAACGCACATATCCTTCCACAAGGTCAGGCAGTCGGCAGGCAGCACGGTGATTATCTTGACACCGGGTACCGCATCCGCAAGATTTTCAATGGTGCGCTGCAATATGCGCTTGCCTGCCAGACGGAGGAACTGCTTCGGTTCCCCTGCCCCCATGCGCGTGCCGCTGCCTCCCGCAACCACCACGGCATAAATCTTTCTGTCCATAAGTCTCTTTTGGGCAAAATTACGCAATTTTGCTTATATTTGTAAGTTGACAAGTACAGCTTGAATATGGCATTTTCATTCTTAAACCAAGAACTTGCAATTGACCTCGGAACGGCCAACACGGTCATCTACCAGAATGACCAGATAGTGCTGGACGAGCCGAGCATCATAGCAATAAACAACAATACCGGAAAATGCATCGCGCTCGGTCAGCAGGCCAAGCTGATGCAGGAAAAGGTGAACCCCGGAATCAAGACCATCAGGCCCCTGAGGGACGGCGTGATCGCCGACTTCAATGCAGCCGAAATGATGATCCGCGGCTTCATCAAGCAGGCAAGCAACAAGCGGCACAGCCTGTTCACCCCCAACCTCAAGGTTGTCGTCGGCATACCCTCAGGTTCCACTGAAGTGGAAATAAGGGCCGTCCGCGACTCTACCGAACATGCAGGAGGCAGGGATGTGTTCCTGATATTTGAGCCGATGGCGGCAGCGCTCGGAATAGGTCTCGACATTGAGGCGCCACAGGGCAACATGGTCGTCGACATAGGCGGCGGCACCACGGAAATCGCAGTCATATCCCTCGGCGGCCTTGTGGTTCAGGACAGCATACGCACAGCAGGCGACGTGTTCACGAGCGACATACAATATTACCTGCGTCAGCAGCACAACGTCAAGGTGGGAGAAATCACCGCCGAGAAGATAAAGATCGCAGTGGGGGCAGTCATTCCTGATCTTGGAGACGAAGCTCCGGACCCGTTTGTTGTCCGCGGTCCCAACCTGATGACTGCACACCCCGTGGAGGCAACAATTACTCACCAGGAGATAGCCCATTGCCTTGACAAGTCTATCGCCAAGATAGAGACTTCCATACTCCATGTGCTTGAGAACACACCTCCGGAACTCTACGCCGACATCGTGGAGAACGGAATCTACCTCTCGGGAGGAGGAGCCCTGCTCAGAGGACTCGCAAAGAGATTCAAGGACAAGGTCAATATCGATTTCCATGTGGCCGACGACCCGCTTCATGCGGTAGCCAGAGGCACTTGTGACGCCCTGAAACATACAGACCGCTATTCTTTCCTCATGAGATAGAATGGCACAGGGACGAAAGACTTCCATTATGGCGAGCGCGGCAATCTTCATTTTTTTGGAGATTGCTGCTCTTGCTATGTTGGACAGGAGTTCAACCTTGCAGGACATATGGATAAACAGGGCATCCCACAGGACCATGGCCGCCCTGTGGGGCACGGGCGAGAAGCTGCGCAACTACTTCATGCTTGACGAAATCAACGAGAGGCTTGTCCGGCAGAACGACAGTCTGCGCCGTGAGCTCGAAGTGTTCCTCGGCAGACAGGAGGCCATGAAGGAGGCCACGGCATCCTCGGAAGCGGTGAAGAGCCTCCCCCTGGCCGGAAACAACGCCCTGGCGGCGGGAAGCAAATTCACATTCACCCCTGCCACAATCGTGAAAATGAGCAGGAACCGGCCGCAGAACTACGTGATACTGAACAAGGGCTCCGACGACGGAATCACGCCACAATCAGGAATAATCACCGGAAGAGGCGTGATCGGAATCATAAATTCCGTGAGCCGGCACTACTCCTACGGCCTTACGCTGATGAATCCAAATGTCACGGTAAGCGCCAGAATAGGACATGAAGGGCCTGCAGCCCCGCTCGTGTGGAACGGCATAAGCTCCGACGGGGCCGTTGTCACCGACATTCCGCCGCACTACGCAATAAGTCCCGGAGACACAGTATGGACAAGCGGATACTCATCAATCTTCCCGGAAGGAATTCCCATAGGAATCACCGGGGAGTCCAGACTCGTGGACGGATCAAACCAGCATGTCGAGGTGAAGCTTTTCCAGGACTTCAGCTCCGCCCACTATGTGACCGTCACGAGAAACATGGACCTGAATGAGATTCAGGATCTCGAGGTTTCAGAGACAGAGAAGGAGGAAGGAAAATGAACAATTTCACCATAAAATACCTGCTTCTGGTCATCGCGCAGATTCTTCTCTGGAACTACTTTAATTTTTCACAGTTTCTGACGATTGCAATACTGCCGGCCATGATACTGTGCCTGCCTGTACACAGAAGCTCCATCTACGGCATGCTCATAGCCTTCGTGACAGGTGTAGCCGTGGACTTTTTCGCCGGAGGCCTTGTCGGCCTGACATCGCTGGCTCTTGTCCCGGCAGCGCTTCTTCGCCTGCCTGTAATCCAGCTGGTATTCGGCAGTGAGCTCAGGGCAAGAGGCGAGAACATTTCGTTCCAGAGGCAGGGATTTCCGAAAATGGCGCTCGCGACATTCATCGTGACCGCCGTCTTCCTGTTCTTCTTCATTTTGACCGAAAGCGCCGGCACCAGGCCGCTATGGATTGACGCGGTCAAGTTCGCTGCCTCTCTTGCGGCAAGCACCCTCGTGTCGACATACATAACCTGGATTCTTTGTTCCGAGGACAGCCAAAAATGGAGATAAACCGCAAAAACAAACTTCTGATAGGGCTCGCCGCTTTCGCCCTGCTGCTGCTCGGCAAGTTGTTCTACATCCAGATCATCAACGACGAGTACAAGAAAGACGCGTCCAACAACTCGATGGTCTATGCGGACATCTATCCTCCGAGAGGCGTCATCTTCGACCGCAACGGGGAGATCCTGGTGGGGAACACGGTGTGCTACGACATCCTTGTGACGCCCCGTGACGTGCCGGAATTCGACACCCTGGCCCTGGCCGAAGCGCTTGACACCACAGCAGGATTCCTGAAGGAAAGAATGGCATACTACAGGAAATACCGCTCCCGCATAGGATACCGGACCGTGACTCTGATGAAGCAGGTGTCACCGGAAACATACATGAAATTCGCCGAAAAGCAGTATCTCTTCCCGGGGTTCCGCTCGCAGATGAGAAGCATAAGGGACTACCCGTTCAATGCAGGCGGGAACCTGCTGGGATACATATCCGAGGTCAACTCCGATGATCTGGAAAAGCATCCTGAATACAAGGCTGGAGACTATATCGGGCGGACCGGTCTTGAATCCGCCATGGAGAAGGAACTCCGCGGCGAAAAGGGCTACCACATCATGCTCCGCGATTCCAGAAACAGGGTTCAGTCCTCATATCTCGACGGAAAGGAGGACAAGCCAGCCGTGCCCGGAAACAGCATAGTGTCCACAATAGACGCGCATCTTCAGCAGTACGGACAGCAGCTCATGGAGGGAAAGGTCGGCTCTGTGGTCGCCATAGAGCCGTCTACAGGAGAAATCCTGGCGATGGTCTCCAGCCCGGGAATCGACGTGGACGTGCTGGCGGACATCGGGCATTACTACGACAGCCTGTCAAGAGATCCGCGCAAACCGATGTTCAACCGCACCGTGATGGCCTCATATCCCCCGGGCTCAGTATTCAAGCTCGTGAACGGGCTGATAGGCCTGCAGGAAGGAGTTCTCAAGCCCTACTACGAATATCCCTGCAACAGGGGCTACTACTACACGAGCACCCGCAAGCTCGGATGCCACGCCCACTCTTCGCCGCTGGACTTCGAATCGGCAATCGCGACTTCCTGCAACGGATATTTCTGTTATGTGCTGCGCAACATCCTGGAAAACGACAAATACGCATCCACCGCCGATGCGCTTGACGCATGGAGAGAATATGTGCTGAGCTTCGGATTCGGGGAAAAGCTCGGAAGCGGGATTCCGGCCGAACTCGGAGGGAACATACCGACTTCAGCCTACTACAACAAACTGTACGGAAAAGGCAGATGGAGATTCCAGACAATAGTCTCGCTCTCGATCGGACAGGGAGAAATCGGAGCTACACCGCTGCAGATTGCCAATCTGGCCGCCATAATGGCCAACCGCGGCTACTGGTATATCCCGCATCTGGTAAAGGATTCCGAGAATGTGCAGATTGATCCGAAATACAAGGAACGGCATTACACTATGGTGGACACCTCCTATTTCGCTACTGCCGTCGAAGGCATGTACAAGGCAGTCAACGGAGGGGGTTCCGCAGGAGGCACCGCCTTTGCGGCGGCAATACCGGGAATCGAGGTCTGCGGCAAAACCGGGACTGCGCAGAACCCGCACGGCAAGGACAATTCAGTGTTCATATGCTTTGCGCCCAAGGACAATCCGAAAATTGCCGTGGCCGCCTATGTCGAGAACGCCGGCTTCGGTGCGACATGGGCACTTCCTGTCGCATCCCTGATGCTTGAAAAATACCTTACGGGCGAAATTTGCCCCCAACGGAAATATCTTGAGCAGAGAATGCTGGAGACAAAATTCTTTTGAAAGTCATGGGCACAGGAGGCACATATTCCTACGACAGGGGACTCAGGCAGACCATCGACTGGTGGCTCGTGCTTGCGTACCTGGCGCTCGTGATCATCGGATGGATAAGCATATACGCGTCCGTGCATTCGGCCGAACCGTCCTCAATATTTGACCTGGGCAGCCGCAGCGGCAAGCAGTTCCTCTGGATGGTGGTCGTTTTCGCAGTGGATGTGGTTATTCTGTTCGTGATCAACCCAAAACTCTGGGAAGTGCTGACGCCGCCAGCATATATTGCCGTGCTGGTGCTCCTGGTACTGGTGATATTCCTGAGCAGGGATGTCAAAGGCTCTCACTCATGGTTTGAACTCGGTCCCGTCAAATTCCAGCCGGCCGAAGTCTCCAAGATAACGACCTCGCTGATGCTGGCCCTGGTAATGGGACGTCAGGGATTCAGACTCACCACTACCAGGGGATTCATCCAGGTTGCACTGGTCATAGGACTTCCGATGCTCGCCATTCTCGGAGAAAGCGAAA
>CABUIX010000008.1 GCA_902491795.1 uncultured Bacteroidales bacterium | reverse complement strand
TGCAGAAGCTCAAGGAACTGGTCGGGGCCGACCGCATCCAGATTACGGACAAAGCCGACAATATCGCCGAGACACCTGTCAGGATAGCCGAAATCTCTTTTCAGGGGATTTCCGAGAAGGAAGCGTCCATACTCTCCAAGCTTCTGGACTTCGAGGCCGGAGACAGTGTCACAAAGGCAGACCTCGACAAAGTCATGAGCCGTTTCCAGGCTACCGGCTCATTCGCATCGGTAACATGGTCAATGCTTGGGGCCGGAGAGCCGTATCACCTTATTTTCAACTTCGTCAAGGCGCCGGCCCACAACATCGGACTCGGAGTCAGGCTCGACACCGAGGAATGGGCATCGATATTGTTCAACTTCGGGCTCAATGTCAACAGCATGACAGGCTCAAAGCTCAACTTCACCGCCAAGTTGGGGCAGAACCTCAAGGCTGACCTGCATTACTCGCTGGATTTTGCAAAAATTCCGGCAATCAACGTCAGGGCCTCAGTCTCACGATACAAGGGGATGCTCGGCTCATCCGGAAACGACATGACATACGATGCCTCATACTGGACTCACAAGGAGACCGTTTACATCACTGACGTGCGCTGGACCAAGCTGAATTTCGAGGCAGGGATCAAGAACCAGTACATCAATCTCGACCGCAACACGCACCTCGGCTCTGTCATAGAGGAGACACTCTCGGAAAAGGCTCTCAGAGGCGACTATCTGGGAGCGTTCGCCTCAGGTCACATCTACACCTACGACGACTACTACTATCCTTCTTCCGGCACAAAACTTTCATTTGTCGCCAACTATGATTTTCTCAAGGCCGGAGATCCCACATTCAAGCCGGTGATAGCCCTGTCGGCAAGTTTCAGGACAGTCCTTCCGGCATCGGACAAGATTGCCTTCATCCCGAAAGTGGACCTGAGGGCCGTAATGTCTACCGGAAACACCACAGGCAGCGACGGACACATATACAAGGATCTGTCAGTGCTGCACACCAATTTTGTGGGAGGGTCACTGGCAGGCAGATATGCCGACAGCCAGATTCCATTCTTCGGCATAGACAATGTCGTGATGGCCGACGAATATCTTGCGGCTGCGACTCTGGAACTGCGTTTCAATCCGGTTCGCAAATTCTACGTCTCGGCTCTTGCCGGGATGGTTGAGAGCAATGACGGCGGAAGCCGGCTGATCGCGGAATTCGATCCGGACTACTGGGCCCTCGGAGCCGAATTCGCATATGATTTCGTGGCCGGCCCGATAAAGATCAACTGCCACTGGTCAAACAGAAGCCAGTGGGGCATTTATGCCTCAATAGGATTCGATTTCTGATGAACGAGACACAGAAGAAAATTCTCTCGCGCCTTGAGCGCCAATGTGCACGAAGAGAATATTGCAGCATGGACATGCTGAAAAAGGCGACCACCCTGCTGGATGGAGACATGGAGGCTGCAGAAGAACTGCTGGAAGCCCTCAGGACCAACGGCTTCGTCGACGACAGCCGCTATGCCGCAGCCTTCGCCCGCGAGAAGGCAGGAATAACGGGGTGGGGGCCCATGAAAATAAGATTTGCGCTTGGCGCGAAACGGATACCTCCCGAAATGATAAATGCGGCCCTCGGCGAAATTGACGGAGACAGGGCCGAACAGAAATTGAGGAAGCTCATGGAGTCAAAATGGAAAAGTCTTTCCGGAGACGAAGCCGCAAGACTCAAACTGCTGAAATATGCCCTTTCCAGAGGCTACGACTACGATATTGTCAGCAGGGTGGCTGACGAAATCACCGGGAAATCCTGAGCCTGTACTTGATGTCGCGGTGCCCTCCCCGCTCCACAAGACCTTCGGCCACAAAACCGAGCTTCGAATATGCCTCTCCTCCGTCCGGATAGTCAGCGTCCGCGTAGCTCATCACATCGTCAGGATGGACTTCGTCAATGAAAGCCTGCAGGAGTTTCCCCATCCCGCCTATCACCCTCATGCCCGGAAGCGAGGCATAGCGGATCCATTCGTATGAACTCACCTTCCTGCCGTCCTTGAGCCAACGCCTCGCATTGGAGAACACGGCCACGGCAACCAGGCTGCCCTCCGGACAGGCCATCTCGGAAGCACCTGTACTGCGATGCACGAAAAGGCCATAACGATAGCGTCCTCCGGTGGCCCCCAGCCTGTGGTTCTCCGCCATGAATGCATCGGCAGTGGACTTGTCGATGCGGCGGACAGTGCAGTTGCGTGCAAAAATCCCTGACAGATTGTCCATCAGGCGTTTTCCTCGGCGACTGCCTTCAGATAACAGTCACGGCAAAGAGGTTCGTAGACATCCTTCTCACCAAGCAGGACCAAGTCCTCGCTCTTGTTGAGACGATGGGAATAATTGGCAAGATTGCCGCACCTCACGCAGATTGCATGAACCTTCTGAACATCCTCCGCGACGGCCATCAGCATCGGAATGGGGCCGAAGGGAACGCCCTTGAAATCAGTGTCCAGACCGGCAACAATCACCCTCACTCCGCGGTTGGCAAGTTCCTGGCACACATCCACAAGGCTCTCGTCAAAAAACTGGGCCTCATCGATTCCGACCACCTGAATATCCTCGGGAACATTCAATATTTCCGAAGCGGATGACACCGGCGTCGACTTTATCTTGTGGAAATCGTGCGAGACGACCTCAACATCCGAATACCTCTTGTCTATTGCCGGCTTGAATATGGCTATCTTCTGGTTGGCAAACTGCGCCCTGCGCAGGCGGCGTATGAGTTCTTCCGTCTTTCCGGAAAACATTGAGCCGCACACCACCTCAATGCAGCCCGACTTCTTGTATCCTTCTGAAAACATAGTTCGAAAAAATCCGGTCCCAAAATTACCGCTTAAAATCAATTTTGCAAACCTTTATTCCGTCAGTTGACCAGTCCGGTAGCCTGGTTCCACCCCAGGCCGCCATAGTACCCGTTGAGCACAGGCCAATCCTGCGAAGGGAAATAGACACTCAGGCCACAGCAGCGCTCAAGCTTCAGGAAGAAGAACGAAGGGGTCTCGGCATGATAGACCACGCATTCCCTTAGGGCGCTGTCCAATTCCTCAAGAAGCCCGGAATCAGGATTCATTGCAGCGGCAAGATCCCTGAGGTCATAGTAGAAAAAGAACCTGCCGTCGTCATAAAAATATTTCTGGACATCGCTTCTGTCTATCTCCGGAAGCCTGTTCCCGCAGGAAGCCACGATCCGTGCAAATGCTTCGGAGAGCCTGTCAAGTTTCGAGCAGTCGACGAGCGTTACGGTTGCGGAGCGGTTGAGGCCTTCCATGTTGTCATAGCGCTCGTAATACTCCCGGCATACCGTCTCAAGATCAGGCTCGCGTCCGGCCATCAGATTCTTCACCAGAGTGTTGTAGACAAAGCCATAGGCAAGCACCTCCGTGGGCGAAAAGACGATTCTGTCGCACACGTCCTTGAGCTCCCATGCAAACTCGACACTTCCAAGAAGGCAGGCATCAAAGATCATATAGTCCAGATGCATGGGGATCGCCTGGGCAAAGTCCCTGATGTCGATTTCAAGCGAATTTGATGAAGACCCTTCATACTGAGCGCCTATAGTCTTGGTCAGAGGCAGTTCAGGATCCGGACCGTATTCCATGAGCATGATGCCGCGGCGCTCTCCGGAGCTGCTGTAGCCTACCGGAATCCACCCGCTGGCATGCGACGAGAAGAGCATTCCGTAGCTTTCGGACGGAAACATTTCCTTCACGTCAAGCATCATCTCCCGGATAGCCGAAGCCGATGCACTTTCCATGCTCTCAGGATAGACCTTGAGCGTGTCGGTTCGGGTCATTCCCCTGTCGCGGTATATCCTCACCAGAACCGGGGACGTGGGGGTACCGTAATCGAAATCCTTTGCAGTGTTGTGACAGAATGCAACAACAGCCAGATCACGGTCAAGCTCCGGAAGCAGACCGGACTTGAGGTCTGCCAGATTGTCCTCAAGATAGCTGCTGAGATTATTATAGCCAAGCCCGCAATATATCAGGACATGGCGATAGCCTCTCAACGGGTCGTACTCCCCTTCCCGGCTGCAGGATACACCTGTCAGCAGGCAAAGGAAAAGACACAGTATCAATGTACACTTTCTCACAATCGGCAAACTTATTAAATTGTTTTTAACTTGTCAAATTAATTCCCTCGGCGAAAATATATATTTTTGCATACCTTGAAAAGCGACATACAGGAAATACTTAAGGAGTTCGCCTACTACCTCGGCATCGAAAGAAAGATGTCGCCCAACACCGTGGCATCTTACTGTTCAGACGTGAAGGAATTCCTTGAATCCGGCGGGAACAGGCCACAAGCCGTCACCGCGGCAGAGTTGGCAGGCTATTTCGGCAAGATTTCAGTCAAACTGTCACGCAGGTCCCAGGCAAGGACCTTGAGCGCTCTCAAGTCTTTCTTCAACTGGATGATACGCGAAGGCGACAGGAAGGACAACCCGTGCGACAGCATCGATGCCCCCAAACTGGGGAGACACATTCCGGAAGTCCTTTCGGTAGAGGAAGTTTCGGCCATAATTGACTCCGTGCGCACGGACAACTGGACCGGGCGGAGGAACAGGGCAATCCTGGAAATGCTTTACGGCTGCGGACTCCGCGTTTCGGAACTGTGTTCGCTCAGGATATCCTCGGTATACATTGACGAAAGTTTCGTCAGGGTCACCGGCAAAGGCAACAAGGAAAGGATTGTGCCGCTCGGCGAGATGGCGGCCGAAGCTTTCACGGACTATCTCGAAGTCAGGCCCGAGCCCGCTCTGCCGGCATTCGGCGACATCGCCTTCCTCAACAGATTCGGACGCCCGCTCAGCCGCATCTCCGTCTTCAACATGGTAAAGGAGCAGGCACTTGCCGCGGGAATAACGAAAGAGATCTCTCCTCACACATTCAGGCACTCCTTTGCAACTCATCTGGTCGAAAACGGCGCAGACCTGCGGGTGGTCCAGGAAATGCTCGGCCACGAATCCATTCTCACCACCGAAATCTATACCCACATCGACTCCGCCAGCTGGCAGAAGGAAATTCTCACTCACCATCCGAGGAAATAGGTCCGGCAATCCGGCACCGCGCCAGTCTGGACGCATCCTCTTCCGGCAGTATGCCGGCCTCCGCCATCCCTGCAACCGAAAGGCTGTCGGCAGGATTGTTCTCCCGGTACAGAACGATTGCATTCGCCGCCTGCCATGTACGTATGTACGGGTGACGGCGCAGTTCCTCCGCAGGCAATGTCCAAAGGCCGTAGGCCTCGGGAGCGGAACAGGATATCAGGTCCTCAAGCGCCTCATAGCGCTCCGGTCCGAAGTTGTATATGTCCATGAGCTGCTCCGGATATGAATATCCTCCCAGTTCAGCCCGGTATTCCACCATCTTTGCGGCAAAATACGGTCCGATGCCAGGCAGGCCGTCAAACGCTGCCGAATCTGCCGTGTTGATGTCCACGAGAGGAATTTTAATGTAAGGCTCCAGTCTCCTGTAGACAGAGTCCGCAACGACAAAAGATTTGGCAAAATCCTCCTTGCGCCTGAACCGTCCTCCCTTCAAGCGATAATTCCCTATGGCCTCCGCTTGCCTGCTGCTGAAGCCCAGACGTTGAAGATCCTCCAGGCTCACGGTGTTGGGGTCAAAGACAAAGGACTCAACCCTCCGCACGCGTTCCCTGCCGGCAAGGACCCTCGGAGAATGCTGTGCCTCAACCCTCACGGTATCAAATGAAGGCCGGCGTTCCGTGCCGTCGGCTGGACCCGACACAGGCAGTTCCGCGACCTGCGGATAAACGTGCTTCACAACATATACGGTGTCAGGATTGTCCCTGGCAGCTTCAATGCCGAGCAATGCTGCCCTGTTGATGAACAGGGCAGCCTGATAGCCTATTACGAGAAATGCCAGCGAGATTGCGCCGGTCTTGAATGCAGCGGAACTATTGTTCCTCTTCTCCGCACTGTCCTTCGTCTCTCTCATCGTCATTGCGGTATTTGTTCTTGTGGACAGTGTTCCTCGCACGTTCAGCCCCCGCCACAACAATCACGATCTCACCCTTGGGCGGGAATTCGCGGAAATGGTCAAGGACCTCGGCAATGCTGCCTCGGACGTGCTCCTCATGGATTTTGGAAATTTCTCTGGAGACGCAGCAGCGCCGCTGCTCCCCGAATGCCTCGGCAAAGAGTTCCAGTGTCTTCACGAGCCGGGCAGGTGATTCGTAGAATATCATAGTCCTCGTTTCATTGGTTAAGTTTTCCATCTGAGACCTGCGCCCCTTCTTGTGGGGGAGAAAGCCCTCGAAGCAGAAACGGTCGCAGGGCAAGCCCGATGACACTATGGCCGGAATGCACGCTGTTGCCCCGGGCAGGGTCCTTACTTCTATCCCCTCTTCTGCACATGTCCTGGACAGCAGGAATCCGGGATCCGAAATTCCCGGGGTCCCGGCATCACTCACAAGAGCCACATCTGCCCCTGCCAGTATGCGGTCGCGTATCATGGCCACAGTCTTGTGCTCATTGTACTTGTGATGCGGAAGCAGGCGCCCCTCAATCCCGAAGTGCTTGAGAAGAATGCCTGTGGTCCGCGTGTCCTCGGCAAGAATCAGGTCAGCCTCCTTGAGCACACTGACCGCCCTATAGGTCATGTCCTCAAGATTCCCGACCGGAGTCGGGACGATGTAAAGTATTCCCTGGCCCTTTCCGTCCATAAACAGTACAACGTGCAAATATATCAAGAAATCGGAAAAATTGCTATTTCGCAATATATTCGTATATTTGCAGGCATTTTAAAACCAGGAGGTTTTGGTGCAATGGGATCCGGCCAGGTGCCGGATTGAGTAACACATTTTCATTTTTTCTTACAATGCAGCATTTTGAACTCAAGGGCCAGTCCCGCAAGGTGGGAAACAAGGCCGTGATCAAGGAAATCCGCAGACAGGGTCTCGTTCCCTGCAACCTCTACGGATGCGGAATGGACAACGTTCTCTTTTCCGTCGACGCAAAGGAACTCAAAGTCCTTACCAACACACCCCAGTCCTACATCGTTGACCTGGTGATTGACGGAGGAGCAAAGCAGACAGCCGTTCTTCACGAGCTTCAGTGGCATCCTGTTTCTGACGAGTGCCTCCACATAGACTTCCTCGCAGTAAACGAGACAAAGCCCATCAGCATCGATGTTCCCCTTGAAATCACCGGACATGCAATCGGTGTTCAGCAGGGTGGCAAGTTCTACCAGAGAGAGCGCAAGATCCGCATCAGCGCGCTGCTCAAGGACCTTCCCGACAAGGTGACGGTAGACATCTCTTCCCTCGGTCTCGACAAGAGAATCAAGGCCGGCGAGATCAAGGTTGACAACGCAGTGATCCTTACCGACAAGGACACAATCATCTGCGGCGTAAAGGCAACACGCAACTCTGCAGCAAACGCTGCAGCATAGTTGCAGCATAACGCAATCGGCCGTGTCCGAGAAATGTTTTCTCGTTGCCGGACTCGGAAACATCGGGTCCGAATACGCTTCAACGAGACACAACATAGGTTTCATGATATTGGATGCCTGGGCTCAGGCATCCAATGTCTTGTTTCATGCCGACCGCTATGGTGATGTCGCCGTGGTCAAGGAAAAGGGCCGCGAATTCTATCTGCTCAAGCCTTCGACCTACATGAACCTGAGCGGTACGGCTGTAAGATACTGGGCGCAGAAACTGGGGCTGGAGCCCGAACGGATAATGATAATATGCGACGACCTCAATCTTCCGTTCGGATCAATAAGAATGCGCAAGTCCGGCAGTGACGGCGGGCACAACGGGCTCAAGAACATCAGCGCCCTGCTGGAGACACAGGGTTTCCCAAGGTGCAGAATAGGAGTGGGGCACGACTTCAGTTACGGTCAGCAGGTCGGCTTCGTACTCGGAGAATTCAGCGAGGAGCAGAAATCGGAAATCCCTGCCATCGCGGAAAAAGTCATCGGTGGAGTAAAGACATGGGGCCTTGCCGGAATCGACATGGCCATGAACCAGACCAACTCCAAGGCCAAACAGACAAAATCGCAGCCCGAGAACGCTTAGGGGCAATTTTTTTTGTGTATAAAATTTTTCTTTCTTATCTTGCGTTCTGTTAATAAGTTATTTCATTACCAACTAAATAATTTTTACTATGAATGATCTTGTAAAGAGAATCGAAGAGAACTATGCTCTCTTCAAGGAGAATGCCGATGCACAGGTATTGAAGGGCAACAAGGCCGCAGGCGGAAGAGCACGCAAGGCTGCTCTTGAACTCATGAAAGACCTCAAGGAGTTCCGCAAGGTATCTGTTGCAGAAGCTAAAAAATAATTCAAATTATTTTCAAATCTTTTTGCAACGTTGCTGAAGCCTCCTGCATCTATCATACAGGTTTAGGTTTTAGTACACGTCCAAGAGTCGGAAGCCGCGAGGTTGCCGGCTCTTTGCTTCTTTTGCCGCAATGACCGTTTTGCTCTCCATACTCCTTGCCGTTTTCAGGATGGTCGTGATACCGGTTCAGTTTCAGGACAAGCAGTTTACCTGCACTGAGACCGAACTTTCGGAGACCGTGCTTGCAGCGCAGAACTACTGTAATGAGCAGCTCGGAGACATGTACAGCTTCACATTTGATCTGGCCCCCGCAGTGACTTTGTCAAAGTCATATTCCTATTACGGCTCCAATTTCTCTGACCGCAAGGATGCGCTGCTTTACGAGGCAGTAAGGGAGGCATGCAGCCTGTCGTCCGACAATGTGGACTTCTCCCTGTACGACAACGATTCCGACGGTTACGTCGACAACATTGCGATAATTGCTGCCGGCATAAGCGAGGCGGACGGGGCAAGCGCCGAAAACATTTGGCCGCAGCAAGGGCTGCTGCAGTCCTCCGGCCAGTCGTTCAGCATGAACGGAAAGACGATTAACAGCTACACCGTAGCCTGCGAACTCACCTCCGACGGCGGACTGGACCCGAGACCCGCAGGAATAGGCATTTTCTGCCATGAACTTGCACATTCCTTCGGTCTGCCGGACATGTATGACACCGACGAAACCGGCAGCGGCGGCCTCTCCAAGGGTCTGTGGGGCACTTCACTGATGGACACGGGCTGCAAGAACATGGACGGGCACTGTCCGCCGAACATGAATGCGCTCGACCTGGAAATGCTGGGTGCTGGTACTTGTGAGCAACTGACAGCAGGAAATTATACGCTCGAGCCCATCAACAGAAGCCACCGGTATCTCAGATATGACACGGAAAATGAAGGCGAATATTTTCTTTTTGAATGCAGGGAGGCAGAAGGATGGGACGCCCCTGCAGGCGGCAGCGGTCTTCTGATATATCATGTGGACAAATCCGACAACCCGGCCGGGCTGTCGGACTACTACGGGAAAGTCCTTTCGGCCGCCCAGCGCTGGGAATTCGGGCAGATCAACTGCAGGCCGGACCATCAATGCGCGGAAATCATGAGCGCCGACCCGGATGCCGAAGATGCTTCCGGCATTTTCTTCCCCAACGGCAGCCACGACAGTTTCGGCTCGGACACGAATCCGGCATTCCGAAGCTGGAACGGAAGTACGTCGGGCCTGGCACTGATACACATAAGCAGGAACAGCGATGCAAGCGTCTCGTTCAGCGTAGTGGAACCGGTTAAAGTCACAGATGTCTCAGTTTTCCAGGATGCAGCAATTGTCAACTGGACGACCGACGAGAATCTGGCAGACAACCAGGGATATGAAATATCCTGGACAGACGGCACAGACACCTGGAGCATGACGGCGGACAAGGGAATGAGCAGCTGCACTGTCGAAGGGCTGCAGCCACAAACTCCCTACAGGCTTACGGTGAAGCTGATTATTTCGGAGGAACAGAAATATTCCGCCTCAACGAGCTTCATCACCAAGGTATACAGGACAGGTACATACCCATACATCTACCTTAGCGGTTCCAGCCGCAATGCCGACGGCTCATTTGTCAGAGGCGCCAAGATACCCCTCAGAATATTCAACGCCAGCAAGCTTGCAGAAGTAGAATGGTATTTTGACGGCAGGAGAATCAAGACGGGCAGCGACGGCTATTTCAGTCTGACGAAAGACGGAACTCTTGAGGCCGTCCTTACCTACGAAGACGGGACACGCGAACTGATAAAGAAGGAAATCATCATACGATGAAAAGATTCATTGCCATATTGCTCATGGCCTCCACTCTGTTGTGCGGATGCAACGACACGAGAAGACGCAACGCCTTTGTCGAAAACAACGACATCAGGCTGCAGGTCGGGAGCACAGTACACTTCCGCTATGACCCGCTCACCTGTCAGATGGCCTTCAGCCGGGACAGGAAAGAATTCCGCGCCCAGACAGACAACACCTCGGACTACTATTCCGTGGTGTTGTCGGATATCCCGGTGCAGACAGGAGAGACCGTCTCGGCCGATCTCACATGGACCACTGAAACCGACATCCTGACCCGGAATGACCTAAGCCTTGAGGTCCTCAAGATTGACGGGGACAGGATATGGCTATGGAGCAGTTCAGGCCGGATAGGCGTGAGCATAGTGGTGATGGACGACTCAACTGCGCAATAAAAAAACCGTTTCCGGAAATTCCGGAAACGGTTTTTCAGAACCGCCTTAGACTTCAGAAAGACAGAGCAATCTGAATGAAGTCGTCGGCCTTGAGGGCAGCGCCTCCGATAAGGCCGCCGTCAATGTCTGGCTGGGCGAACAGTTCCTTTGCGTTTGAAGGCTTGCAGGATCCGCCGTAAAGGATGGTGGTGTCGTCTGCTACCTCAGCACCGAACTTCTCGGCAAGCACCTTGCGGATATGGGCATGAATCTCTTCTGCCTGTTCTGCAGTTGCGGTCTTGCCTGTGCCGATGGCCCATACAGGCTCATATGCAATAACGACTTTCTTCATGTCCTCTGCGGTGAAATTGTAGAGAACATTCTTAACCTGTGATGAGCATACGTCGAAATGCTTTCCGGCCTCTCTCTCCTCAAGATTCTCGCCTACGCAGAGAATCACTCCGAGACCGCCTTCAAGAGCGAGCTTAACTTTCTCGACAAGCTTCTCGTCAGTCTCTCCATAGTACTGGCGGCGCTCAGAGTGTCCAAGAATAGTCCACTGGCATCCGACAGCCTTGAGCATGTCGACAGAAACCTCTCCGGTATAAGCTCCCTTCACATGGTCTGCGCAGTTCTGTGCAGAAAGTTCAACCCTTGAACCGGCAAGAGCCTTGCCGACAGCGCACAGATGCGTAAACGGAGGAGCCACGATAAGACCGATTCCCTCGGGCACCTTTGCAGACTCCGCTGCGACAGCTTTTGCAAGCTCAACTCCATCGGGCTTGGTAGTGTTCATCTTCCAGTTGCCCGCCACAATTTTCTTTCTCATTTTCAATATGATTTTATCTATATGAATTCTCTGTCAAATAACAGGTAAATCCTCGCAAATTTCGTCATTTTTCATGAAAAGAAAAAGTATCTTTGCGTAATCAACAGAAAACAGATCCTGATACAATGAAAAATTTTGTGGAAGAACTTAAATGGAGGGGAATGATCCACGACATCATGCCCGGCACCGAAGAAGAGCTGATGAAAGGCCCGGCCTCGGCATATGTCGGCATAGACCCTACCGGTGACTCACTTCACATCGGACACCTTGTCAGCATAATGATACTCAAACATTTCCAGGCCTGCGGACACAAGCCCTATGCTCTGGTAGGCGGAGCCACCGGAATGATTGGCGACCCGTCCATGAAAAGCCAGGAACGCAATCTGCTTGACGAGGCCACGCTCGCCCACAATGTCGCATGCATCAAGGCCCAGCTGGGCAAGTTCCTTGACTTTGACTCGGACGCTCCCAACAAGGCCGAGCTTGTCAACAACTATGACTGGATGAAGGACTACACTTTCATCAACTTCACCAGAGACATAGGCAAGCTCATCACCGTAAACTACATGATGAGCAAGGATTCGGTAAAGAAAAGGCTGAGCCGCGACTCATCCGAAGGCATGTCGTTCACGGAATTCAGCTACCAGCTGCTGCAGGGTTACGATTTTCTCTACCTGTACACCCACAAGAACGTCAAGCTCCAGCTCGGAGGCGCCGACCAGTGGGGCAACATAACCACAGGCACGGAACTCATACGCCGCAGTTGCGGCGGACAGGCATACGCCCTCACCTGCCCGCTGATCACCAAGGCAGACGGAGGCAAGTTCGGAAAGACTGAAAAAGGGAACATCTGGCTCGATCCCGAGCGCACTTCACCTTACCAGTTCTACCAGTTCTGGCTCAACGTCAGCGATGACGACGCCGAACGCTACATCAAGATATTTACTCTTCTGGACCGCGAGACCATAGAACAGGCCATCGCCGCCCACAGGGAATGCCCTGAGCGCAGGGAGCTCCAGCAGCTGCTCGCAAAGGAAGTGACCGTGATGGTGCACGGACAGGAGGGATACGACACAGCGGTCAAGGCCAGCAGAATGCTGTTCGGCAAATCAACCGCTGAAGATCTTCGGAGCCTCGACGAGAAGACGTTCCTCGCCGTATTCGACGGAGTCCCCTCATTCAGCCTCGGAAGAGAGAAACTGCCTGTAGGCATCCTCGATGCACTCGCTGTCGAGACCTCGATATTCCCCTCAAAGGGAGAGGCCCGCAAAATGATCCAGCAGAACGGCCTGAGCATCAACAAGGAAAAATTCACCGACATTGCAGGACAACTCAAGGAAAGCGACATAATCGACGGCAAGTACATACTTGTCCAGAAAGGGAAGAAAGACTACTATATCATCAACATCAATGGATAAGCCCGCAAGTACAAGACAACTCAAGGTCGCCAGGGAACTGCAGCGCGACCTTGCTGAAATAATACGCGGCAAGGGCATGGCCATGTTCGCGGGCAGCCTCGTGACGGTAAGCGAAGTCCGCATAAGCCCTGACCTCAGCATAGCCAAGGTATTCGTAAGCATTTTCCCGTCCGAAAAGTCCGCCCAGGTCCTCGGAATTCTTGAAGAGAACAAGCGTGCAATACGCGGTGAACTCGGACACAAAGTGGCATCACAACTGCGCATTGTCCCCGAATTCAGCTTTTTCCTCGACAGTTCCCTCGACTATGCGGAGCATATCGATGAACTGCTGAAGAAATAGGTGAACACAGCCTTCTACATAGCCGTACGCTACCTGTTTGCCCGCAAGTCGCACAATGTGATAAACGTGATTTCGGCAATCAGCGCGGCCGGCATGGCAATAGGCACGGCAGCCCTCATCCTGATATTGTCGGTATACAACGGGTTTGACCGGATCATCGAAAGCAATCTGTCGGATCTGGATCCTGACATTCTCGTGACGGCCGCCGACGGCAGGAGGTTCGTTCCTGACGAGACGCTGCTTGAGGCTCTCGGACAGGACGAAAGGGTGACCGGTGTCTCGCTGGTGCTCGAAGAGCATGTCCTGCTTTCTTATGCCGGAAGGCAGGGACTGGCCCTGGCAAAAGGCGTTGACAGCAGTTACGAAGAGCATTCCCCGCTCGCGGGCCACATTACCGCTGGAGAATTTTCACTGCATTTCGGAGACGTTCCGCAGGCGGCCGTAGGTGCTGCACTGGCCCGCGAAATGGGCATCAACCCACGTTTTCTTGACAAACTGAAGCTGTATTACCCGCGTCCCGGTGCCGGCATTCCGCTGACAGGGCTGTCGTCCTCGCTCGGCAGCGTCAGCGTCGTACCCTCCAGCCTTTTCAGCATCAACTCCGACACTGACGCCGAAACGGTCATACTGCCGATAGAGACCATGAGGGAACTGCTGGGAGAAGAGGCGGCCGTTTCCGGAATTGAACTCCGGACATCTTCCGGCACTGA
Organism: uncultured Bacteroidales bacterium; assembly: GCA_902491795.1. Classification (GTDB taxonomy): domain Bacteria; phylum Bacteroidota; class Bacteroidia; order Bacteroidales; family UBA932; genus Cryptobacteroides. The sequence continues at coordinate 35,548 of CABUIX010000008.1, read as the reverse complement.
CGCAAAAATGCTGCGGAAACTTCAGGCGGTTGCCGGCCCTGAATTCAGGATTCTTGACAGGGAAATGCAGCGCCCGGCCATATACAAGATGATGAAATACGAAAAACTGGCAATCTATTCCATCCTGATCTTCGTGGTCATCATAGTGGCCTTCAACATTTTCGGCTCGCTTTCAATGCTCAAGATCGAAAAACGCGGCGACATGGAGACACTCAGGGCAATGGGAGCGACAGAAAGGCTCACAAGGCAGGTTTTCGTGCTCGAAGGATGGCTCATTTCCCTCGCCGGCCTCATCGCCGGGCTTGCCGCCGGTGTCGCCTGCGCTCTGGTCCAGCAGCATTTTGGTATAATAAAAATGCCGCAGGGATTCCTTATTTCCGCATATCCCTGCATCCTTGAAGCCGGTGACGTGCTCCTGACCATTGCCGGAGTCGCCTTGACGGGGCTGCTGATATCTCTGCTGGCAGCTTCCGTGAAAGACTGAAATTATTGACAAAGTTCAAACTGTTTCTTATCTTCGTTTTGACAATGGAAGAAGAAAGGAAAATATATCCGCTAAAATTCTGTGCGATATGTGACGAGCGGCCCTGGGGTTCGGAAGAATTCAGGCTTGCCGACCTTGGCTACAGGGATTCCCTGATCCGGGACGGATGGCTGGCCGGCAACAGCATAGGGGAACTCATGGACACCTATATCGACAGGATTGTCGGCGACACCGTTTACGAATACTACGGAAGACAGTTTCCGGTCTGCATAAGGCTGCTGAAAGTCGACGGGAAAATGCCGCTCCAGGTACATCCCGATGACGAAACCGCAGAACAGCGATACGACCTGCTGGGCAAAGAGAAGCTATGGTACGTAATGAATGCAGGAAAGGGGGCGAAACTGCACATAGGCTTCAGCAGGAATACTGATGCTGCCGAATTCTGCGCCAGCTGCGCGGAGGGCAAGGTTGACTCCATGCTCACCGACATAGCCGCGGAACCCGGCCAGAGTTTCAGGATACCTGCAGGCGTGCCTCACTGTGCGGACGGCAAGCTGGAGATACTGGAAATAGCGGAGTCTTCGCCTCTGGACTTCTGCCTTCATGCCAGAGGTTCAGAAATCTCGGAAGACCAGTTTGACCCTTCGCTCACTTTCACCGATGCCCTGGACTTCATTTCCTACAGCAGGTATGTGCCTGACAGAGGGAAAGGCAACGTGCTAGCCGAGGTCCCGCAGTTCTGCGTGAAAAAGTTGCCGCTGGCCTCTCCGGTAGTGATGCAGGGACACGGTGACAGTGACTCCTTCGTGCTGTATACCTGCGTGCACGGCAAGGCAGAGCTCCAGATACCGTCTCCCGACGGCAAGCCGGAATGCCATGAAATGGGATACGGCGACAGCATTCTGGTTCCGGCCGAATGCCGGGATTTCAATCTCGTGCCCATGGACAGGGACACAGTCCTGCTTGAAACTACAAATTCAAGGGTGGAGCCGGACAAATACATTGATCCCAATGTGCCCGCCACTCTCCCGGAATAACGAAAAAACAACAAGATGAAAGGAATCAACATATTTCTGGCCAACGGCTTCGAAGATGTGGAAGCCCTCGCCACCAATGACGTGCTCCGCAGAGGCGGAGTCAGGACCGAACTTGTATCAATAACAGACGAACCTTTCGTGCAGTCTTCGCACGGGGTGACCGTCAGTGCGGACGAAATGCTTGAAGGAATGGACACAAGCCACGAAGGCACTACCGAAAAGGATTTCATGATCTTCCCTGGAGGCATGCCGGGCTCCACCAATCTCGCGGAATGTGAGCCGCTCATCAAGCTTATGAATGAACATTATGCAGCCGGAGGTTCACTTGCAGCCATCTGCGCTGCTCCGGGACTGGTATTGAGCCGGCTCGAAGGGCTGGAGAACCTGAAGTTCACCTGCTTTGAGGGTTTCCAGAAAGCATTGGTCGCCAAAGGGTTTGAATATCAGCCTGAACCCGCAGTATGCTGCGGAAGGATAATTACCGGCAGGTCTGCCGGACACGCAGTGACTTTTGCCCTCAAGATACTTGAGGCGCTCAAGGATGCAGAGACGCTCAAGTCAGTTCACAACGCAATGTACCTCTATTGACAATGGACGGTGTCAGGATTGACAAGTATCTCTGGGCCATACGCGCATTCAAGACCAGGAGCGATGCCGCCGAAGCCTGCAACGGCAACAAGGTCAGGCTGAACGGGACCACCGCCAAGGCCTCCAAAGCCGTAAAGCCCGGAGACATTCTGGAAATCCGCAGAGGCTCAGCGCTGCTGAGCTACAGGGTCATCCAGCTGAGCGAAAGCCGGATGGGAGCACAGCTTGTACCCGAATTTGCCGAGAACCTCACTCCTCAGGCAGAATTGGAAAAACTTCGTCCGCCACGTGAGACCATCGTTCTCCAAAGGGACAAGGGCAGCGGCCGCCCGACAAAAAAGGAACGCCGCCAGCTTGAGGATCTTATGGATGCGATGGAAGACTTCTGATTATTTACAGTTCATCGGAAACAAAACAGCATTATGTGTGGAATCGTAGGCTATGTGGGAGGCCGCCAAGCATATCCCATTCTCATCAAAGGACTCACCCGTCTCGAATATAGAGGATACGACAGCGCCGGCGTTGCCCTGATCAATGACAATTCTGAACTTCTCATATACAAGACCAAAGGAAAGGTAAAGGATCTTGAGAACCTGACTGAGGGCAAGGATGTGAGCGGCAGCATCGGAATTGCGCATACACGCTGGGCGACTCACGGGGAACCCAGCGACATCAATGCACATCCACACTGCTCAGAGAACCATAACCTCGCCATCATCCACAACGGCATCATAGAGAACTACCTCGCGCTGCGCACCGAACTGAGCCGCCATGGATATCACTTCACAAGCGAGACAGACACCGAAGTCGTGGTGCAGCTGATACAGTACATGATGGATTCTCACAACATATCCCTGGACGAGGCGGTTCCGCTTGCCCTGCGGAATGTGATCGGAGCATACGCATTGGCCATCATAGACAAGAACGAGCCGGACAAGATGATCGTGGCCCGCAAGGGCAGCCCACTTATCATTGGAATCGGCGAGAATGATTTTTTCGTGGGATCAGACGCATCTCCGATCATTGAGTACACCAACAAGGTCGTGTATCTCGGAGAAGAGCAGATTGCCTACATCCAGCGCGGAAAGGAACTCAAAATCACCGACCTCAAGAACGTTCAGCAGACTCCTGTGGTCAGGCAACTGGAAATGAGCCTCAGCGAAATCGAAAAGGGAGACTTCCCCCACTTCATGCTCAAGGAAATCTTCGAGCAGCCGCGGACCCTCCGGGCTTCCATGACAGGAAGACTTCACCCTGATCTGGGAACCGTAAAGCTGTCAGGCATTATCGACAACCGCGAGAAGATGCTCAACGCCAAAAGGTTCATCATCTGCGGATGCGGAACTTCCTGGCATGCAGGGCTCATCGGGAAATACATCATCGAAGACCTCACAAGAATCCCCGTTGAGGTGGAATACTCTTCCGAATTCAGGTACCGCCGTCCCGTCATCTTTAATGACGACGTGGTGATTGCAATATCGCAGTCGGGAGAAACCGCAGACACTCTCGCTGCAGTCAACCTGGCGAAAGAAGCCGGAGCCTTCCTTTTCGGCATATGCAATGTCGTCGGATCTTCAATTGCAAGGGCGACCGACACCGGCTGCTATACGCATATTGGACCGGAAATAGGAGTCGCCTCAACCAAAGCATTCACCGCCCAGGTGACTACCCTGTTCCTTATTGCGCTCAGCATTGCAGAACAGTTGGGCACCATCTCCGATGAAAGGCGCGCACAGCTTGTCAGGGAACTGCAGGCAATACCGGACAAGGTGTCGTCAATCCTCAAACAGGACAACGAAATAGCGGAACTCGCAAAAACCTTCACCTACGCCCGCAATTTCCTTTATCTCGGAAGAGGATACAACTACCCTGTCGCGCTCGAAGGGGCCCTGAAGCTCAAGGAGATATCCTATATACATGCAGAAGGATACCCGGCGGCAGAGATGAAGCACGGCCCAATTGCATTGATAGACGATGAGATGCCAGCAGTCGTGATTGCACCGAAAAGAGGCAACTACGACAAGATCCTGAGCAACATACAGGAAATAAAGGCCAGAAAGGGAAGAATCATCAGCATTGTCACTGAAGGTGACACTGATGTCCGCAACCTCTCGGATTTCTCGCTTGAGATTCCTGATACCGAAGAATGCTTCGTGCCGCTGCTTTCTGTGATTCCGCTGCAGTTGCTTGCCTACCACATCGCCATAGCCAAAGGCCGTGATGTGGACCAGCCGAGGAACCTCGCAAAATCAGTTACTGTGGAATAGCAGCTATCTTCTGTTGCTGGCAAGTCCTATGTAATAGAACAGCGTGGCGAGCGAGCCTATGGCGGCAATTACATATGTGTACGCAGCCCATTTCAGCGCGTCCACAGCCATCGGCTTGGTCTCATAGTCCACTACGCCTGCGCCGTCAAGCCATTCCACGGCCCTCTGGCTGGCGTTTATCTCAACAGGAAGAGTCACGATGCTGAACAACGTTGTCATCGCGAAAAGAATGATTCCGACCCAGAGCAGGGCAGGAAAGACGTTGAGCAGGAGCACTCCGAGCAGGAGCACCCACTGCACCGTATTGTTGGCAAATGTCACAACAGGTACAAGTGCGGACCTCAAGCGCAGAGGTGCATATCCCTGGGCATCCTGAATGGCGTGTCCCGTCTCGTGGGCAGCCACCGCGCAGGCGGCAATTGAAGCGCTGCCGTAAACCGATTCGCTCAAATTGATAGTCTTGTCGGAAGGATTGTAATGGTCAGTCAGCTTTCCGCCGACTGACTGAACTGTCACGTCCGTGATGCCGTTCTGCTGAAGCATCATCCTAGCGACATCCGCACCGGTGAGGCCATGAGGCGAAGGCACAGCCGAATACTTGTTGAACTTGCTGTTCAGTGTCGTCTGGATGATGAACGAGAACAGCATTACGCCGATGATTATAGCCCAAATGCTCATATTCTTTCTATTATTGTCCGGTTGCTAATATACAAAATCTCCGCCACAGTCAATTACTGACAAAATGACGGAAGTCGATTGCCAGTCCGGCCGGAGAAGCCGAGGAACAAAAAAAGTTCGCCGAGGAAACTCCTTGGCGAACAATTATCCGGCTCCGGACAAGCATCCGGGTTACATTATTTTCCGAAATACCTCTTGAGCAGGCCCTGGAATCCGGCACCGTGACGAGCCTCATCCTTTGCCATCTCATGAACGGTGTCATGAATGGCATCATATCCGAGCTGCTTTGCGCGGCTGGCTATCGCGAGCTTGCCTTCGCATGCGCCGCACTCAGCCTCGGCACGCTTCTCAAGGTTGGTCTTGGTGTCCCAAACGACCTCACCGAGCAGTTCGGCAAACTTGGCAGCATGCTCCGCTTCCTCAAATGCATAGCGCTTGAACGCCTCTGCCACTTCAGGATAGCCCTCGCGCTCTGCCTGACGGCTCATTGCGAGGTACATTCCAACTTCGGTGCACTCTCCGTTGAAATGGTCATGAAGACCCTGCATGATCTCAGCATCGTCAACCTTTCCGTCTCCAAGGTGGTGCTCGCAAGCCCATACAAGCTTGCCCTCATCCTTTATCTCAACGAACTTATCTGACTTTGCGTGGCACTGAGGACACTCTGCGGGAGGATTCTCACCCTCATATACATAACCGCAGACAAGGCATCTGAATTTCTTTTTCATAACAAGACAATTAGTGAGTTATTTTGAATTATTCCAAATTGTGAGTGCAAAGATAGGAATTATTTTTTCTCCTGCAAATTCCGCTTCCGATTATTTTGTCTATATTTACCCAAATACAAATAACCTTTATGAAAAAGTCGCTAATAACCGCTATCTGCGCCGCAGGAATGTTGGCCGCCTGCAGCCCTTCAACCGAAAAAGGCAACCTCCCCGCCCCGCATCTGGAGAAAAGGGGAAACGTTACACAACTCATAGTGGAAGGCAGGCCCTGGCTTGCTCTTGCCTGTGAACTCGGGAACTCGTCGTCTTCAAGCCGGGAATACATGTCCGGATACTGGCCCGGTCTCAAGGAGGCCGGAATCAACACGGTACTCGCGGTGGTAAGCTGGGAGCAGCTCGAACCGGCAGAGGGCCAGTTTGATTTCCATGTAGTGGATGACCTCATCGCCGACGCAAGGGCCAACGGCATGAAGCTTTCGATACTCTGGTTCGGAAGCTGGAAAAACGGAATGAGCAGCTATCATCCGACATGGGTCAAGAATGACCCGGAAAGATTCCCGCTCGCACTCACGAAAGAAGGCAAGCGCCTGCCGATTCTCAGCACACTGGGAACAGCCACCAGAGATGCCGACGCAAAGGCATTCGCAGCAATGATGAAACACATAAGGGAGGTTGACGCCGAGGAGCAGACCGTAATCATGATACAGGTCGAAAACGAAGTCGGTCTCCATGGATACACGAGGGATTACAGCCCCGAAGCCAATGCCGCGATTGCGGGACAGGTTCCTTCCGAATTGACAAAATACCTTAGCGAAAACCGCAGCAGCCTGCTTCCGGAGACTCTTGAAGCCTGGGCCAACGGAGGATTCAGGACCTCAGGCACATGGGAGGAAGTATTCGGGAAGGGAGACCGTACCGATGAGATTTTCATGGCATGGAACTACGCTTCATACATGAACGCCGTTGCTGCAGCCGGTAAGGCGGAATACGACATTCCCATGTTCGTCAACGCATGGATCGTGCAGCCTGAAGACAAGCGCCCGGGCAACTATCCTTCAGGCGGCCCCCAGGCACAGAACCATGACATCTGGAGGGCCGCAGCCCCGGAAATCGACATTCTGTGTCCGGACATCTACCTCCCGGAATTTCCTGACATTCTGAGGCTCTACTCACGCGCCGGGAATCCCGTTTTCATTCCCGAATCAAAAGCCGGACAGAACGGTGCGGCAAACGCAGCATTCGCCATAGGAGAAATGGGAGCCATCGGATATTCCCCCTTCGGCTTTGAAAGCGTCGCGCTGTCGGAATCCAACGCCACCTTCAATTCCTTCTGCCGAAAGGCCGGTTCCGCCGCCGACATAATACTTGAAGCCCAGGCTGAAGGAAGAATACGCGCCGCATGGGTCAAGGGTTCGGATCCCGCAGTATACAAGCAGGAACTTGAACTCGGAGGATACAGGATCGGCGTTGAACTCGTGTCCAGCGGAATGCGGAACGGCGGAGCTCCCCAGCTGACCGGAGGCACCTATGCTCCCGATGCATGCGGATATGCAATTGCTATCCAGGAAGACGACAACAAATTCCTGTTCCTCGGCTCAAACGTGCGCATAACATTCCTGCCTTCTGACGGGAAAGGTACGGTCGGGCTTGCCAAAGTGACCGAAGGAGATTTCACAAACGGGGAATGGAAGGAAGGACGCTGGCTCAACGGAGACCAGATCCAGTTGCGATATGATGTCCTCTATGCCGTTGACGAGGGATACTCGGGGCAGGGACTGAACTTCGGCACCCCGGAACCGGGCTTCATCAAGGTGGAACTCTACAAATATTGACCGAATGAAAACTCCAGCAATTTTGGCATCACTGGCGGCAGGCACAGTCCTGCTCTCTGCCCAACCTGCCGACGACTACAGCAGGCAGCTTCCGGGGAATTCCACCCAGGTGCAGGTCACAGAACCCGGATTCAAGGTATTCCAGTTTCCCAAGAACATGATACCCAGGATTGACGGAGACTTCTCCGACTGGGATATTGTGCCTGACGACTACGCCGTGGGCATAGATGAAATGTGGGACGACAGCGGAAAGAACAAGGAAGTCGACAAGTCCACTCTCGACATAAAAGTGAAAGTGGGCTGGGTAGACGGCCTGAACTGCCTTTATTTCTACTATGAGGCCTACGACGACTACTGGGATTTCGACCAGCTCGCCCTGAGGAATGACACATTCGAGGTAGTGGTCGACGGCGATCTTTCCGGCGGCCCGCACATTGACGAATTCCGCCTGAACTCTGAAGTCCTCAGCAGGTTCGATGCCTTCTTCGAACTTCAGAACGTCCACGCCCAGAATTATCACATCATGACTCCCCCTACCCCGGGCAAGGACTGGACAATGGTATGGGGAACCCAGCAGTGGCTAAAGGAACTCCCGTACGCGAACTACGCATATTCGTATGACTTCAAGCACGGCGAGCCTGGCACTCTTAAGTTCGAGTTCTTCATCACTCCCTTTGACTATGCCAGCCCCGAGGGGCCGCAGTATTCCAAGGAATCCAGACTCTACGAAGGCAAGAAGATCGGCCTTTGCTGGGCTGTCATTGATTACGACGGCGGTGCCGGGAACGACGGTTTCTGGAATCTTTCAAAGCACCACAGAATGTTCGGAAACGCCTCTATGGAGCGTCTCTTTACCCTCATGCCGCTTGAGAAGCAATTCAGGGAACCTGTGGAAGCGGACTGGACCCATTACGTGATTGACAACAGCAGGCTTGTGGCTTTCAGGGACAGAAGCTACGGAAACATAACTTCATGGAAATGGGATTTCGGGGACGGCACCACTTCGACTGAGCAGAATCCGGTGCACGAATATGCAAAGGACAACACCCACTATGTGGTAACCCTGTATGTATCCGGGCCCGAAGGAGAAGATCTTTGCTGCAAGGTGTGGGACGTGGTGGTGAGAGATCGCAAGAATCCGGCAGGTGACTACGAATAGCTGACTTTCGTCAAAATACCGGTGAACAACAAGAAAGGCGCTCAATCGAGCGCCTTTCCGGTTTCATCACAGATTTCATATTGCAGGATGCTGTGGTCTGTCATTTCCTCGACCTTCAGCTTGCACTTGTATTTTCGTTTCCACTTTCTGACGTAAGAATTCAGCCCCCTGGTAAGATATGCCCCCAGAATGGGACTCAGCCGGAGGACAAATGACTTTACTCCCCTTTCGGCATGGAAGGCGACCTTACGTTCCACTTCCTCGTCAATAATCACCGTGGAGGCTATCTTCCCGCTTCCGTGACACAGCGGGCACTTCTCCGTGGTGTTGATTTCAGTGATCGGGCGTATACGCTGACGCGTAATCTGCATCAGCCCGAACTTTGTGAGCGGAAGCACATTGTGCTTCGCCCTGTCATTCTCGAGAAGGTCCTTCATGTAGCTGAACAGCTCGTTGCGGTGTTCCACCTTGTCCATATCGATGAAATCGACAATGATGATTCCGCCCATATCCCTGAGACGGAGCTGGCGGGCAATCTCCTCGGCAGCAATCTTGTTGACCTCGAAAGTGTTTTCTTCCTGGTCGGTCGTCTTGGCGCGTATGCCGCTGTTGACGTCAATGACATTAAGGGCCTCTGTCGGCTCAATGACAAGATACGCACCCTGCTTCATGGGCACCACCTTGCCAAAAGAACTCTTGATTTGGCGAGTAACCTCAAAATGATCGAAAATCGGCTCTTTGCCGTCATAGTATTTCACGATCTTCTCCTGCTCCGGAGAAATCAGGCTAATATATTTCCTGACCTCATCATACACCTTCTGGTCATTCACATAGATGTTTGAAAATGAGTCGTTGAGCAGATCGCGCAATACGGCCGTGGTCTTGTCGTACTCGGTGAACAGCAGCTTGACACCTTTCGAAGCCGCGAGCTTCTTCCACGAAGCCTCCCACTTCTCTATCAGGGAACGAAGCTCAGCAACCAGCACCGCTGCATTCTTGTTCTCCGCAGCTGTACGGATAATGGCTCCGTAATTGTGAGGGAGTATGCTCCTTACAAGTGTCTCAAGCCGTTTCTTTTCCTCTCTTGAGGTGATCTTTTGGGAAACGCTTACCTTTTCTGCAAAAGGCAGCAATACAATGTTGCGTCCTGCCAATGAAATCTCCGCTGTCAGCCTTGAGCCTTTGGTGGAAATCGGTTCCTTGGTTATCTGCACCATCACCATCTGTCCAAGTTTGAGATGCTCCTCAATTCTCCCCTCTTTGGGAAGGATGGGTCCCAACTTGATGCCGGAAAAGAGTTTCCCAAGTTCACGGTTCGGGTTGCTCTCTTTCACGAAACTGTCGAATGCATCGAAATACATTCCCAGATCAAGATAGTGAACAAATGCCTCCTTGGTGTCTCCGATATCCACGAATGCGGCATTCAGGGCAGGGAGAAGCTTCTTTACCTTGCCAAGGTAAACATCCCCCACCGAAAAGCCGTGGCTCTTGGTCGACTCCTTGTCAAGCTCGATCAGCCGATGGTTCTCCATCAAGGCTATACGAACTTCAGAGGCAGTCACGTCGACCACCAGATCCTTTTCTGTTTTCGCGGTTTCCATTGAACATCCAATTAAGAAAAAGCCCGCCGGATCCCCCGTCGGACTTTTCTCGACTACTTCTTCTTATGTCTGTTCAGGCGCAAACGCTTCTTGCGCTTGTGCGTGGACATCTTATGTCTTTTATGCTTCTTTCCGTTTGGCATATATAAAAAAATAAATTATTGTTTTATTTCTCTGCACTCTTGTTCTTCACTGCGTTCACAAAGGATTTTGAAGGCTTGAAAGCAGGTATGTCGTGCTCAGGGATTGTCATGGTCGTCTTCTTGGTGATATTGCGGGCGGCCTTCTGTGCACGGTGCTTGATGATGAAACTGCCGAAACTGCGAAGATAAACCGGGTTTCCCTTTATGATGGAAGCCTTGACACTCTCCATCGTTGCCTCAACGACAGTCTGTACCGTCACTTTCTCTATACCGGTTGCCTTGGCAACTTCGTTTACTATTTCTGCCTTTGTCATAATATTATGTTTTTAAATGTGCCAACACCCAAAACAGATGACAAAATTATGTTATTTTTTTTATTATTCAAAATCGAATGTCAGTTTTTGCGATGGCACAGAGATTGACTATATTCACGCCCTGAATAATCATACATATATTACTGACATTTTGGCAGAACTATGAAATTGGACAAAGAATTCACCCTACCTTCCGGTGCGGAGGTAAGCATCATCCCGGTTTTTCAGGGCGAAAATGCTATAAAAATAGACGAGTCTGAACTTCCAGATGTTCTCCCGATACTTGCGCTGCGCAATGCGGTGCTGTTCCCGGGGGCCATCTTTCCCATAACCATCGGCCGCGAAAAGTCAATAAAACTGATACACGATGCCGAAAAGGACGGTTTCTTCATCGGAGCCGTCCCGCAGGAAGATGTCATGGTGGAAGAGCCTCAGGAAGAAGACCTTTACCACTATGGTTCCGTCTGCAAGATAATCAAGACACTGGATATGCCGGACGGCACGATCACAGCCATACTGCAGGCCTTCAAGCGCCTGGAGGTGGATGCGGTCATTGCCTATAACCCTTACATCAACGCCCGTGTGCACTATCTTCCCGACATTCTTCGCGAAGACAACCACAGCACTGACATAAAGGCAATAGGCGAGGCCCTCAAGGAAAAGGCCATACAGATTCTCAGAAGCTCAAATGTCGGGACACGCGAAACCATCGGCGCCGTGAAGGCCATCGACGACTTCCGTTTCCTCGTGAACTTCATCGCCACGACCATTGAAGTCGAGAATTTCGAATCCAGGATGCACCTTCTCGAATATGACGACGTGAAGGTCCGCGGCCTGAAGCTGCTTTCAGTGCTTGACATGCAGATTGAACTGATGAAGATCAAGCAGGAGATCAACCAGAAGGTAAAGAGCGAGATCGACCAGCAGCAGAGGGAATACTACCTCAACAACCAGCTCCGCACAATACAGGAGGAGCTCGGGATGGACGACGCCGAGGAGTTCGACCGCTTCAAGGAGCGCGCCGCCGAGAAGAAATGGCCCAAGGAAATTGCCGAAGCCTTCAACAAGGAGCTGGCAAAACTTGAGAAATACAACCCCTCGTCTCCGGACTACAGCGTGCAGTACAACTATCTTGACTTCATGCTCCAGTTGCCTTGGGAAGAGATGAGCAAGGATAACCTTGATCTCAAGCACGCACAGAAAGTGCTCGACCATGACCACTTCGGACTCGAGACCGTCAAGGAACGAATCATCGAGTATCTTGCCGTGCTCAAGCTCAAGGGCAACATGAAATCCCCCATCCTGTGCCTCTACGGGCCTCCGGGAGTCGGAAAGACATCCCTCGGAAAATCCATCGCAAAGGCTCTGGGAAGGAAATACGTGCGCATTGCGCTCGGAGGAATGCATGACGAGGCGGAGATCCGCGGTCACAGGAAAACCTATGTCGGCGCATTGCCTGGCCGTATCCTTAACGGAATAGCCAGGGCAGGCACCTCCAACCCCGTGATAGTGCTCGATGAGATAGACAAACTCAGTTCAGACTTCAAGGGCGACCCCTCTTCAGCACTGCTGGAAGCCCTCGACCCGGAGCAGAACAAGACTTTCCACGACAACTATCTGGATCTCGACTACGATCTGAGCAATGTGCTCTTCATCACTACGGCAAACAGCATCTCGCCCATACAGCCTGCCCTGCTTGACCGAATGGAGGTGATAAACGTGACAGGTTACCTTGCAGAGGAGAAGATGGAAATCGCGAGGAAATTCCTTGTGCCCAAGCAGATTGCGGAACACGGCCTCGAGAAGGACAGCCTCAAGATAGACAAAGGGGCTCTTGCCATGATCATCGACCAGTACACCCACGAATCAGGCGTGCGCGGACTCGAAAAACAGATTGCGAAGATTGCCCGTGTTACTGCAAAGAAGATCGCGCTCGGAGAAGAATGGCCCAAGGTCATTAAGAAGGAACATCTCAAGGAGTATCTCGGGCTGCCGACCGCCTTCCACGACAAGCAGGAAGGCAACGAAGCTCCCGGCGTAGTCACCGGACTCGCCTGGACCCAGATGGGCGGTGAAATACTGTTTGTCGAAAGTTCCGTCTCCAACGGCAAGGGGGTCATGACAATGACAGGCAACCTCGGTGACGTGATGAAGGAGTCGGCGACAATAGCCTACCAGTACATCAAGGCTCACCCGGAAATGGCAAGAATGACATCCGAAGAATTTGCAGCAAAGGACATTCACATTCATGTCCCGGAAGGCGCAACCCCCAAGGACGGCCCCTCAGCAGGAATCACCATGGTAAGCTCAATGGTTTCTGCCCTGCGCGGCCAGGCCGTCAAGAAGGGAATTGCCATGACAGGCGAAATGACCTTGAGAGGCAAGGTGCTTCCTGTAGGCGGAATCAAGGAGAAGATTCTGGCTGCAAAGAGGGCAGGTGTCCATACGATAATAATCTCCGAGGACAACCGCAGGGATATTGAAGACATCAAGGAAATCTACGTCAAAGGTCTCGAGTTCATCTACGTAAAGACCATTGATGACGTGATCGCCGCAATATTCTAGAACAGTGTCGGATGATTCTCCTCAAGGCCTTCCATCACATGAGCCATCAGAGCCTGGCGTATCAACGCCGAACGTGACGAGACCTTGAAGCGTCTGCAATACTCATCGATTGCCGCAAGTTCCTGCTGGTTGAACAGCACCGACTTGCGGTAAATTCGTTTAAGGGAGTCCTTGTGTCTGTCCAGATAGGCCGGATCGACACCCGTGTATTTCTTATTTTTCCGGGCCATTCTCCACCAAAGTTATATAATGAATGATTTCCTGAAGATTCACCACTTCCAGCCTGCGCCCTATTATTTCCCCGTCCTCAAGGACGAAATACATCTTGGGTGTTCCTGTCACACCATACATAAGCTGGTAATCAGAATCCATCTCCGGATCCCAGAGATGAAAGACCTTGACATTGCGGTTCCTGACCTTGAATTTGTTCCGGAAGCCTCGCCACTCACCACGGTCGGCGCCGGTGTACACCGCGTAGAAGTTCATCGGGAACTCAACCTTCTCAAGGACTGACGGAAGCAGTTGTGATTCCAGCCGGCATTTTGCGCAAGAGGTGTCGTAGAAGAAGAGCACAGCCTTGCTGCCCCCGGCAGGAATCGTCATTTCAGCACCGCAGGGCTTTTTCAGGGTGACTTCGGCAGCCTTCATGCCAAGCAGTGAATTACGGTTGAAGGTTACGAATATGTCGGCCTCCATCTGCTCGAACTCACTGCGGGTCTTGACCTTTCCGCTTGCTATCCACTCATCATAGACGTGAATGGCCACAGCCTCCTCCCCCATTATCCGCGCATGCATGTAATGATCGAATATCTGCAGGGCAACATGCTGGCGGGTCAACGAATCCTGGCATGTCCCTATCAGCCTGTCCATCTCGGCGTTCTTGACATCCAGCTCTTCGGGGACAAGCGCATCATAAAACTCAGTGAGCAAGCTGTCAAGCCCGGCATAGCGGGCAGCAGAATCCTGTCCGGAGTTGTCCTGCGCAAACGACCCGAGCGGAAGCACAATCAGGACCAGTAATGTAACAAGTGCACGTCCGATTCTCATAATGAATTATTTGTTGCTTCTGGCAGCCTGACCCCCTTCGGGAGAAAAAGGCTGGTATCTCCATGATGTCTGAGAAGATCCCTTACTGCCGACGATGAGATGTGGGCAAATTCCTGCGCCGTCGGGATGATGATGGTCTCTATATCCGGAGCAAGCCGCCTGTTGGCGTCGGCTATTGCCCTTTCGTTCTCGAAATCTATCATGTTGCGCACTCCGCGCACAATATGATGGATTCCAAGTTCACGGCAGACATCAACGGTAAGACATTCGTACACGGCCACGCGCACGTTGTCCATGCCGGAAACAGCCTGCCTGATTATGTCTTCCTTTTGCGGATTCGTGAAGAATCCCACCTTGTCCTGATTGATTCCGACAGCAATTACCACCTCGTCAAACATGGTAAGTGCCCGCTCCAGAATATTCAGATGCCCGGCCGTAAAAGGATCAAAGGAGCCGGGGAACAATGCTGTCCGTTTCATGCTCACAAATTTAAGGATTTTTGAGTAACTTAGCGTCATGACCGTAAGAATAGAACAAAGTTGGAAAGACGCCCTCCAGGGCGAATTCGACAAACCCTATTTCAGTGAACTGTCAGCAAGACTTCATGCCGAGAAAGCGGCAGGCAAAGTCATCTTTCCCCCGGGAAGCCAAATTTTCAAAGCCTTTGACCTGTGCCCGATCGACAAGGTAAAAGTCGTCATACTCGGGCAAGACCCGTACCACGGCCAGGGACAGGCAATGGGACTCTCGTTCTCCGTTCCCGAGGGTGTCACGGCACCTCCGTCACTCAGGAACATATTCAAGGAAATAGAGGATGATCTCGGAATAAGAATGTCCGGGAACACGGACCTCAGCAAGTGGGAGGCCCAGGGAGTGCTTCTGCTCAACGCTGTACTCACGGTCAGGGCGGGAGAGCCCACTTCCCACAGCGGAATAGGCTGGCAGACCTTCACGGACGCAGTGATAAAGACGATTTCAGACAAATGTGACGGGGTGGTCTTCCTGCTGTGGGGCAATTATGCGAAAAGCAAGGCCCCTCTCATTGACACGAGCCGGCACCATATACTCGAAGCAGCACACCCCTCGCCGCTTGCAAGAGGCGCATTCTTCGGTTGCAGGCATTTCTCAAAGACAAATGCCATCCTGATGTCGGAAGGGAAAACCCCGATCGACTGGCAGTTATAGCTTTTCGGAAGGCAGGAATGCCCTCACTACGGCCAATACGGCAAGAAGCAGGAAAACCAGCAGGCTTCCCCTGCCGATCATGTCTCCGTTGCGCACATAGAAAGTCTCCCCTGAATTCAGGTTGATCTCTCCTGAAAGGGCAGTCTCAACCCACCATGGAGTTTCTGACAGGACGTCTCCTTTCTGATCTATGAAACATGAGATTCCCGTGTTGCCGCACCTTACGATATCACGCCTCAATTCTATTGCACGCAGGGAAGAGAAGCGCAGATGCTGCCTGTAGCCGGGAGTGTCGCCCCACCAGGCGTCATTCGTGATGACTGCGAGAGCTTTCGCCCCCTTGCGCACATACCCGGTACAATAGTCTCCATAGACCGACTCATAACATACCGCGCAGCCAATTGGAATGCTGTCGCGGAAATGCAGCAAAGAGACCTCATCCTGCCCCACACAACGCCCCATCAGTCCCGGAACCTTCAGCAGGCCCGAAAGCCAGTTGTCAAGAGGCACGAAAATCTTCGGATAGGGCGTAAGTTCCGTACCGACAACCAGTTTGCTCTTGTGATACAGTTCGCAGTCTCCGGATGCATCCTCAAGCACAGCGCTGTTGCGCGACACGATCCACCCGTCACCGTATTTTCTGGCCAGTATCACAGGAGCCTCAGGAGTGTCGAAAATCTCGTAAGAACTCGCCCCGAAGAGTATTTCCGCATTGGGATATTTTTGAAGAAAAGCCCCGAAACGCCGAACAGTAGGAGAAGAATGAACATCGTTTACAATCAGGTCTGAGGTGAATGTCTCAGGAGCAACGAGAAGAACCGTTTCGGAAGTATCTTTCTTCTGCAGCTCGTTTTCCCACAGCCCTAGAACGACGGCATTCTGCTCAGACTGCGACATTGACTCGAATTTCTTGTACGGATCAAAGTTCGGCTGGGCAACTATGACCGACAGTGTCCCCTCCGACTTTTCCTCGTAACTGTCATATATCGACTTTGAGAGCACAAGAGGTCCAATGACGACTGCGAGTATCGCCAATGCTGAGGAGAAACGGGCAACTGCATTCCACTTTTGCCATTTGCCGTCGGACACAACCGCTATCATGCCATAAAATCCCAGGTTACAGAGCCATATCCACAGCGAACCTCCCATTACCCCGGTATATTCATACCACTGGACACTGTGCGTACTGCCGGCAAAGGCATGGCCAAGCACAAGCCAAGGCCAGGAAATGTCAACATCAAAATATTTTGACTCCCATGCCATCCACATTGCAGCAAGGAAAACATAAGGAAGAGGTCCATTGCGCAAGACTTTCGACGACAAGCGGAAAAGAGTCCAAATAATGCTCATCTGCAGGGCATTGGCCAGTATGGCAAAAATTCCGCCGCCCACTGTCGCTTCGCACACCCAGAAAGTGGTGGCCGCATTCCAAAGAACGAAGGCCAGTGAATAATAGAGCCAAAAATGCCTGATTCTATACTGACGCGCAACGGCATCAGCACACAGCAGGGGGACAAATGCGACAAGAGCCACAGCTCCGGCATGAGGCACAAGCCAGGGAATACTCAGCAGCACCGAACTGAGCACGCAGAGCATCAGTATAGTTACGGTAGGCTTTCTCATTCTTGAACGTTCAGACCGCAGTATTTCCGCCACTTATCCAGAAGAGCGGTCATGTCTTCCGGAAGCGGAGACTCAAACTGCAGCCAGCGCCCGGTTCTTGGATGCTCAAAGCCCAATGTGGCCGCATGGAGAGCCTGCCTCGGGCATATCGCGAAACAATTGGCGATGAACTGCCTGTATTTTGAATATATGGTACCTTTGCGTATCTCGCTCCCGCCATAGCGCTCGTCATTGAAAATCGGATACCCCAGGCTGGACATGTGAACCCTTATCTGGTGTGTCCGGCCTGTTTCCAGCCTGCATTCAATGCTTGTCACGAAGCCGAAACGTTCAAGCACCCTGTAGTGGGTCACTGCATGTTTTCCCTTTTCAGGGTCATCGTATACCTTGTACCTGAGCCTGTCGTTCGGATCACGCCCGATGTTTGAGTCCACCGTGCCCTCATCATCCTTGACGTTACCCCGCAATATACCTGCGGTCTATGCTGTGGTCATAGAACTGTTTCGCAAGTTTCAGCTGTGCCTCGTCATTCTTTGCCACGGCGAGAAGGCCGCTCGTGTCCTTGTCTATCCTGTGCACAAGAATACCCATCCGCTCGTCATCCGCATCAGGGCCCTGTGAGATGCCCAGATGATGGGCCAGAGCATTGATCAACGTACCCTCAAAATGGCCGTGACCAGGATGTACCACCATGCCTGCCGGTTTGTTGACAACCAGCACATCCTCATCTTCATAAACTATGTCCAAAGGAATCTCCTGGGGCAATATCTCAAGTCCCCTACGGCGATACGGCATGACGAACCGTATGACATCACCCGGCCTGACAATGTAATTGGCCTTGACCGGCACATCGCCAATCTGCACATATCCTTCCTTCAGAGCCTGCTGAACATGGCTGCGGGAGGTATCCTCCATATGCGAAGACATGTATTTGTCAATTCGCATCGGAGCCTGCCCGGCATCAACGACCAGCCTGAAATGTTCGAACATTTCCTCTCCCATACACTATTTCTCCGGCAATCTGTTCTTGTCAACTGTAAAATGCAGGGTCACTTCGGTTCCGCGCCGCACAGAATTGGCAACCAGAGTATCCTTCATCGTCGCCGGACTGACATACGGCACATATGCCTCAGGGCTCTGGGCATAAACGAACGCGCTCACGGAATCAGCATAATCTTTCACCGAAGAATCGAACACAAGCCTACCGACATTGAGTGAACTTTCCTGAGCCAGGTCAATCGCCCTCTGATACTGCTGCCCCCTGAGATCCGGGACATAGGTCATCTCGTCAGACGAACTGAGACCAAGAACGAGATCGACCGATGTTCCGCTGGGAATTTCCCTGCCCGGCGCAATCTGCCTCCCGAACCGCTGCTGGGAGATGACATTGTTGGTGGCAAGATCCCTGACATATATGAGTCTTCCGAGCCTGAGGCCATTACGCTGCAGTTCTGCCTTGGCCTGCCTCAACGAGAAGCCTACCAGCGAAGGCATCGGAACCTGTTTCGGACGCAGGGTATTGACGCTCAAGCGTATCTTGCGGCCCTCCTTGACATGCTCACCGGCATCAGGTATCTGCTTGTAGACAGCCCCGGGTTTCAATCTGCTGATATACATGGAATCACTAACTGCCACCTGGACACCGGCAGCAGACGCAACTCGGGCAGCCTCCTGCACAGTCATGTTCGTAAAGTCAGGTACGGCTATTTCCTTGCCATGCCTTGTCATCACAGACAGCAACAGGTTGGCCAACAGAGCAAAGACCAGCACGAAAGCCACTGCAAGAAGGACATTCCTGACTATCCAGTTGGTAAAAAAAGTCTTGAGATTCATCTGCACTAAAATAATATTCCTTTGATAATCAACACTATGCCAAAACACATTATTCCAGCCCCAGCAATCTTGCCGAGAACTGTCAGGGTCTCGACCCTGACCCTGAACCAGCGGGAAATGACAAGCACCAAGGATGACCAATATACCATCTCCCCACATGCCACGGCAAGAAGTACGGCCCATACAGGCGCGGTAATGCCCCCGGCAACAAGCCCCAGAACAGACAGCAGGCCAAGTACGTAAGCCAATGCCGCAGGATTCGAGATTGCCGTTCCGGCAGCCTGGAGAGTACATCCGAACAGGGACAGTCCGCCGTTTTCGTCAGGCTTGTCCGCAGGCACCGACTTGCCCTTCAGGAAAATGCCCAATCCGATAAGAATGATGAGGCCTCCGCCTATCTCCATCACCGTTGCCTCATGGCGGGGTATGAAATCGTCAACCAGTGACAGTGCAAAGAGACCGATTGCAGCAAAAATCGTGTCGACTAAAGCAGAGCCAAGCCCGGTAAGAATCCCGGCGCACCTCCCTCGGCCCAGCGTCTTCTGAAGGACAAGCAGAAGCACCGGCCCGGCCGGGACAGCAGCGCAGATTCCTACCAAAAACGCCCTGAAAATTTCAATACCCATATTCTTGCAAATATATGGATTCTTGCCGAATAAGCGAAAATAATTCCCCGATGTCCATTCA
Source organism: uncultured Bacteroidales bacterium (assembly GCA_902491795.1). Lineage (GTDB taxonomy): Bacteria > Bacteroidota > Bacteroidia > Bacteroidales > UBA932 > Cryptobacteroides. Next base: position 15,777 of record CABUIX010000008.1, on the reverse strand, counting down.
AAACGGCGAATGCGGAGATACTGCCAGGAAATGTCTTCCTGCCGCATCTCCGCATCAAGAAAATTTGATTCAGGTCAAGTCCGCTCCCGATCCGGCCACCAGCCTATCCCCTGGGAGGTGGTGGACCGCCGGGACCGCCGCCAGGGCCACCAGGGCCACCGGGGCCACCGCGGAAGCCTCTCCTGCCGCCTCCCATGGTTCCGAAACGCCAAGTAAGAGAGACGATCACATAACGTCCAAGAGTATTGTTGACAGACTCACTGTGATAGTTCGCACTGTCGCTCACAGTCAGATTCTTAGACTGGCCAAGTATGTCATATCCCCTTATTGCCAAAGTGACACTGTCGTTGAACAGCAATTTTGAAATTTCGGCATTCAGCACACTCTCTGACGGCTGCTGCGTAGAATATCCGTTGTACCAGTTGTAGTCAAAGTCGCTCTCAAGGCTTATTCCTGTGGAAGTCCAGTTCCATGTAAGACCCGCACTCACTGAATTGTTCCAGGTCGTCGTCTGGTCCTTGGAGGTTGAAATTGAATACCAGGAACGGTTCATGCGGGTAGATGCCCCCAAAGATGCCTCCAGCGCAGTTGTCCTGTACCTAAGGGTAAAGCGTTCGTTAGCGCTCAGTGTCCTTGTCGAATTCTCGGATACGTGTGCGGCACGCCAGTCTGCATCGCCAGTGAAAAGTTCAATGAACTCATTCATGAAAGCGTAATATCCGTCATTCTCATAAGTGGTCATGTCCACGTCAGTACCCACGTAAGAAGCACTTTGACGGAAACTTCCACCGAGAGAGTTGCTGAACGTAAAGGCCCCGCTGTCGCCAAGCGGCACATTCGCGAAGCTGTTGAAGCTGGCATTGAAAGACGAAGGGCCGTTGAAAGGCATGGTATACTGACCGCCGTTTGATCCGTACCAGACTACATTGACTATAGGATTCTGAACAAAGCCGCCGTTGAACCGAAGGTTGAAGGATGTGAATTTCTCCCTGTTCGAAAAACGGTAGTCTCCTCTGAGGCTGTGAGTAAAATACGGTGTCAGCGAAGGATTACCGAAACTGATGTTCATGGGGTCACTGTTGTCCGGAACAGGTATCAGCTGTGAAGTCGAAGGCTGGCTGGAAGTTCCGCGATAGAACATTCTCATGCTTGACAATTCGCTGAAGTCAACATCCATGGAAATCTGGGGAGAGAAATTCCAGCGGAAATCGTCATACGTGACGGGGCTGTACTCACCTGTCTCGGAATTGAATCTGGTAGTGCTGTTGTAGGTCTTTGTCGGCATAGCGGCAAAACCGACCTGTGCACGGAACGACTCATTCTGGAAAAGGGCGTTCACTCCTATTTCCTGCCGGTTGCTCTCGTTGATTATGCTGTTCGAATAATTATAGTCAAATGCCCCGTCATTGTTGAGGTCGTAGGTCCGCTTGTCCGAAGTGGACCGGCTCCAGTTGTATGAATAATTGGCCTCAAGATAGAAATGGTTGCCCAGAGGCTCGGTATACGTGATGCGGCTGTTGACTGAATAGCTGCTCTGGTCGTTGTTGAAGCTCTGGTTGACATTCTCGGTCTCCGTGGCGATCCCGTTGTCGTCAAAGGAAGTCGACCCGTTGCGGTTCAATCCGTCCAGTACATTATTTGAAAGGCTGAAATCAATATTCGCAGTCAAAGTACGCCCGGGTATTCCAAGTCTTTGCCTGAACAGGAAAAATCCGTTCGCCGAAACGCTCTTGTTGTTGCCGCTGTTGTCGGCAAACGATTCGCTCAACTTGTTCACGTTTCCGGCAAGGTCATCGTTGTATGTCGTGTCCCTAGTGGACTGGGTGTACCACCCGCGGCCAAAGTTCACTTCCGGCTGGAAAAGGATGGAGGTGTTCTCGGAAAACTCATGCTCAAGCCTTATTCCGAACCTGTGGCCGTCGGAATGAGTGCCACTGAATCCGCTGCTGTTGTAGATCAGGTTCTGGTCGGCAAGGTAGTTTGTCTTTACGCTGCTCTGTGAGACGACATTGTCGCTTGAGTTGAAGAGGTAGTTGCCTCCGAGTTCCATCCTGTCGTCAAACAGGTCCCCTGCAGCATTGAGACCTGCCATATATGAAGTCGTGATTCCTCCTCCTCCGCCGCCGATCCCGGAACTGCGCATGTTCATCATCATGTTGCCGGCACGGTTGGTCCCTCCCTGATTGTTCACGTTGTTTCCGTTGAGAATGAGGCTGATCTGCGACTTGTCGGTGAACCTGCCGATGAATGCGTTGCCCTGATATCTGAGCTCACTCTCAGTGCCGTTTGAAGACGGGAGGTCGGCACCCGCTCCGGCAAGGACATTGCCGAAAAGGCCACGCATCATGCCCGGCTGGACAGAGAGATCAATCACTGTCTCTTCCTCACCGTCATCAATTCCGGTGAATTCGGCCTGTTCAGACTTTTTCTGTATGATCTTGAGCTTGTTGATCATCTTGGCCGGAATATTCTTGGAAGCAAGCTGCGGGTCATCAAGGAAGAATGTCTTTCCGTCGATGGTTATTTTCGAGATCGTCTCTCCGTTGGCCGTGATTGTGCCGTCGTCGGAAACCTCAACGCCTGGAAGTTTCTTCAGCAAGTCCTCCAGCACGTCATTGTCTGTGGTGCTGAATGATGTGGCGTTGTATTCAACAGTATCCTTCTTGATGATCACAGGGTTGCCCAACGCCGATATAGTTGCGGCATCAATCTGCTCAGTGTCAGGCTCGAGCTTGATCTGTCCAAGATCGACAGTGGAGTTCTCAACCTTCACTGTCGCCGTATAAGCCTTGTATCCAAGCAGTTCCGCCTTGATAGTATATGTCCCCCTCCTGACAGACGCGATGGTCACATTGCCCTTGTCGTCACTCAGGGTATACTTCGCAGGCTTGTCCTGACCCTCCCGGGTCAACGAAACCGTAGCGAAACCGACAGGCTCTCCTGTACCTCCATCTATAAGCACTGCCTTCACATCAGCGTTGCCCTGCGCCGCGGCATTCACGCCAAACATGACAGCGCACAAAAGAATCAGACATCTGAATAATTTCATCGACTAAGATTTATAGTATTCTTTCAGGGTTATCTGCCACAAACTTCTCCCATGAGCCAGACCCCTTGTCAGACAGAGGATTGCCCAACTGGTAGAAATGACACAAGGCCAGAGCCAAAGCATCAGTTGCATCCAGAAATTTATTGGCAATTTTAATGCCAAGTATTTTTTGGGCCATCAGACATACCTGTTCTTTCGAAGCTGCACCATTTCCGCACACGGCAATCTTTGCCTTTCTCGGAGCGTATTCCGCAACCGACAGGCCCCGCTCCAGAGCTGCTGTCACGGCAGCCCCCTGAGCCCTTCCAAGCTTGAACAGGACCTGGGCATTACGTCCGTAAAACGGAGACTCTACAGCCATGTGTTCGGGATGATGCAAGTCACACAACGCCAAAGTCTTTTCATAGATGATCTTTAGTTTTTCATAGGGAGATTCAACTTTCCGCAGATCAAGGACGCCCATGTCCACATACTGCGGCTTATGAGCGGAATTCACACGCACAATCCCGAAACCGAGTATATTGGTTCCGGGATCGATGCCTAAAATAACTGTACCCTCTTTAATCAATTCGGTCAAAACCGGTATAAGGACGAAGGATTTCAGGAATGATGATTCCGTCCGGAGTCTGGTTATCCTCAAGAAGAGCCGCAACGACGCGCGGAAGAGCAAGAGAGCTTCCGTTGAGAGTATGGGCGAGCTGTATCTTGCCGTTTTCGTCGCGGTATCTCAGGTGCAGACGGTTTGACTGGTATGTCTCAAAATTGGAAACAGACGAAATCTCTAGCCAGCGCTGCTGGGCTGCGGACCATAACTCGAAATCATAAGTGATGGCCGAAGTGAAACTGAGGTCGCCTCCGCAAAGGCGCAGGATACGGTAGCGGAGTCCCAGCTTGTTGACGATACCCTCAACATGGGCAACCATGTCATCGAGAGCAGCATAAGAATTTTCCGGCTTCTCCACACGGACTATTTCAACTTTGTCGAACTGGTGGAGACGGTTCAGCCCGCGCACGTCCTTGCCGTATGATCCGGCCTCACGACGGAAACACGGGGTATATGCAGTCAACCTCTGCGGAATTTCGCCTGCAGAGAGAATCACATCGCGGAAAATGTTTGTAACAGGAACTTCCGCCGTAGGGACCATATAGAAATCATCAACGTTGGCGTGATACATCTGTCCTTCCTTGTCAGGAAGCTGGCCCGTACCGAAACCGGAAGCAGCATTCACCATAACGGGCGGCTCAACTTCAAAATAGCCTGCAGCAGTGTTGCAGTCCAGGAAGAAGTTGATCAATGCGCGCTGAAGCTTTGCTCCTTTTCCCCTGTATACCGGGAATCCGGCTCCGGTTATCTTGACTCCGAGGTCAAAGTCGATGATGCCATACTTTTTCGCCAGCTCCCAGTGAGGCAGTGCATTTTCCGGCAGATGGACCTCAGGACCACCCATTTTCACGACTTCATTGTCCTCAGCGCCCTTTCCCGGTTTCACGAGGGCACAAGGCGTATTAGGAAGAAGCACAAGCTGCGCTTCAAGTTCCTTGGCCGCCGCATCCATCTTGTCCAGAAGTTCATTGGACTTGAGCTTGAGCTCTGCCGTCTCTTCCTTTGCAGCCTCAGCCTCTTCCTTGCGGCCTTCCTTCATGAGACCGCCTATCTTTGCAGCAATCTGCTTCTGCCTGGCCAGGAGGTCATCACTCTCTGTCTGCAGGTTTCTGCGAAGGGTATCCAGCTCCAGTATTCTTCCGACGATTTCCTGGGCGTCGAAATTCTTGATTTTCAGTTTCGCCACGACTCCCTGAGGGTCATCGCGCAATGTCTTGAGTGTCAACATAACTTCTGATATAAATATAAGGAGGACCTACACTCTACTCGAAGTGCAAGTCCTCCTGTCCGACATTCTGTCCCTCCGAGCTAATTCTCAAACGGGATAACCGACACGTAAGATTTGTCGTTCCTCTTGCGAGAGAACTTTACAGTGCCGTCGACAAGGGCATAGAGAGTATGGTCCTTGCCCATACCGACATTCTTGTCCGGATTGTGGACAGTACCTCTCTGGCGTACAATAATATTTCCGGCCTTAACTGTTTCGCCGCCGAATTTCTTGAGTCCGAGTCGTTTACTTTGAGATTCACGACCGTTCTTTGAACTTGATTGACCTTTCTTGTGTGCCATAACCCTTAAGCGATTTCGTTAATTCTTATCTTGGAAAGCTTCTGACGATGGCCGTTGAGTTTCTGGAAACCCTTACGGCGGATCTTCTTGAATACAAGCACTTTGTCTGCCTTGGCATCATCCTCCAGCACAGTAGCCTTGACCACTGCTCCGTCAACATAGGGAGCACCAACCTTGATGTCGGAATCGTTCGCGACGAGAAGGACCTTGGTGAACTCCACATCAGCACCTTTGGCATCGGCAAGCCTATGCACAAAGATCTCATTGCCAGCCTCAACCTTGAACTGCTGGCCTGCAATTTCCACTATTGCGTACATCTAAAACTTTGTTTTTAAAGTTTCGGCCGCAAGCGCCCGCCATTGCAGCGGATCTTTTCAGGCTTGACGGCCATAAAATTTGGACTGCGAATTTAGACATTATTTGCTTCAACTACAAATTATTTTTGAAATTTAGACCATTATGTCTCATCACCCCGCCAGAGTCCGGGAGCAACAATTTGTTAAAATGGAATTAATAAGGTATTTTTGATTCATTCAGAAAATGGACGAGACTTTCATATACAGCAAATATGTTACCGGCAAGAATTTCATCGGCCGGCAAAATGAGGCAAGGGCATTTGCAAATCTTCTGGTCCAGGGAGAAAACATTGTAATGTACGAGCCGCCGAAAACCGGAAAGATGTCCCTTGCCAGACAGGCATTCTACAACATGCAGACGGCAGGAGTGAACTTCCGCGCTCCCCTTGCCAGCCTGCTGGACATAAGGGACCTGCGCAGCCTGACCCTGCGGCTCGGCTCAGAGATACTGAAGAGTTTCTGCAGCACTCCCGACGAATTCGGCAGCGCAGCGCGGACAATGCTGGAAGGCAGCAGCCTTGAATTTGACGAAGAGAACTACAGGAACAACGGAACGATACTCAATTCACGCAACCGCCTGGACGAAGCCGACATGAAGGCCGTAATGCTGCTCCCTTACAGGGCCGGCAAACGTATCGGCGCCAAAATCTGTCCAATGATGACGGAATTCCAGAATGTGATGCTGACGGAAGACGGGGACAAATTCTGCGGTCTCCTTAACGACACATTCAAGAGCCTTGACCGCTCTGACAGGGAAAATGCCGCATACATTCTTTCGGGATCATCGGTCAATGCCATGCACGACATTTTCGGATACCGGAAACTGTTTTTCCGGCAGGTGGAAAGGATCAGGCTCGAGCAGATCGAGACCAGGGACATAATCGAACACATCAACAGATCCCTTTTGTCAAGCGGAAAAGTGATAGACCGGGACCTTCTGCTCGGAACATGCAAACTGTTCCGCAACAATATATGGTACATAAACCATTTCGCGGCAATCTGCGACTCCATGTCAAAAGGATACATAATGGAGAACATCCTCACTGCCGCTCTCGATGCACTTATTTCCATTCATGAACCGCGATTCATTGCCGTCATGAATGACCTTACCACATTTCAGGTCAATCTGCTGAATGCCATACTTTGCGGAGAGACAAAGTTCACCAGCACCGAAGTCATTGACCGGTTCGCCCTGAGCTCGTCAGCCAACGTCAGAAGGCTAAAGGACGCATTGGCAAAGAAGGAAATCGTAAATTTTGAAACCGGAGGTACCCCCGAAGTGATTGATCCACTTTTCGAATACTGGGTACGCACGAGATATTTCGGAATGAAGATATAATATGGACAAGAACAAGAAAATCGCGGTGCTGACTGGTGCAGGCGTCAGCGCGGAAAGCGGATTGTCCACATACAGGGACAACGGAGGACTTTGGGACAATTATGACCCGATGGAAGTGGCTTCAATCGAAGGCTGGAGGAAAAACCCGGGACTTCTACTCAGGTTCTACAATGCAAGGCGCGCACAGCTCAGGGACGTAAAGCCAAACGAGGCTCACAGGCTGATAGCCGGGCTCGAAGACATCTGCAAAGTCAGGGTGATAACTCAGAACGTGGACAATCTGCATGAAAGGGCCGGATCCGGCAATGTGCTGCATCTCCATGGCGAACTTACCAAAATACGGCCCGAAGACACATGCAACGAGAATGACGGATATTCGGAGAAGTATGTAATAGACATAGGCTATGATCCGGTGAATCTCGGTGATCTGGCACCGGACGGCTCACAATACCGCCCGCATATAGTGTTTTTTGGAGAAGCAGTTCCCAAAATAGAAAAAGCCATTGACATTGTTTCCAAGGCCGACATACTGCTCATCGTGGGCACTTCACTGCAAGTCTGGCCGGCAGCAGGACTTTACCGCTATGCCGGTGCGGAGACACCTGTCTACATCATAGACCCGGCAAGCGTCCCCGTTCATGACAGGCGCATCGTTCATATCCGGAAACCGGCCACTGAAGGAATGAAAGATTTTCTTGCAATGTTGAAATAAATTGCTACCTTTGCGGACTCGATAAGAAAAGGAGGTGATTAAGCATGATTATCGTACCCGTAAAAGAAGGTGAAAACATCGAACGCGCACTGAAGAAATTCAAGAGAAAGTTCGAGAAAACCGGGGCTATCCGCGAGCTGCGCGCACGCAAGAACTTCGAGAAGCCCTCAGAGAGGCGTCGTATGGCCAAGATGAAGGCCATCTACGTACAGCATCTCCGCCTTCAGGACGAGCAGTAATCCTGACACCGTCGCAATATAAAGGATGGTCCCTGCACATTGACAGGACCATCCTTTTTTGTGTCCACGCGACAATGCAAGTTTGTCTGTCGCTTGACAAACGTGCAAACAAACGAGGCGCCCGACTGTAAAATTCCGGACGCCCCGCAAACAAAAATCAACAAAATCAATTTGTCGGGAGATTCTGCCAAAACATGATCACTTGATGGCAACCATCTCTACCGGTTGCTTGTGATCAGGATCAAGCACAGCCTTCTGGAACTTGACCTTTCCGAAATCTATGGTCTTGAGGTCTATGCACCTGATGTTTGAATTCCAGGCTGTCCTGTAATAAAACTTCAGCGCAGTCTGGTCCGTCGCGGAAGTGAACTGCGTGGCGCTCTGCAGGTTTGCCGGATTGTATTCCTGCGATCCGTCCGAAGAAACGTTGCTCTTTCCGCGCTGTGCCCCCACAGGAACATCAAAATTGTTCAGGATATGGAAGGCCTGGCAGACAGTGTCGAATCCTGTCGGCCAAACAGGCGCAGTCGTCTGGAAAAATGCAGCCCTCACGAATCTTGAAGGCGGCGTGAAATCTCCAGGCAGGCCGAGCATCGCACTGTTGCCTCCAAACTGGTTGAGAACCACTCCCTCCTTCAGCGTGTTCGCGCTCACGGATCCCGGCTGCAGATTGACATAATTGTTCAGATTGAGCATCTGCCATTCAAAACCGGGGGAATTCGTCAGGACGCCAAGAGGATTCTCGTAAAAATGAGGCTCTCCTCCGGTGAATTCAAGGACCACCATGCGGCCGCCCGGTTCGGCAATACGCCAATGGACGGTACCTATGCGGCTGTCGAGCCCCGTTACCTTCACACTTGAGATGGCCGCCTTCACCTCATCAATTGTCGAAAATTGCGAGAGCACCCAGGAGACAAGCTGCATGTCGCTCAACGTCATAGCCTTGTCTGCAGACGAGAAATCAGGATACTGGCCATAATTGGGAAAGAAAAACAGGCCCGCAGACAGGCCTTTCTCGTTTATTCCTTCCACTACAATGGCCTCGTACTCCGTCCATATCCCTACATAACCGTACTTTGATGTGAAACTCAGGCCATCCTGGCCTTCCGGAGTAAGCGACTGCTGGTTGTATCCGCGTGGCACGACAACATAGCCGCACTGCATCGAAGAAGCAGCCCACTCAACTGTTCTGGCCACAACACGGCTGCCGTCGGCGGCTGTCAACGAAATGCCCGTACAGGCAAAACATTTTGCGGACCCGAGCATCAGCAGGACCGCACTCAGGATGAAAATTGGAACAAAACGCTTCATGATGAAAATGATTAATGAAACCAAAGTTAATAAAAATTTGCTATATTTATCTCGTAAAAATAAATTTATTTTAAAACATGTTGAATAAAGGGACCAAAGCTCCGGATTTTTCCGGATACGACGAGAACGGGAGGCAGGTAAAGCTCAAGGATTTTGAAGGGAAGAAACTGGTGCTGTATTTTTACCCGAAGGACAGCACCCCCGGCTGCACTGCAGAAGCATGCGACCTGCGCGACAACTACGAGCGGTTCATTTCCTTGGGATACGAAATTCTTGGAGTCAGCAAAGATTCGCAGGCATCACACAGGAAATTCATCGAGAAATACTCTCTCCCCTTCCATCTCATTTCCGACCCGGACTGCGTCATTCTTAAAGCCTACGAAGCCTGGGGTCCAAAGAAATTCATGGGACGTGAGACAGTCGGCACACTGCGCACCACATATATAATCAATGCCGACGGCGTCATTGAAGAAGCCATCGGCAAGGTCGATACAAAGAACCACAGCAGCCAGCTGCTGCCGTAAATCCGTTATTGTTCCCTTATGCAGCGGACAGAATAGGCATCAGCTCTTGCGGCTGAAGCGGAAGGGGTCACCATCGTGCTCTGGAACGACAAGGCACAGAAACCCATTCCGCCGTAGCCGTAGTCCTGAGAACCGGGAGCATTGCTCCAGTAGGAGCCCCAAAGGCCGCTGACGGATCCCATAAGCATGGCATAGCTGCCGTCATATCTCGCGGCTGCCGGGAAGAACATGTACCCGTCCGCCATCGCAAACCGCCATCCGTTCGAGAAATCATTGACATTTATCAAACCGTCACGATTGATGTCATCCACATCAAACTCGTCATGCACGAACGACACCTGGCCTGAAGACGTGAAGCTGCTGAAAACGTCTGCAGGCGGTACCCTCCATCCGGCAGGACAAGGATCATACATGGTCTTGAAGCCCTTGTTGACATATTCTCCGTCTTCCCTAACATTTCCTTCAGGATTTCCCCACAGGGAATCATCGGAATACTCCGCCGCAAGCCAGTCACGAGAGTCACTGAACTGGGCATAATTCGAGAGACAGACAACCGGATTCGCGATGGAATATTCAAGGGTATTGTCCGCAACGGAAGACGTTGAGGATGCCTGTATTCCAACCTTATTGCCGTCCATGTCCCACAGAGGAGCACCGACAGTCGAGACATCACCTGTCACGGTCGCAGCTGCCGGGAAAGGATCCTTGCGGCCCCATTGGTAAAGCAACCCATAACTGTCTGCGTCTTCCAGAGGAATCTGCCCCTTTGTCATCGCTCCAAGATTCATGTCCATCAGCTCATAGCCTGTCTTTGTCGCAGCCGAAGAAAATTCTTCCTTGGGATACCACACATGCCAACTCCATATTATATTTCCTTCGGAATCCTTTACGGCCAGGAGAGCATTTCCCCGAATATCTGCGACTTCAAATACGACATGTCCATCCTCCAGAGAAACGGAGCTGACCATATCGGGATCCGTCTGCCATACAAGAACAGCCGAAGCAGGATCCAGGGAAGGGGCCTCCTGTCCGTCAGTCCCTACACCATTGCCACGTACACGGGCATTGAAACGATATCTGCCACCTGAGCCTATCAAATAGCAGTTGGCCTGCTCCGAAGCACTGAGATCAACGGCATCGGGCTCCGGCTCATAGACCTCGACCCGGCATGACGCGCTGAATCCGCCGTCCAGAGTAACGGCAGTAACATCGGCAATACCCACTCCCGTAGCCGTTATGGCCCCCGATTCATCGACTACAACGACTGACTCATTTTCAGAAGTCCATTCCACACCCGTCTCCGCGGCATCGGAAGGGATCACGGTCACTTTCAGGACAGCCGTTCCATTCAACTCAAGCCTCAGTTCTTCGGGTTCCACAGAGATACCGGTCACCCTTACATCCTGTACAGGCTTTGTACAGGAAAATGCCGCTGCAGCAATCATGCAGAAGCACAGCAATTTCAAATGATTTTTCATAACGATTAACCTTCTGTCTACAAAATAGATAAATTATCACAAAATACAAAGGCCGGCCGGAGAAAACTCCGGCCGGCCTTCAATCTAAAGTTCAATATAAGGTGTCGTCATGACAGGACTAGTTCCCATAGTCAGGACCAGGTCCGCTCTGTCCGCCCTGAGGGCCCTGAGGATTCTGAGGACCTTCAGGATTGTTCTGCGGTCCCTGCTGAGCAGCCTTGGCCATGTCATCGGAAGCGGCGTGCCATGCTGACTCCAGCTCAGTCAGATACCTGTCAATGTCAGCCATGTTCTTTTCCTCAACGGCTTTCTTCAGGTTATTGCATGCAGATTCAATTGCAGCCTTCTTCTCTGCAGGAATCTTGTCACCATAATCCTTGAGATTCTTTTCAGTCTGGAAGACCATTGAGTCAGCATTGTTGAGTTTGTCGGCTTTCTCCTTCTCGGCCTTGTCTGCAGCCTCGTTGGCCTTTGCCTCATCACGCATCCTCTGGATTTCCTCCTCGCTCAGTCCGCTTGATGCCTCAATCCTGATGTGCTGTTCCTTACCCGTAGCCTTGTCCTTTGCAGACACGCTCAGTATACCGTTGGTGTCAATGTCGAAAGACACTTCAATCTGAGGAATTCCACGGGGTGCAGGAGCAATGCCGTCAAGATGGAACACACCGATCTGCTTGTTGTCCTTTGCCATAGGGCGTTCACCCTGCAGAACCTTGATTTCAACGGAAGGCTGATTGTCAGCTGCGGTTGAGAATACCTGGTCCTTGTGAACAGGAATCGTGGTGTTGGCATCTATCAGCTTGGTCATAACGCCACCAAGAGTCTCGATACCGAGAGACAGAGGGGTTACGTCAAGCAGAAGCACATCCTTGACATCACCGGCAAGCACACCGCCCTGGATTGCCGCACCGATGGCAACCACTTCATCGGGGTTGACACTCTTGTTGGGCTCCTTTCCGAAGAAGTTCTTCACAAGTTCCTGAACTTTGGGGATACGGGTAGAACCACCTACGAGAAGCACCTCATCGATGTCTGACGCATTCAGGTGAGCATCTGCAAGAGCCTTGCGGCAAGGTTCGATCGAACGGTTGAACAAGTCATCGCACAAAGACTCGAACTTGGCACGCGTAAGAGTCTTGACAAGATGTTTAGGCACACCGTCGAGGGCTGTGATATAAGGAAGGTTGATTTCTGCGCTGGCCGCGTTGGAAAGTTCAATCTTTGCCTTTTCTGCAGCTTCCTTCAACCTCTGCAGAGCCATAGGATCCTTCTTGAGGTCAATTCCGGCATTCTCCGCAGCGAATTCACTGGCCAGCCAGTCAATGATGGCCTGGTCAAAGTCATCGCCGCCCAGATGGGTATCACCGTTGGTTGACTTGACTTCAAAGACACCGTCACCGAGCTCAAGTATGGATATATCGAAAGTACCGCCACCAAGGTCATAGACAGCCACTTTCATGTTCTTGTTCTTCTTGTCAAGACCATATGCAAGCGCTGCGGCAGTAGGTTCATTGATAATACGCTTTACCTCAAGTCCGGCAATCTTGCCTGCCTCCTTGGTTGCCTGACGCTGTGAGTCAGAGAAATATGCAGGAACAGTGATGACGGCTTCGGTCACCTCCTGACGCAGATAGTCCTCTGCGGTCTTCTTCATCTTCTGCAGGATGACTGCGGAAATCTCCTGAGGAGAATACAGTCTTCCGTTTATGTCGACACGGGGAGTATTGTTCTCGCCACGGACGACATTGTAGGGCACACGTGCAATCTCCTTTGTCACCTGGTCATAGGTTTCACCCATGAACCTCTTGATCGAGAACACGGTGTTCTTCGGGTTTGTGATAGCCTGACGCTTGGCAGGATTGCCCACCTTGCGCTCACCGCCTTCGGTGAAGGCTACGATGGAAGGTGTCGTACGGGAGCCTTCATCGTTGATGATAACGGTCGGCTGGTTGCCTTCCATGACGGCCACGCATGAATTAGTCGTGCCGAGGTCAATTCCAATAATCTTTCCCATAATATCTGTCTTTTTTTGATTTCACTTCTAGGCCGCCGCACCACTGCAGCGGCACGATACGACAATCAAAAGTTTTGCCATTCGCATTTTCTGACAAAATGTCATATATTTGCCGCATGGAATACAGGAAACTGACCCCGGCCGAATACCGTGATCTGGAAAAAAGAATAATCTATGAGGACAATCACCTCTTCATTGTCAACAAGAGGGTCGGAGAGATTGTCCAAAGTGACAAAACCGGAGACGAATGCCTTGTAGATGCCTACAAGGCATTCATAGCGCAACGTGACTCCAAGCCCGGCAAGGTGTTTCTGGGAGCAGCACACAGAATAGACAGGCCAGTATGCGGAATATGCCTGTTTGCCAAGACCACGAAGGCCCTGGGGCGTCTCTCCGACATGTTCAAGAACGGAGAAATACACAAAAAGTACCTGGCTTTATGCTGTTCGGCGCCAGAGCCGCCTGAAGGCCATCTGGAGCAATGGCTGTTCCGAAATGTCAGGCAGAACAAGACCTATCCGGTCGGAGACGGAAGTCTTCCATGTCCTGAAAGATATCCGGACGCAAAAATCGCCAAGCTTAATTACCGCTGGCTGTATGACACTGACAAATATCACCTGGTAGAAGTCGAACTCCTGACAGGTCGGCATCACCAGATACGCTGTCAGCTCTCCAGCATTGGATGCATAATCAAGGGAGACCTGAAATATGGAGCCCCACGATCTAATCCCGACGGCGGAATTTGCCTTCAATCCCACGAGATAAGCTTTATTCATCCTGTACGGAAGATTCCTTTGGATTTCACGGTTCCGGCACCGGAAAGCTGGAAAGGAGTCAAACGAGATTAGACCTCAGACGCTGTGAGTATTCGCCCGGTGTTTCGTTCATGTTGGCCTTGAAAGCCATTGTGTACGTGACGGTTGAATGAAAACCAGACATTGAAGCCAGCTCATCAACCCTCAGCCGGGGGTTCTTCTTGAGCATCTCTACCGAATACATCACGCGATAGGCATTGATGAACTGACGGAAGTTCTTTCCGGACATTATGTTTATGGTCCTTGAAAGATAGGTCTTGTTTGTGTAGACCTCAGCTGAAAGATTCTGAAGGCTGTAGCTCTCGTCAAGAAAAGGATGTGAAGACTCCATGATGCTTACAACCTTTTCGAACAGTTCCCTCATGGAGGCCCCTTCATCATGCCTGGACTTGGCCTGGGCATCATTCAACCCGCAACTGACAATCTGTCTGACCGCCATTTCCTTGTCCTTGCCCAGGAGAATTATCCTGCCCGTACGTGAAGTCACGAAAAGAAGCACATAAAGGGCAGCAAGAAGAACGGCATCTGACAACTGCACCCACAGGCATTCAGGAAAAACCAAAGCGACAGTCGCCAGGACGCAAAGGGCCAGAGCCCACACAAGACGGGACTGGCCCTCAAGAGCGTACCAGACCAGCCTATGCCTGAAGAGAGACCTTACCTTGGAATACCTGAGCTTGAACAATACTGCCATATGCAGGGCATTCAGAATCAGAACGGCAAGGACAGTTGCTCCGGTGCCGGCACCGGAAATGCACAGGAGAAGGAAGATAACAAAGAAAAGCACCGAGGAGAAAAATGCGGGCCTGGCCTCTTCGTCAGGCTGCGGATGCCTGAGCAGTATTGACACGCCGCCCACCTCGCAAGTCAACAGAAAGGACAATCCCGGAAATGTTCCCGTTGCCAGCATTTCAATAAAAGGGAACAGAACAAGACAGATCAATGAAACCAATTTGATTCCAGAATGATAAGACCTGAACAGTTTATTCATAACATTTGCCTTTTTCACAAAGATAAAACAGAAAAGCCGTCTACAGGGTCCTGCAGACGGCTTCAAATGTCATTTTTTTCTTTTTTTAACTATTATTTTTTTTCTTTCTTCCGTTTTTTATCATGTCAAAGCCTTTCCCGTACACACCGGTAACAGAAGCCACTGTTATGAAGGCGCTGGAGTCGACAGAATTAATATATTTGAGCAGAACGCTCAGGTCTGTCTTCCTGGTAATTATCATCAGTACCTGCACCGTATCCTTCGTATACCAACCTTTGCCGTCAAGCACCGTCACCCCGCGATGGAAATCCTTGGTGATGGCATCAGCAATCTGCTCATACTTCTTGGAGAAGACAAAGATCTGGACAGACTGATGGGAGCCTGACAGATAAAGGTCAACGACAGTACTGCTGACGGTAACCAGTATGAAGCCATACACTACGGTGGTGATCTTGTCAGCCCAGGGCATCAAGGTGCCGTCAGCCATATACGAAGGCACCAGCAGTGACGACAGCATTATCACCACATCTATCAGAAGTATCATCCTTCCCGGGGATACATTACGGTACTTGTTCACTATCAGCGCAACTATGTCGGTGCCTCCAGTACTTCCTCCCTGAGAGATGGAAACCCCTATTCCAACACCGGAAAGTATTCCTCCCATGATCGTGCAAAGGAGTTTCCCGTTGTTGAGCGCCAGACTGTCAATTATGTCCTGCGGAACTATTCCCTGCCCGAGGTTGAGACATACCGCAGTCAGGACTATCGCATATATT
>CABUIX010000007.1 GCA_902491795.1 uncultured Bacteroidales bacterium | reverse complement strand
GGCTGTGGCGGCCGCCCAGCGCAGCGGAAAGCGGATATTTGTTGACATCACCGGACACGGCTGCGTCAACTGCCGAGAGATGGAGGCGAGGGTATGGTCTGATCCTGAAGTGTTGCGCAGGCTCAGAGAGGATTTCGTGATTCTTGCCCTCTATGTCGACGACAAGACGAAACTTCCGGAATCAGAGCAGGTCACTACGGATACCGGACGTGTCCTCAAGGATGTCGGGCGCTTGAATTCGTATATCGCACTGACCCGTTTCGGAGTAAATTCACAACCCAACTATTTCATCCTTGATACTGACGGCAATATCCTGAAGGGACCGAGAGCTTATGACCTGGATATCCAGGCTTATATTGATTTCCTGTCGGAATGACAGTCATGTTACCTTCCGATGATATATGAGAATGCGTATGAATAAACGGATTTCACTTGTTTCCTTGTTGGTGTTTGCCTGCTGTCTGCAGGCAGGCGCCCAGTCCATCACTGATCTTTTCGGCAAGGGTGGAGCCGGGGATGTTCTGGATTCCGTGGTCAGTCAACTTGACGTCGTCCCCAAGAACATTGAAGGTGAGTGGAGCTATTCCGGATCAGCCGTACAGTTCAGCGGGGACAATGTGCTTATGAACGCAGCTTCCGGGCTTGCGGTCGGCAGCGTCGAGAGCAAAATTGACGATTATCTTGCGGCTGTCGGCATAAAGGACGGCATTTTCAGTTATACTTTCAAGGCTGACGGCAGTTTCCTGACCAGTTTCAACGGTATGGATTTTCCGGGAAGCTACACTTTCTCGAAAGAAGAGAAGACACTGGTCCTTGATTACGGGAAGGTTGGCAAGTTCGAAGGCGTGTCGCTCAAGACCAACGTCAGTGTGGGAACAAAAACCCTGCAGTTGCTCTTCAATGCGGACAAGCTGCTGAAATTTCTCACGGAGATAAGTGCGGTGGCAGGAGGCGAGTCCTCACAGCTCAGCATGCTGTCTTCCCTGCTTGAGCAGTATGACGGCATGATGCTGGGTTTTGAACTGACACGTGTGTCCAGATAGATGAGTGGATACGGCGGAGAGCCGAGTCCGTCAGAAAATCGGGGCAGGGACATCGGTGCCGGGACTGGCAGGTGTTCCTGCCCCGGTTGCATCGGGGAAATAAGGCCAGCCGTCTTCAGTCCAGTCAATCCTGTCAATGCACAGGCAGCGGCTGGAGTAGCCGTTCCCTTCCCAGTAGCTGTGGTATGCCATCCATTGCTGTCCGGTGCTGTCGGTGACTATCTGTGAGCAGTGGCCGGTCCCGACAAACTGCCTGTCTGCGCTCCCGGACATTATGGCGTTGTCGAAGCTCCCCGAGGTCATGCGTTTCCCGTCAGGACCCTTATAGGGGCCGAATATGTTCCTTGATCGCGCAACTACCAGGCGGTATGTGCTTTTTTCGTAATTGCAGCAGGAACCTTTTGACGCGAAGAGGTAGTACCATCCGTCCCTTTTGAATACGTAGGCCCCTTCCATGTTGCTTGCGCTCAGTCTTTTCTTCTTGGCGTCTTCGGCAGGTTTGAGTCCGCTTCTGTCCAACTCTATGATCCATATGCCGGATCCTGGTCCAAGACTTCCCCAGAACAGGTATTTGCGCCCGTCCTCGTCGGTGAACAGAGCCGGATCGATGGAATTGGTCACACCGGTGGACTTGAAGCTCACGACTTCTCCCATATCGCGAAAGGGGCCGCATGGACTTTCGGCTACGGCCGCCCCGCTTCCCTCACGGAAGATCTGTGCCCAGGCCCCAAGTGCATAGTACAGCAGATACTGTCCTTCACTGTAGTTGATGTCCGGTGCCCATATTCTCGAGTCCTTAACCCATTCGGGACGGTTTTCCGGAAAACCGTCTGCAACGAATTCCCAGTTTACAAGGTTCTTGGACCTGTAGACCGGCAGGTTTACAATGTCATCAGGATTGTCGGAAGAGGCGTCCTTGCTTGCAGTGGCGGTGCTGTCACGCCTGCTTTGTGTCGAGTATACATAAAAATAGCCCGACCTTGCTCTGTCATCGAGTATGGTCGGGTCGGGACAGTCCCTCCGGATTACTGGATTGCTGTAAGTCTGTCCGCAGGCCTCATTGGAGAAGATGCCCAAGGCTGCAACAAGGCTGGCGAGCAGAGGCGTCAGTTTCATCTCAAAGCGCTTCTATCATTCTTGTGAAGAGCTCTGTCATCCTGTCGGCAGCCATGTCTGCCTGTTTCACGACATCGTCTCCGTCGTTGTAGTTCTTCTCAAGATTAAGGAAGTTGGATATGTTGGTCACGACGGACATTCCGAAGACCTTGATGCCGCAGTGTCTGGCTACAATGACTTCCGGTATTGTTGACATTCCGACAAGATCGGCACCTACCGTATGGAAAAACCTGACTTCAGCCGGCGTTTCGTAGGACGGGCCTGTGCTGCCGAAGTAGACGCCCTTTTTGACGGGGATTTCAAGTTTTTCGCATATCTCTTCAGCGAGGGCCTGCAGCTTGAGGTCATAAGCACATGTCATGTCCGGGAAACGTGGTCCGAATTCGTCAAGATTGTGGCCGATCAGAGGGTTCGGCATCATGTTGATGTGGTCACGGATTATTATCAGGTCACCTACCTTGTAGTCCTGGTTGCATGCGCCTGCCGCATTGGACACGAACAGGTATTCTATGCCGAGACGTTTCATTACCCTGACACCGAGGGTTACCATTTCCATGCTGTAGCCTTCGTAATAGTGGAAGCGTCCCTGCATGGCCACGACTGTCTTGCCCCCGAGGGTGCCCACTATGAAATTGCCCTTGTGTCCTATTGCCGTTGAAACCGGGAAACCTGGAATGTCTCCGTAGGGAATGACTGTGGGATTTTCAATCTTGTCGGCAAGTTTCCCGAGCCCGCTGCCGAGGATGATTCCCGCCAAAGGTTTGCATCCGCCGGCTCTTTCCCTTATATAATCGGCGCTTTGGTTGATGGTTTGCAGTATCTGGTCCATAGCTTCAATGTATTATGATATTTTCGCGAGCACTTTGCGTGCTTCGGATAAGATTTCTTTTTCGCCCGGTATCTCCCTGTGTCTCATAAGGAACTTTCCGTTACATATGACGGAGTCAATGCAGTCTGAATGTGCAGAGTAGACCAGGTTTGCCAGGAAAGATCCGGGAGAGAGGAAGAATGTGTTGTCGGTATCCACAATGCTGATGTCCGCAACAGCCCCTTCGCGGATTTGTCCTCCGTCGAACTTGAGCGCCCTGGCTCCGTTGACGGTGGCCATGTCAAGCAGTTCAGTAAGCGGAAGGGCAGATGGATCTTCCCGCCATGCCTTCTGGAACAGAGCCGAGGTCTTCATGGCTTCAAGCATGTCGAGATTGTTGGATGACGCGCAGCCGTCTGTACCGATGCATACGTTTATCCCGGCATCTCTCATCTCGCTGTAGGGGAAGCGGTATCCTGATGCAAGCTTGGCGTTTGAATTGATGTTGTGTATGCAGTGTACGCCATGTTCGGCAAGCAGTTCGATGTCGTGCGGCGTGATCCAAAGCGTGTGTGCGGCAAGCAGCCTCGGAGAAAGAATCCCGAGCCTGTCAAGATATTCCACGGGAGTGAGACCGCCGTGGGCAGCCTTGCAGTCTTCTACTTCCTTGCGGGTCTCTGCAAGGTGTATGTGAAGGTTGAGATCGTGCTTGCGGGCATATTCCGCCGTCCAGAGCATCATGTCCTCACTTACTGAGTAAACCGCATGAAACGCGAGATTGTAGATCAGTCCGTTCTGGCCCTTGTCGTTCAGGTACGGTTCGCTCTTGGCCATGCACTGCTCCTTCTGCCTTTCGGCTTCATCCCTGCTTCCCTTGTCCATGATGTCGTATCCTGTCGCGATGCGCATTCCCATTTCCCTTGCGGCCTGGACGGACGTGTCAAAGAACCAGTACTGGTCGTTGAAGGTGGTTGTCCCGGTGCGTATCATTTCCAGGCAGGCGACCTTGGTCGCCCAGTAGACATACTCCTTGTCCAGCTTTTCCTCCACCCTCCATATTTTGGAGAGCCAGTCCTGAAACACCACATCTTCGCCTATGCCCCGCATCAGGGCCATGGGCGAGTGTGTATGCATGTTTATGAATCCGGGCAATGCCGCCTTACCGCTGCAGTCCATAAATTCCGTGTCGCCGGCAATGTCCCAGCGCGCAGAGGACCCTGCAAGCTCGATCCTGCAAATCCTGCCGTTTTCTATCAAAATGTCGTTCCTGACATCGTCGACGCTTATGTCCCTCAGCAGTATCGCGGCCATCAGAGATTCTCAAATTCTATGTCTGAGTCACCTTCCGGCTGATGCTGTGGAATTTCGCCGTTGAAGCAGTTGTTCTTGATATAGTCTATGATTTCGGCAAGACCTTCGGAAAACTTCTCGAAATCTTCCTTGTACAGGAAAATCTTGTGCTTGTCGTAGGTGTAGCTTCCGTCGTAGTTGGTGCGGCGTTTGCTTTCCGTTATGGTGAGATAGTAGTCTTTGTTGCCCCTTGTGGTCTTGACGTCAAAAAAGTATGTACGTTTTCCGGCCCTGACGGGTTTGGAATAGACTTCATCTCCATCCCTGCTGTCGAAGCGAGCGCGATCGTAATCCTCT
This sequence comes from uncultured Bacteroidales bacterium, assembly GCA_902491795.1. Taxonomy (GTDB): domain Bacteria; phylum Bacteroidota; class Bacteroidia; order Bacteroidales; family UBA932; genus Cryptobacteroides. The sequence goes on along the minus strand of CABUIX010000007.1, from coordinate 46,236 downwards.
TTGTACATAGAATTTTTATTGTATTAGTTTTGCAAAAATAAAACATTTTATGGATTACTTGCTATCTTTGCACGTCAATTTTGTTTGAAAGTATGCTCAACCGCAGAATACTCCGCACCAAGGCTTTCAAGGTCATATACAGTTATGCGGAAAACCCGGGAATGACTCTCAAGGAAGTCGAGGCTCTGATGGAGACTTCATGTGAGGCTGTCAGGGATCTGTACCTGTTCCTTCTGTCCGTAGCCGGTCCCCTCGTGGACGAGGCGCGTTCGCGCATTGAGGCCGCCAAGTTCAAGTTCAATCCCACAGATGAGGAACTGCACTCCAACATGAGGTTCGTGGAGAACCGCATATCCCCGCTTCTTGTGCAGGATCCTGATTTCTCGAAGATCATTGCCAAGAAGAAGTTCAGCTGGGAACAGTATGACATTTTCCTGCGTCATCTGTATGAGAGGATAAGGGACCGGAAGTATTTCCGTGATTACCTTGAGAAAGAGACCTGCGGCCTTGAGGATGACGCGAGACTGTGGGGACGGATTTTTGAACGCGAGTTCGAGGGCAACCAGGAACTCTCGGATATCCTTGAGGACATGTCTATTTACTGGAACGACGACCTTGGGTATGCTCTCAGCTGGTGCCGCAGGACAATGACGTCCCTTGGGGCCGGCGAACGCTGGAACCTGCCTCCGCTTTACCGGAGCGATATGGAGCCGGGCAAGGGATATGACAGCGACAAGCTTTTCGTGTACAGGATCCTTCGTGCGGCATACAGCGGCTTCTCAACATATTGCGACAAGATTGCGGAGCTGACTCCGAAATGGAACCGTGACAGGATATGCACCACTGACCTTGCGCTGATCATATGCGGAATGGCTGAGGCGGAAGCTCATCCTGATACTTCAGTGAAGATAATAATCAACGAATATGTCGAAATCGCGAAGGCCTACAGCACCCCGGAGAGCAGCGGCTTCGTGAACGGACTACTTGACAAACTGATCAATAAACACGAATAGAAATGCTTACAACGATTTTGCAGACCTCGGCAGCTGCCGGACAGAATGCCGGAAGTTCAGCCAGCATGTGGATAATGCTCATTCTCCTGTTCCTTGTGATGTGGCTCTTCATGATTCGTCCTCAGCGCAAGCAGCAGAAGGCCCTGGAAGAGATGCGCAAGGCTCTCAAGAAGGGAGACCGCGTGGTGACGGCCGGCGGCATTTACGGTACAATATGCGATGTCGATGACCGCACGGTGCTCATCAAGGTTGACGGAGAAGTCAAGCTTCGCGTGGACAAGAACTCGGTTTCCCTCGACAGCAGCACCTCTGCTCCCGCAGACAGCGGAAAGTCCGAAAAGGGCGAGAAGCAGGACAAGTAAGGACAAAGGTCTCTGAAGGTGAAAAGGTGGGCGCAGTTCCTTCTGTGCCTGCTTGTTTCGGCAGGCATCTGGCTCATTCACAATCTTTCGCAAAATTATGTGAATATTGTGAGTGTGCCCATTGTTGCTGAAAGCAACATTGACGGGCGGGCCAGGCGTTCGACATCAGATGCCACCGTGACTGCCCAGGTACGCGCGTCCGGTTTCAGGCATGCGTCTTTAAGCAAAAGGGACAAACGGCCCAAGACCGTGGTCATCGATGCGGCCGACCTGCACCATGACAGCGGGGACCTGTATTCGATGGGCACAACGGAACTTTACAAATATTCTGCTGCCATTTTCGGGGATGGAGTGTCGGTGGAGTCATTGATTTCGGATGCTCCGAAGTTCATTTTTCCCGAGGTTTCGCACAAGAAGGTCCCTGTGCGCAGAGTCCATTCAATAACTTTCTCTCCGCAGTACATGTCGGAGGATGGCATGCAGCTGCAGCCTGATTCGGTGATTGTGTACGGTGAGACCTCGCGTCTGGAAAACATCAATTATGTGCTTATGAGGCCAATCGAGCTGAACAACGTCAGAAACAGTGTTCATGGCAAGGTGAAGCTCGAAATTCCTTCGGGCGTGCGAGTGTCCGCCGATGAGGTCATTTATTCCATGGAAGTCACGCGCTATGTGGAAGTCAGGGCTGAAGTTCAGATAGGAGTGCGCAACCTGCCCGCCGATGTCGACCTTGCCGTGCTTCCTCCGACTGCGACAGTCGTCTTCAAATGCGTGTTCCCCACGACTTCCGATCCGGTTTCGAGCACAAGCTTCTACATCGATTACAGGGATTTTGCCAATTCGATCACAGGCAGGTGCGTCGCGAGGTGCAGCGGACTTCCGGCCACGGTTCTCAGTTATGACATGGAGCCGGAGGTCTTTGACTGTGTGGTGAGAAATTCGTCCGGAAGATGAAGACTGTGCTTGTGACAGGGCCGATCGGCAGCGGAAAGTCGGAGGTGTGCAGGTATCTCCGGTCAAAGGGATATCCGGTATATGACTGTGATTCCGGAACGAAGAAACTGTATGATGCGGTACCGGGGCTGAAATCACGAATTGAGGAGGCCCTGGGTATAAAATGGTCGGAAATTGGCATCATATTCACCGACTCCGACAGGAGGGAAAAACTTGAGAGAATGGTCTATCCTCTTGTCGTGCGGGATATATGTGAGTGGAAGGCCGGACTGGATTCCGGCCTGGCTTTCATCGAATCGGCCATTGCGATGGACAAGCATGAGTTTGACCGCCTGTATGACGAGGTGCTTATGGTCACGGCAGACCGGCAGATCCGTAATGACCGGAATCCGAAGGCTGCGCAGCGTGACGCGCTCCAGACCTTTGACCTCTCCCGTGTAACCTATATCATTGAGAATGATTCCACTTTGGAAGATTTATACAATAAAACAGACAAAATATTATGCAGACTGATTTGACAAAAATACTTTCTGTCTCAGGACAGCACGGCCTTTTCGTTTATGTTGCACAGGCCCGCAGCGGTATCATAGCCGAGAATCTTGCCGACAAGAAGAGAACGGTAATCAATGCAAGCAGCAGGATTTCCACTCTTGCCGACATTTCCATATACACTTCAGAGGGTGAGATGAAGCTCTCGGATGTATTTCTTGCGATAAACAAGGCCCTCGCAGGGGCCGAAGCTCCTTCGCCCAAGGCTTCGGAAAAGGAAATAGTGGCTCTTTTCGATGCCGCCGTCCCCGATTATGATGCGGACCGCTTCTATCTTTCACACATGCGCAAGGTCCTCGACTGGTATTCCCAGATAGTCAAGTATGCATCTTTGGATTTTGTGAAGGAAGATGAAGGAAAATCTGGAGACGAGGAAGAGGCTTAGGACGGTGACCCTCGGCTGTTCGAAGAACACTGTCGACACCGAGCATCTGCTGGCACAGCTCCCGCCGGACAAGTTTGAGATTGTCGATGACGGGAGCATGGTTGATTATCTGCTTCTGAACACTTGCGGATTCATCGGGGATGCCAAGGAAGAATCCATTCAGGCCATTCTCGAGGCGGTAGAACTGAAGAAAAGGGGAGATGTCGGCAAGATCGCCGTTTTCGGCTGCCTTTCGCAAAGATATTCAGCCGAACTTCCGGGTGAGATTCCGGAGGTCGATGCCTGGTTTGGCGCAAGGGGACTTTCGGACATCCTCAATTGGCTCGGTGTGCATCCTGGCCCGCTCGTGAGCCGGTATCCGACAGGACGAAGCGGCAGCTATGCGTGGCTCAAGGTATCGGAAGGCTGCGACCGCCGCTGTTCATATTGCGCCATTCCATATATACGCGGTGCGCATCATTCCGTGCCGGTTGAGGACATCATGAAGGAGGCGGAGTCATTGGCAAGGGCAGGAGCAAGCGAACTGATACTGATAGCGCAGGACACGACCTACTATGGCCTGGACATCTACCGCAAGAGAATGCTTGCGCCTCTGCTGCGCGAACTCTCGACGATTGAGGGAGTCAGGCGGCTGCGCATACACTATTCCTATCCGGATGATTTCCCCGAGGACGTTATTGCCGAGATGGCTGAGAATCCCAAGGTGTGCCGTTATCTTGACATACCTCTTCAGCACATTTCCGACAAGGTCCTTTCAATGATGCACCGCAATGTGGATGGAGAGTGGACACGCAATCTCATTGCAAGGATGCGCAGGGAAGTGCCGGGTGTCGTTCTTCGCACGACCATGATTGTGGGACATCCCGGAGAAGGGGAGAAGGAGTTCGGGGAACTGCTGGATTTTGTGAGGGAAGCCCGTTTCGAGAGGCTCGGCGCCTTCAAGTATTCCGAGGAGGAAGGTACATACGGCGCGCTTCACTACAGGGATGAAGTTCCTCCGGAAGTCAAGCAGGAAAGGCTCGACAGACTTATGGAAGTCCAGCGTGAGATTTCGCTGGAGTACAATTCATCGCGTGTCGGAAGTGTCGTGAATGTGCTTGTGGATGATGTGGTGGACGGGAGCCTTGTTTGCCGCAGTGAGTTTGAAAGTCCTGAAGTGGACGGAGAGATCATCGTGCGCGACGACTCCGGTACCGTGCGTCCCGGAGATTACATCGATGTCAGGATCACGGCAGCCGAGGACTACGATCTGGTGGGAGAAATAATATAAAAAGGTGGAGCCGTAAGCCGGTTTCTGTTCAGTTCTGCCATTTATCTTCGCAACCTACCCCCTGACATCGGGCGGGCCGTCCTCATCTGTCAGTATATTTGGTCTTGCAGGATCCGGCGGCGTACCCGTGCTGCATTGCTGCAGCGCGTCGTGAGCTCTTGCCTCGCGTTTTCACCATTGCCTTTCGGCTGTTGTTTTCTGTTACGCCTAACATAAGGTTACCCCTATCTGCGCTTTCCGCAGCGGATTGCCCTTCCCTGTCCGGACTTTCCTCCCTTTCGGGCGGCAGACCGCTCCACCTGTTCCGATAAGGACTGCAAAGTTACAAATATTTTGCATTAGTGGACCAGGTGCCGGAATTCACAAAAATTAAACAATTTCCGAAGCCTTTTGTTGAACTTTCGTTGTAATTTTGCTGCAAATTTTCAGACAGATGGTTAAACGGGTTATGTTTTCCTTCCTGCTGCTTGCCCTGCTGTCCGGCAATGCAGCAGCCGAATCCTTGAGGATGGCAGTGATTTCCGATGTGCATCTTATGGCTCCTTCCCTTCTGCGCCAGGACGGAAAGGCTCTTGAAGACTATATCGCCAATGACAGAAAACTGCTCCGTGAGGGGCCGACACTGGTCAGGGAGGCAATGGACAGCATCCTCGCGGAGTCGCCGGATGTGCTTCTCATAAGCGGAGACCTGACAAAGGACGGTGAGACTGTCTCCCACCTATATCTCCGGGACAGTTGCCTGGCTCCGCTCAGGCAAGCGGGAATAAGGATTTTTGTCGTCCCTGGCAACCACGATGTCAACAATCCGCATGCGGTTGAATTTGACGGGGACAAGACTGTACGTGTCTCTTCCCCGTCTGCCGATGAGTTTGCTGAAATATACTCTGACTACGGATACGGTGATGCCATAGCGAGGGATCCCGCATCATTGAGTTATGTGGCAAGACTGGCTCCGGGACTCAGGATCCTTTGTCTTGATGCCTGCAGATATGAGGACAACAGTTTTGAGGAGAATACCTGCATTACTCCGGGGCGTCTGAAGAAAGAGACCCTGAAGTTCATAAGGGAACAGGCCAGGGCGGCACGGCAGTCAGGCGACAGGATGATCGCCATGATGCATCACGGCGCGGTACGCCACTGGAAATGGCAGACAATCGTGATGGGGGAGTACCTTGTGGACAACTGGCGCCAGGTAAGCAGTATGCTCGGGAGGCTCGGTGTTGATGTGATTTTTACAGGACACTTCCATTCCCACGACATCAGTACAAAGGGGAAACTCACCGATGTGGAGACCGGTTCCCTCGTTTCATATCCGGCACCGATGCGCTTCATTGAACTGGACGGGGATACAATGAAGATAAGGACGGCGCTGCTTTCCGGTGAGGGACTGACATTTCCGAGCGGCAACAGCTTCGAGGAAGAAATGCTTGAATATGCCGACGGAGCCATGCGCTGGGTTGTTGACGGAATGATTCCCGAGAAAGTTGATTCTGCCGCGAAGGAACGCAGCTGCGCAATATTGGCCAAGGCTTACACCTCGCATCTCAGGGGTGACGAACAGATGAGTGCGGAGGATGAGGCTGAACTCAAGGGAGCTGTGCGGCAGCTCCGTAAGGAGACCTGCCTTTATGCATTCATACTCAAGCATGTCGGCAAGAACTTCTGGACGGATCTCCCTCCTGCAGATTCGGAGACTGTGCTGAAGCTCAGGCCGGTCGGGGAATGACGGAAAGAAGGGAGGACGCGCAGAATGCTGGTCCTCCCTTCTTTTAAATAATATGTGTCAGAGTTTCTTTCAGCTTGGACTAATGTCCGAGAGCCGCGTATTCTTCATCGGTGACGGGCTCAAGCCATTCGTTGCTGCAGTTCTCTCCAGGTACCGCAAAGGCAAGGTGAGCGAACCAGCTGTCGGAAGCTGCTCCGTGCCAGTGTTTCACGTTTGCGGGAATGTTCACCACGTCTCCTGGATGCAGTTCCACTGCCGGCTTTCCTTCCTCCTGGTACCATCCCTGACCTGCAATGCACACGAGCATTTGCCCGCCGCCCTTGTCGGCCTTGTGAATGTGCCAGTTGTTGCGGCATCCGGGCTCAAAGGTGACGTTTGAGAACGGGATCTGTTCGGTTGAGATTGGCGCAAGGTAGCTGTTGCCGGTGAAGTATTGGGCGTAGGCGCTGTTGGGCTCTCCAATGGGGAAAATCATTTCGTTCTGGAATGCCGCCTTCCCTTTGTCGCCGGAGGCCGTGTCTTCTGCCCAGACGTCCTTGGCTAGCCTGAAGGCTCCCCAGGCGTTAGGCCAGCCGGCATAGAATGCGATGTGGGTAAGGAGCGCGGATATTTCCGCTCTCGTGACCCCGTTCGCCTTGGCGAACTGCAGGTGGTGAGTAAGGGAAGAATCAATTATTCCCTTGCCTACAAGGGTGGCAACCGTGATCATGCTTCTGTCATGGGGACTGAGTCCGGGACTGTTCCAAACCTGCCCGAAAAGGACGTCGTCGTTGAGCCCTGCGAATTCGGGGGCGAATTCTCCCAGCTGGGCGCGCCCTGCTGTCTGTGTGATTTTTTCCTGTGACATGCTGAATTGTGTGTTGACTGCTGCAAGTGCAAGAATCAGGACAAAAGTCAGAAATTTTTTCATTTGCATACAGATTTTGATATCTGTATGCAAAGTTACGGCAGGAGCAATCTGCCGGAAATACCAATATTACCGGAATTCGTGCCTTTTTGCACGAATTGACGGACCTTTATGACGGCTTGGCAAGTGCGAGGGCTATGCGCTTGCGGTCAAGGTCAACGTCAATTACCCTGACCTTGACCTGCTGGTGAAGCTTGAGCACTCTTGAGGGGTCGGTGCCGCGCGGCCCGAGTTTGGAGACGTGTATCAGTCCGTTCTCATGAAGACCGATATCGACGAAAGCTCCGAAGTTGGTGATGTTGGTGACTATTCCAGGAAGTTCCATCCCGGACTTGAGATCCTCGATCGAGTGAACATCGTCAGCGAAAGAAAACTCGGAGGCTTGTTCTCTGGGGTCAAGCCCCGGCTTTGCCAACTCCTTGAGAATGTCGTTGATCGTCGGAAGACCGGCTTCGGCGGTGACAAAGTCTCCTGCGTTTATTCTTGAGCACAGTTCCGCATTTCCAACCAGATCTTCAGTGCTTACGCCGAGCGACTTTGCCATCCTGTCCACAATGCCGTAGGATTCAGGATGCACTGCCGAGTTGTCCAGAGGGTTTTCAGCATTGCGTATCCGCAGGAAACCGGCACACTGTTCAAAGGCTTTTGCCCCGAGTCTGGGGACATCCATAAGTTCGCTGCGGCTGCGGAAACCGCCTTTCTTTTCCCTTGTAGAGACTATGTTTTCAGCGAGAGATGGGCCTATGCCTGAAACGTAGGCCAGAAGATATGGTGATGCCGTGTTGAGGTTTACGCCGACCGAATTCACGCAACTCTCCACGGTATTGTCAAGTTTTTCCTTCAGCAGGTTCTGGTCGACATCGTGCTGATATTGTCCTATGCCAAGGTTCTTGGGATCGATCTTGACGAGTTCTGCAAGAGGATCCATGAGCCTGCGTCCTATTGAGACGGCTCCGCGAACGGTGACGTCTTCATCAGGGAATTCGCGGCGTGCGATTTCGGAAGCACTGTAGATTGATGCTCCGTCTTCGCTGACTGTCCATACCTTGCATCCTTCCGGGAGCCTTATGCGTTTCATGAACTCGGCTGTCTCGCGCGATGCGGTGCCGTTGCCTATGGCCACGGCCTCGATGCGGAACTTGTCAAGCATCTGCTGCACTGCGGTTATTGCCTTTATCTTGTCGTTCTGCGGCGGATGAGGGTAAATTATGGTATGGTAGAGCAGGCGCCCATGCTCATCGAGGCATGCGATCTTGCATCCGTTGCGGAATCCGGGGTCAATCGCCATCGTGCGTTTCTGCCCGGCAGGAGGACTGAGCAGAAGTTGCCTTAGGTTCTCTCCGAACACTCTGATGCTCTCGAGGTCGGCTTTCTGCTTGGCTTCCCGTATTATTTCCCCTGAAATCGAAGGTTCCAGCAGGCGTTTGTATGCATCGTCGCCGGCTTTGCGTATCTCGTCGGCAACGGCGCGTGAAGGTATGCGTCTGCCTTTTGACCAATGCCGGTAGATGCTTTCACCGCATCTTTGGGGATCTGCGTCAATGTCTATGCTTATGTATCCTTCGTTGGCGGCCCTTAGCATCGCGAGCAGGTTGTGAGAAGGGATGCGTGCCAAAGGCATGCTGAAATCGAAATAGCTTCGGTATTTGGCCGCTTCCGGATTTTCGCGCCCCGCTTTCGTGACGCTTGAACATATTCTGCGCTGCCGGAATGTGCGCCTGAGGTCTTCCCTTATTTCTGCGGTTTCGCTGAGGCGTTCGGCAATGATGTCGCGTGCTCCTGCAAGGGCGTCCTCGGCGGAGCCCGCCTTATCGCCGGCAAATTTTGCCGCTTCTGCTTCCGGATTTGCCGTTGCTGCGTTCCAGATGGCGTCTGCCAGCGGTTCAAGTCCTTTCTCTTTTGCGGCGGTAGCCCGCGTGCGCCGTTTGGGCCTGAACGGGAGGTAAATGTCTTCGAGTTCTGTTGAGGAAATGCAGTTTTCTATGCGTTTTCTCAGCTCATCGGTCATGGCTCCGGCTTCGCCGATGGTCTTGAGAACGGTTTCCTTGCGCTTTTCCATCTCATCGAACACGTCTGCCCAGTGGCGCACCTCCGCAACCTGTGCATCATCCATCCCTCCTGTCTTTTCCTTGCGGTAACGGCTGATGAACGGGATGGTGTCGCCGTCGGCAAGCATCTCCACGCAATTCTCTACCTGCCATTCCTTGGTCTGCAGGATGCCTGCTATGTGCTTGATGTAGATGTCTTTCATCTGGCCGGCCTTATTTTGCGGAATCTGAGGCCGAGTACACCCCAGAAAGCCTCTCCGAAGATGCTGCCGGACATTTTTGATGTGCCGAGTTTCCTGTTCACGAAAATCACGGGGACTTCCGCAAGTCTGAACCCGAGCTTGCTGGCCGTGTATTTCATCTCTATCTGGAATCCGTAGCCTTTCATCCTTATGGCATTGAGATCTATCGTCTCAAGGACCCGGCGCGTGTAGCATACGAATCCGGCGGTGCTGTCGTAGATCTTGAATCCGAGCACGGTGCGCACATATATCGATGCGCAGTAGGAGATCAGTATGCGGGACATGGGCCAGTTGACCACATTGATGCCGTTTGAATAGCGTGATCCTATGGACATGTCGGCTCCTTCTTCTGAGCAGGCTTTGTAAAGTCTCGGCAAGTCTTCAGGGTTGTGGGAGAAGTCCGCGTCCATCTCGAAGACGTAGTCGTAGCCGTGGTCGAGTGCCCAGCGGAATCCGGTGACGTATGCCGTGCCGAGGCCCATCTTGCCAGGACGCTGGATCAGGAACAGGGTGTCCGTCCATGCCTTCTGCATCGACTTCACGATGTCGGCGGTGCCGTCGGGGGATCCGTCATCAATCACGAGGATGTGGTAGTTGCCGTCAAGGGCAAAAACGGCCGAAATGATCTTGGCTATATTCTCGACTTCGTTGTATGTCGGAATTATGACTAGTTTCTTGTCCATATTCTACAAAGATAGCATTTTAAGTGTTAATTGGCCATCCGCATGAAATTTTTGTGCCTGCATCCCATGCTTGGGAGACGGGAGAATTTGCAATGTTGCGGCAATGGATTATTTTTGTGCGGATATAATTGGAAGATATGGTCAGCAGATTTGATTTGCCGTTGAGAGTTTCTTCCGCCAGTGTGCGGAGGATCGCCGGCGAGACATCTTCGGAATATACGTTGATTTACACCAAGCCCACTGAACTCGAGTGGGTTGATCATGGTCTCGAGAGGATGGTGCAGGTCGCGGAATACACAGGAGCCGTGATGGTGTATTCGGATCATTTCGCCTCTGCGGGCGGAACCGTTTCGCCTGCTCCGGTGATCGACTGGCAGAAGGGGGCGCTTCGTGACGATTTCGATTTCGGCGGAGCCATGCTTATGCGCAGCAGTGCACTGAAGAAGGCGGCTGCGGGCATGACGGACGAATATGAATATGCCGGTCTGTATGATCTCTGGCTAAGGCTGTCGAGGGAGGGGAGTTTCGTGCACATCAACGAGTACCTCTATTACGAAGTGCAGCTGGACACGCGCAAGTCGGGGGAGAAACTCTTCGATTATGTGGATCCCCGCAACCGGGCTGTGCAGATTGAGATGGAAAAGGCCTGCACGGCTCACCTGAAGGCTGTCGGCGGATGGCTGCCGCCCAGGAAGGCGGACGTGGATTTTTCGGATTCCGGGGAGAACGGCTTCTTTGAGACCGAGGCTTCCGTGGTGATTCCCTGCAGGAACCGCGTGCGGACGATTGCGGACGCGGTGGATTCCGCGCTCTCGCAGCAGGCAGACTTCGGGTTCAACGTGATTGTCGTTGATGACAATTCTACTGACGGGACTGCCGAATTGCTGGATAGCATGCACGACAGCCGGCTTCTGGTGGTGCACCAGCCGAAGGGATATCATGCCATTGGCGGCAACTGGAATGCTGCCATACATGATCCGCGCTGCGGGCGTTTCGCGATACAGCTTGACTCGGATGACGTTTATGCAGGGACAGATACCGTGCAGCGTTTCGTGGAGGCGTTCCGTGAGCAGAAGTGCCCGATGATCATAGGAACCTACAGGATTACTGACTTCAATCTCAACGAATTGCCTCCGGGAATCATTGACCACAGGGAATGGACTCCTGAGAACGGGCACAACAATGCCCTGCGCATCAACGGGCTCGGTGCCCCGCGGGCATTCTGGACACCGCTCCTGCGAAGGATTAACTTCCCGGTGGTAAAGTACGGCGAGGACTATGCCGTTGCCCTGCGCATAAGCCGCGAGTACCGCATAGGCAGGATCTGGGATGTGCTTTACGACTGCAGGAGATGGGAGGACAACTCGGACGCGGCCCTCGATCCGGAAAAGGTCAATGCAAACAATCTCTACAAGGACAGGCTGCGTACATGGGAACTTGAGGCCCGCATGGCGATGAACGGCAAATTGGCCCGGTAGGTCGCTGCCCTTGGGGATTTCCGAAAATGTTGTATATTTGCAGTCCTCACGGAAAGATGCTCGAGTGGCTGAAGAGGCACGTCTGGAAAGCGTGTGACCGTCCAAAGCGGTTCGAGGGTTCGAATCCCTCTCTTTCCGCAAAGAGAAAAACGAAGCATCCAGACATTTTTGATCTGGGATGGTGAGGTTTAACAGGATGATGTTCGTTTTCCGTATGGCTTTTTGATGTTCCAAATTCAGGAAGTTGCCAATGGAATTGAAAAAAACATATCTGCAGTGGACCGTCTATTTCGTGGTGGCGCTGGTTCTCCAGCTGCTGTTTCGCGACTTTCCTTGTGATTTCTTTGCATTCCCGGTCAATGCGGCCTGCATCCTGCTGGGCTGTGTCGGTCTTTGGATTCTGAACAGGGAAAAGCCCGGGTCATGGCTGTCAGGGATGCTTTCTGCCCCCGAGAGCACATATATCGTCATAGGCGTTTTCCTTGTATCCTGCCTGGCGCTTGGACTCGGACTCGACCGGAAAGAGACCGGTTCGTGGTGGTTTGTAATGACCTTGCTTGCCTTGCTGGCTGTGCTTCTGTACACCATATACAGGGGCGCTTTCCGGCATCGTGTGCGGGTTCGTTTCCTGCTTATTCATGCAGGTCTGCTTCTGGCTTTGCTTGGAGGTTTCGCGGGCAGTGCCGACACTGATGAATGGAGGGTGCTTGTGCCTTCCGACGTTTCGGTGAATGAGGCTTATGATGCCGGCGGAACCAGGAAGATGCTCCGGCAGTCTTTCCGGATGGAAAATTTCATTGTCGAATACTATCCGGACGGAGTACCGAGGGACTTTGAGGCAATGCTGGACGTGGACGGCGAGAAGGTGGCAGTCAAGGTCAACCATCCGTATTCGCTTTCATTTTCCGATGAAGTTTACCTTGTGGACTACGAGCATGTCCCTCAGGGACAGCAGGCCGGCTACTGTGTGCTTCAGATTGTGCATCAACCATGGAAATACCTGCAGTGGGCCGGAATCTGGATGATGATAGGCGGAGCCGTGCTACTTTTCATACAGGGAATCCAGCTGGCAGGCAAGGACAAAAAGGAGGCGGCAAAATGATGTGGGATTATTTTACATTCTTTTCGGCGGCTGCCGCCCTTTGCTGGGCAGGCGGGGCATTCATGGCAATGAGAGAAAGGAAGGCTGACTACAGCCGTGCGGCCATGGTGCTCATGGTGGCCGGACTGGCCGTGTTCTGTGCTTTCATTGCAGCTTTGTGGGCAACTCTCGGACGTCCTCCCCTGCGCACGATGGGGGAGACGCGTCTGTGGTATTCCTTCTTCATGATAGTTTCAGGCCTTCTGACCTACCGATGGTGGCATTACCGCTGGATACTGCTGGTTTCGGTGATCATGGCTCTGGTATTTGTTGTCATCAACTTGCTCAAGCCCGAGATCCATGACCAGACGCTTATGCCTGCCCTGCAGAGCTTGTGGTTCGTGCCTCACGTTACTGTCTACATGTTTTCGTATGCAGTCCTCGGCTGTGCGTTCCTGCTCGGGGTCGCAGGCTTGTTCCGGCATACTGACCGTTATCTTCCCACGTGCGACAGGCTCGTGAGCATAGGGCTTGCTTTCCTGACTTTCGGCATGCTCAGCGGCGCCCTGTGGGCCAAGGAGGCATGGGGGAATTTCTGGACCTGGGATCCGAAGGAGGTCTGGGCTGCGGTGACCTGGAGCGTTTATCTGCTCTATGTGCACATGAGGCTCCGGACAAACAGGCGGACCGTCTTTGCGCAGGTCCTGCTTGTAGTCGGCTTTTTCTGCATGCAGATGTGCTGGTACGGCGTGAACTATCTGCCGTGGGCCGGGGAGAGCATGCATGTTTATTCGTGAAGGTTACATGAATCTTTTTCATGTGTTTAATTAATTAGTATTATGAAACGAAACTCAAAAATTGTCCTGGGTGTGGTAATCGTTGTTGCCGTACTGGCAATCGTTTACCGGGCTGTGAACAGGGCTCCATCAGCGGAGATGCCGCTGACGGGGCAGCTGGAACAGGTCCTGACTGACGGAGGCTGCATTTCGTGTCATACAGCAAATCCCAAACTGCCGTTCTATGCCAATTTCCCCGTAGTAAAGGGGATGATAGGCAAACATGTGGCGGACGGGTATGCAAGTTTTGACATCCAGCCTTTCATGGATGCCCTGCAGAACGGAACTGCCCCCAATGAGGTTGATCTTGCCAAGGTCGAGCAGAGCATATCCGACGGCTCAATGCCCATGGCCCAGTATTATCTGGTGCATTGGGGCTCATCTGTGACCAAGCCCAAACGCGAAGCAGTGCTTGCTGCCGTCAGGGATCTGCGTGCCGAGTTCTTTCCCAACCCGCTTGCTGCACCTGAATTCGCCAACGAACCTGTCCGTCCCATACCGGACAGCTTCCCCTATGACCCTCAGAAAGCCGCGCTTGGAGAACTGCTTTACAGTGACACGAGGCTGTCGGCGGACGGTACGGTATCATGCGCCACATGCCATGGACTGAATACGGCCGGCGTGGACAACAAGCGCTACTCCGAGGGAATCGGCGGACAGAAGGGTGGAGTCAATGCACCTACTGTGTACAACTCCTGCTTCAATTTTGTGCAGTTCTGGGACGGGCGGGCAGCCACTCTTGCCGAGCAGGCCGGAGGACCTCCGCTCAACCCTGTGGAGATGGGTTGCGAGTCTTTCGATGAGATCGTGGCACGCCTTTCCGATGACAAGGAGTTTGTGCGCAGCTTTACCGAGGTATATCCTGAAGGACTGAGCCAGGCTACGATCACCGATGCGATAGCAGAATTCGAAAAGACCCTCATAACTCCGAACAGCGCATTTGACCGTTATCTCAAGGGCGAAGCAGATGCCATTACCGAAGAACAGAAGGAAGGGTATGAACTGTTCAAGGAGTACAACTGCGCAACATGCCATGCCGGTGTGATCATGGGCGGCCAGACGTATGAACTGATGGGGCAGAGGGCCAACTATTTCGAGGACCGTGACCTTACATTGAAGTCCGGACTGACCGACGGAGACAACGGCCGTTGGGCGCAGACCAAGGTAGAGCGTGACAGATACCGTTTCAAGACTCCTACACTGCGCAATGTGGCGCTGACTTACCCTTATTACCATGACGGAAGTGTCGAGACTCTTGAGCAGGCCATCAGCATGATGTCCAAATATCAGGTTGGACGCAACATGCCCGAGAAGGATGTCGCCAAGGTCAAGGCTTTCCTTGAGGCGCAGACCGGTGAATACCAGGGCAAGACGCTGACCAACGACAACATGTAGAATTGTCTTCCGGACAAATGTTCCGAAGCATTACGGCTGAAGGCCGGAAATGTCCTTGTGCAATTGCAGGACGTTTCCGGCCTTTGTCTTTGGCCAAGTTGGATTTTTACTGCGAAAAGACTATCTTTGAAAGATTTAATTTCTAACTTCAATGAAAGATTCTGTAATTATTCTGTGTGGCGGCGGCCCTGCACCAGGAATGAACACCGTGGTATGTTCCGTCGCAAAAACTTTTCTGAGCAATGGATTTAGGGTAATCGGACTTCACGGCGGTTACAGCGGTCTTTTTTCCAAGACTCCCCGTACCGAGGATCTGGATTTCTTCAAGGCTGACGCATATTTCAACCGTGGAGGCTCATATCTGCAGATGAGCAGATTCAAGCCTACCGACGATGATTTCGAGAACAATTTCAATCTTGAGCTCTTCAAGGACAACAACATCAAGCTGCTCGTTACTGTCGGTGGAGATGACACCGCCTCAACGGCAAACCGCATCGCCAAGTTCCTCGAGAGGAAGAAATATCCCATCAGGAACATCCATGTCCCCAAGACTATAGACAATGATCTTCCCTTGCCTGACAACACTCCGACATTCGGATTCACTTCAGCGCAGGACGAGGGTGCACATCTCGCACGCACCATCTATGAGGATGCCCGCACTTCCGGAAACTGGCTGCTCATTTCAGCCATGGGACGTTCTGCCGGACACCTCGCCCTTGGAATCGGCGAAGCTACCCATTGCCCCATGACCATCATCCCCGAGATGTTCGACAAGGTGCAGATCAGCATTGACAAAATCATCAAGCTTACCCTTTCTGCAATCATCAAGAGGAAGATCCTCGGCATTGACTATGGTACCGTAGTCGTTGCGGAAGGTGTGTTCCATGATCTTTCTGCAGAGGACATCAAGGCTGCCGGAGTGCACATGACATACGATGAGCACGGACACCCCGAACTTGGAAAGATCTCGAAGGCCGTCCTGTTCAACGAGCTTCTTGAGAAGGAGATGAAGAAGATCGGCCTCAAGGTAAAGACACGTCCCGTGGAGATCGGCTATGACGTGCGTTGCCAGGACCCCGTCGCATTTGATCTGTCTTATTGCTCCCGTCTCGCAATGGGAGTCTATGACCTCTACACGAAGGGTGAGACCGGATGCATGGTATATGTGAACGCATTCGGAGATGCCAAGCCTCTCTACCTGCACGATCTGCAGAACGAGGAAGGCAAGATTCCTCCTCGCCGCGTGAACATAGAAGGCGGAATTGCCCGCAACTACTATTCACACATCTGCCATTACATCACCCCGGCAGACTATGAGGCTGCAAAGGCCTATGTTGCGGATCCTGAAGCCTACGACTTCAAGAAGATTCTCGGCTGGTAAAATACAGGCTGACCATACTTATATGAAACAGGAAGGGCCATGCGGTCCTTCCTGTTTTTGCTGTCCCGGGACTCTGGTTCATGGCGCCTGATTATTGCGGACGGTCTAGGCGCATGACCTTGACGGGCTGTCCGCCGCTATGGTATAGTCGGCTGCTCAAGTTGGTTCTTCCGGATTCCTTGAATCCGCATTTCTCCAGAACCCTTCCCGATGCGGGGTTATCCTCAAGGAAATCGCACCAGAGTGTGCCGGACCCTTTGACTTCGAAGCAGTATCTGACCACAAGTCTCAGCGCGTCAGTGCATATTCCCATGTTCCAGTATGGACGGGCAATCCAGTAGCCTATTTCAGCATCGTTTTTGCCGATCCCTATATTGCTTTCTCTGCAGGTATAATAGCAGATGCACCCTATGGCCTCACCGCTTTCCTTGAGTTCAATTGCCCAGGTGCGGTCATTCGAGAATATGTTCCGTATCACGGAGAGACTCTCCTGCTCGCTCTTGTGGGCGGGCCATCCTGCCTTGGGTCCCACCTCCGGATCGGAGGCGTATCTGAAAAGCGCCGCCGCATCGCTTTCCCTCCAGCGGCGCAGCTTGATTTTGTCCGTCTCCATTGTTGTATTCAGTATTGCTGTGGCCTTCCGCTGATGTTGTTATTCTTTCCATCTGAAATTTCCGGTGCCTGCTCCGATCTCAAAGTGCAGCTTGGCGATACCCATGTCCATCTGCGTGTAGCCGACAAGGGACTTGCCTTTGCGGATTGACACGAGAGGGAGGCAGCCGTCGCTGCTTCCGAGGTACTCGATGAAGAACTTCTGCTGGTTGACGGCAGTGGGTGCGAGCATGGCGGCTTCGACACCATCCCTGAACCAGCCCGGAGTGCTGTCGCTGACGTTGCTGAGCTCCGTGATGCTCTTGTTCTTGTGCTGGATGCCCTGGGTCTCTCCGTATCCGAGGGCGATATAGCAGGCTATCTTCTCGTCTTCTTCCAGTGAATAGGTTCCTGCTATCCTGCGGTAGCTCACTCCGGCCCAACAGCTGTTCAGGCCGAGCTGCTGCGCGAGAAGGACAAGCTTCTCCCCGTAGTATCCCACTCTTTCGTCCAGATCATCGGCTTTCCTGCCTGCCATCACCAGATATGTGCTCACACCGGAGAATTTGCCGTATGACATCGGCCCGCTGAATGCCTTTGGCTCACCTGTCACGAGCTGGATGTGCAGGCGGCCGTCGATATTGGCCTTGTCTACAGCCTGGCGCAGTTGTGCCAGTATTTCTTCCGGTACCGGTTCTTCGCGGTACCGGCGCACCGAATGCCTTGCTTGAATTGCTTCCAGAAGTGTCATGATTTATCTATAATGTTCCGGAACGTCTCCGGCAGTGATACATTTTCAAGTTGCGATGCCTCCTTGAAAAGAGGGGCAATCTGACTCTCTTTCCACCCGGCTATTCCGCATCCGACCGGGGTCACGAGGAACTTGAGTTCGGGGTGGGCTTTCGCGTAGGCGGTGAAGTCATCCACGTGTCTGCGTATTATGTCAATGCTGCCGTCCATCGTGGGGATTGCATAGCATTGTCCGGTCCTGCCCGTCCCGACGCCCCATTGGGCACCGAATTTTTCATAAGCGGTCCGTGCCGCCCCGCCGCCGTGCATGCCCTCCTTGTTCGAACCGAAAACGAAAATCTCGCTTTCATTGAGGTGAGTGATGAATGCAGGGGTGATTCTTTTCTTGTCCATGTTTTCTTGCAATATTACGAAAAAATGCCTCTCACCAATGACGAGAGGCATTTTTTTTCTTGTGGAGATGGGCGGAGTCGAACCGCCGTCCAAACACCTCCCCAGAGAGCTTTCTACACGCTTATTCCTCCTTTGGTTGTCGACCTCAGCCTGCCGAAGGACGGGCTAGCCGGGGCTTATCCTCTGAAATCTTGGCGGGCCTTAGAGGCGTCTGACCCGTGCATCCGGTTTTGATGATACCCCTTTGTCCAGACTGAACCGGCTTAAAGCTGGAGGGATATACGTCAGTGCCGCAGCCTTGGCGGCTCTGATTGATGCTAAGTTTCTCTGAAACTAGCAAGCGTATGAATAATTGTAGTTGCCAGTTATGGCTTGAAGACTGGGATTAGCGGGCCAGTCTCCTACTCCCGACGTGCTTACCATCCGGAACCGATGCTGTCAAAACCAGAACATCCCCATTTGGTCAAAACTGCAGGTCCCCGACATCGTATGTGTCCAGAGGCCCGTTGTATTCAAATTCCATATGGCAGTCTCCGGCTTCAAAACTTGCCTCAATGTTGTAACTTCCGTCGTTGTCGACAGAGACTTTCACCGTTCCGCTCTCCACTGGATAGCAGATGCTTTCATCGCTGCCGGATTTCTTCAGTTCAACATATGAAGTCCCGTCTGAGCCTTGGGCTGCTCCGGAACTGTTTCCATAGTTTATGGCATAGTTTCCTCCCGCTCCGTAAATCCCGGCAGGCAGGGCTCCCGGGTTTTTCTCCGGAGCCAAAAGTTCCAATGTGACCTTTGCGCCGGACGAAATCAGGTCCAGATTCTCCGTCCTTCCCGATATCATCATCAGGCGGTATTGGTAAGAACCTTTTTCCTGGTCGGCTCCGCGGTAGTAAACTGCGGCCCAGTCCGTGTCGTATTCAAAGTCCCTTCCGCCGAACATGAGGTCCAAATTACTGCAGGACAACATGATGGAAGCGGTGGCCAAGGAAACCAACAATCTGATCATCTTCTTCATACTCAATATAGATGCAGATTGCAGTACAAAGATTGCATATAGATGCAGATTGCAGTACAAAGATTGCATAAAAATTTTAAAAAAAAGTAAAAAAATTTTGGTGATTAAAATATTTGTAGTACTTTTGTGAACCCAAACGAAACGAGGGTCGCTCGGGAGCTTAGCTCAGTTGGTTCAGAGCGTCTGCCTTACAAGCAGAGGGTCGGGGGTTCGACTCCCTCAGCTCCCACAAAATGAGAAGCGGTTGCAGAAAGCAGCTGCTTCTTTTTTTGTCTTATTCCGCCGGATGATCTTTTTCAGCCCTGAATGCCCTTGGAGAGAGTCCGGTGAATCTCCTGAAATATTTGCCGAAGTCCGACGGGGAAGGGAAGTTCAGCCTGTCGGAAATTTCCCCGACACTCATTGAGGTCGTCCTGAGAAGACTCTTGGCTTTCAGAATCGTGTACCGCTCTATCCATTTCATTGCGTTGTCTCCGGTAACTGACTTGACTGCAAGGTTCACGTGTTTTGCGCTGAGGCACAGGGCGTCGGCATAGAATTGCATGTCGCGGTGCAGATGACAGTTGTTTCTTGCCAGTTCCAGGAATTTGCCTGAAATCTCCTCGTATCTCGACACCGGACCTCCTTCTGGATTGTGGATATATGTACCCAGCCCATAGTAATATGCTGCGGTGAGGTGCATCACTATTTCATGCCGGTAATTGTTCGGAACCCTGAGGGCTGCCTGCACCATTCTGAAATACGAGACAAGTGCGTCAATCTGCCTTCCGTCCAGAGGATAGAATCCGTGCTGCCTGATGTCGCTGAGCAGCGGAATCCGGTTGCCCATCGGCAGATTGTCAAGAAATGACGGAGACATTATCATGCAGTAGCCGCTGAATTCTTCGCTGAAGGAAATCTTTTCGACTGTCTGTGACGGGAGAATGACAAGCATTCCGGGGACTGATATTGAGTGCACTTCCATGTCTACAATGCAGGCCATGTGTCCTTTCAGAACGACAATCGAGACGGTGGTCCCACTGCGGAACGGGAAGTCCGTCTGGCCGTTCTTCCCGGGATTCTCGATTATTGTCAAGTTGTTTCCGAGCCTGTCGATTCTGTCGCCCGACAACGAGGCGCTGAAAAGGTCAAGGTTGTTCTTCTCCATTCATGGATATTTTTCGCTAAAATAAGGAAATAATTCTCATATAATGACAATATGCGTGAAATTGCCTAATTATTACTCGTTTTATCCATTAAAATACGTGTTTGTTGCTATATCTTTGCGCCAGAAAACAATAAAACAAAAAGTCATGAAAAAGACAATTTTGATCATTTCGGCGCTGTTCGGACTCGGGATAGCGGCTGAAGCCATGAAGACTGACACACAGAACACAGACAATGATAATGATATTCAAAAAGATTCGACCATGGCAAAAATGAATGTTCTTGAATCGATAGCAGACGGCATGAAGAGCGGCTATCTTTTTATTGAGAATGGTGTTGTGAAAGGTTACAAGACCATTGAAGAGGGAGTTGTCGACGGCTTTACTGCCGTTACGGACTCTGTTACCCTGAAACTTTTCGGCAAGGATGGCGAGACCGTTGAACAGACCAAGGAGCGGCTGAAGACGAACGCCGAGGCGCACAAGCCCCTTGATGTGGAGTAACGGTGCCGGCACCGTCCGGAGTCGTTCCAAAAAAATCCGGCAGTTTCCATGGAGGAACTGCCGGATTTTCTGCGTTGAAGGTCAGCATGTCATCATTTGACCCTGACCAGTTCATATTCCCTGCTTCCCAGCCCGATCTTTTCGGCGTGCTCAAGGCAGGTCTTGTATTCCGTGTTGGGATTGGTGTTGTCGAAGTGGTCGTGCTTGTCGTGGAAATCGGGTTTTGACATCTCGTCGGTGAGTTGGCTGCCCGGCAGGGGAGTCTGCTTCAGGCAGGCGTCTGCGCAGGCCTGGTCAAGGGCGAGCGGGTCAAACGAGGCGAACATTCCGACATCGGGGATGATGGGCGTGTCATTCCCGGAATGCAGTCACAGGTGGGCGAGACATCGCAGATCAGAGAAATGTGGAAATTTGGCCGGCCGTCAACCACGGCTTTGGCGTATTCCGCCATTCTGCAGTTGAGTTCCTTGACGGCGGCGTCCTGCGCGAAATCTATCGCGTCGAAGTTGCAGGCTCCTATACAGCGTCCGCAGCCTACGCAGTTCTCGTAGTCTACCGTCATCTTCTTTTTCTCTTCGTTGAAGACGAGCCCGTTGTTTGCGCACTCCCGCATGCAGCGGCGGCATCCGCGGCAGCGGTCTTCATTGATTACCGGCTTTCCGTTGCTGTGCTGGTCCTTCTTGCCGGCACGCGAGCCGCATCCCATTCCGATGTTCTTGATGGTGCCTCCGAATCCGGTCATCTCGTGTCCCTTGAAATGGGTGAGCGAGATGAAGATGTCGGCGTCCATTATTGCATGTCCTATTTTTGCTTCCTTGATGTATTCGCCTCCATTAACTGGCACTGCGATGTCATCTGTTCCCTTGAGCCCGTCGGCGATGATTACCGGACATCCGGCCGTAAGCGGCGTGAATCCGTTCTGCCATGCGCATTCGAGATGCTCCAGGGCATTCTTGCGGCTGCCCGGATAGAGGGTGTTGCAGTCCGTGAGGAAGGGTTTCCCGCCCAGCTGCTTGACAACGTCAACCACGGCTCTTGCATAGTTGGGACGCAGGAAAGTCATGTTGCCCAGTTCACCGAAATGCATCTTGATGGCGACAAACTTGCCGTCCATGTCGAGGTCTCCGATGCCGGCAACCTTTATGAGTCTTTTGAGTTTGTCCGCCGGCCCTTCGTCGGGCTTGCAGCGAAAACCAGTAAAATATACTTTGGACATATCCGTGTGAGTTTTTCCGCGCCAAATATACGGAATTCGGAAAATTTCCGCCTACCCGAATCAATGAAATTTCAATTTAACAATTTCTTAACAATTCTTAATGATTCTGTAATATGATATGTCGACCTTTGCGCAAGTTTTATTTCACCGAAGGTATGACCGAGATTTTCTATGTGATAGTCGGGTTTCTGCTGGTTCTGGCAGTATTCGACCTTTTTGTCGGTGTGAGCAACGATGCAGTCAATTTCCTGAATTCAGCGATAGGTGCCAAAGTGGCAAAATTCAGGACGGTGCTGATTGTGGCCTCTGCCGGTGTGCTTATAGGCGCGGTGATGAGCGCCGGCATGATGGATGTGGCACGGCACGGAATCTTGCAGCCGTCCTACTACAGTTTCAAGGAAGTTATAACGATTTTTCTGGCGGTGATGGTTACGGATGTGGTTGTTCTGGACATGTTCAACAGCATGGGGATGCCGACATCCACGACCGTTTCGCTGGTTTTTGAACTGCTCGGAGCATCTTTTGTGATGGCGCTCCTGAAGATGGGCGGTGACGAAAGCCTGTCGCTGGGAATGCTTCTGAACAGCAACAAGGCCCTTACGGTCATCATCGCAATATTCGTTTCAGTCGCGATCGCCTTTGTGGCAGGACTGGTGGTGCAGTGGCTTGCAAGAGTTGTCTTTTCTTTCAACTACAGGAAAAAACTCGGATATACCATAGGCATTTTTGGGGGCATAGCCTTCACTTCACTCGCGTACTTCATTTTCGTCAAGGGGCTGGGGGATTCTCCCTTCATTTCCGAGACACTGCGCCAGTGGATCGACACAAATACCGGGATGCTGCTTGCAGTGGCATTCGTGGTCACAACGATCCTCTCAGAACTGCTGTATTTCCTGAAAGTGAATGTCTTCAAAATAATCGTGCTTGCAGGAACATTCGCACTTGCAATGGCATTCGCCGGGAATGACCTGGTGAATTTCATCGGAGTGCCTCTGGCTGCGCTGGATTCGCTTATTGACTTCCTTGCAAACGGAGGCGGCGATCCTGATGCCTTCATGATGAAGTCCCTTGAGGGAAGCGCAAAAAGCCCCATGATATATCTGCTCATTGCGGGAGTAATCATGGTGGTGGCTCTTGCCACATCCAAAAAGGCACAGAATGTTGTCAAGACAAGCGTAAACCTGAGCCGTCAAGGTGAGGGAGACGAGATGTTCGGTTCTTCTCCTGTAGCAAGGGTGCTCGTGCGCAGTTCTCAGAACGTCAGCCGCGCTGTTGAGCAGATAGTCCCGAGGAGCGTGAGATCATGGATAGGATCGAGGTTCAACAAGGACGAGGCCATAATGGAGGAGGGGGCCGCCTTTGATGAAGTGCGGGCTTCCATAAATCTTGTGCTCTCCGCCCTTCTCATAATAATGGGAACCACTCTGACCCTTCCGCTTTCCACAACGTATGTGACATTCATGGTTGCAATGGGATCAAGCCTTGCTGACAGGGCATGGAACAGGGAGACGGCTGTCTTCAGGATTACGGGTGTCGTGAGTGTGATAGGCGGATGGTTCCTCACTGCGGGCATAGCCTTTGTCGCCTGCGGCCTTGTGTGCCTGATAATGCATTTCGGCGGGTTTGTCGCCATGTCTGCCTTCATGCTTCTCGTGATATTCCTTCTTTGGAACAGCAAACGGACCTATGACAGGAAAAACAAGGCTGAGGCGGGAGAGAAGACCATCGAGCAGCACATGCTTGCGACCAGTGATCCCCAGCAGGTCTGGATTCTGCTGTCAAGACATTTTGTCGGAGTCCAGACAGACGTGCTCCGCAGCGTCACCGAAGACTACAAGGCTATTTTCACAGGGCTTGAGACCGAGGATCTTCGTTCGCTCAGACGATGCAGCAAGAATCTCAAGGACATCAAGAACACGCAGCACCGTGTGCGCCGCCTGGAGCTTGTCGCCCTGCGCCGCTCACCGATGGAGATTGCGGTTGAGCGCAATACCTGGTTCCATCTTGCGATGAACTGCGACGAGGAGTTCATCTACGGAATGCGCCGAATGCTCGATCCGATACTGGAGCATGTGGACAACTGCTTCGAGCCTTTCTCCAAGACATACATCAACGAATACCGTCCCGTGATGGAAAAGGTTCTCTCCCTGCTGGACGCTGCCGGGAAGATGATAAGTTCCGGTGACTATTCCGACTATGAGAACATGCTGCATGTCTTCCAGGGCGCAATCGCGGAACTTTCGGCTCTCAGAAAGAACCTGATAAACCATATGCAGACCGAGGACGGAATCAACCTCAAGACATCCCAGCTTTACCTGAACCTGATCCAGGAGACATCCGAGCTGCTCAACACCACGAAGCACCTGATGAGGGCATCGTTCCACTTTGCCGGCAAGTAGTCCTCGGACAGGAATTTTGAAATCATCGTAAAATGAGTATTTTTATTGCATGAAGAAATCGACGATATCCAAATATGCAGTGGCCGTCGCAGCAATTCTTGTTGCGGCGGCTTCTCTCTGTGCTGCCGAGAACGCGAAGGACTACACTCCAGTGATCCACGGTACTGTCAGGGGGAAATATGAATATCAGCCGGAGGACAAGGCCGGACGTTTCCAGGTGCGCAACGCCCGCGTGAGCATCAGCGGGGATCTTTCCGAGATTGTGAGCTACAAGGCCGAGATAGACTTGTGCGATGAGGGCGTTCTGAAGATGCTGGACGCGTATGCGAGGTTCAACCTTACCAGGAACCTTCATTTCACGATAGGTCAGATGAGGGTGCCGTTCACCATCGATGCTCACCGCTCACCTCACCAGCAGTACTTCGCGAACCGTTCATTCATTGCCAAGCAGGTAGGCAATGTCCGCGATGTCGGTGCACAGCTCAGCTGGAATTTCGGCAAGGAGGTCCCGGTACATCTTGCGGCAGGCATCTTCAACGGCAGCGGACTTACCAACCAGAAGGATTTCTGGACGCGCAACATCAATTTTTCCGCAAAGGCCCAGGTGACCCTGCCGTATGGTTTCAATGTCGTGCTGAGTGCCCAGAAGATACGTCCGGACGACATAAATGTGATGATGTATTCAGCCGGAGCTTTCTATGACAACGGCCGGTTGCATGCCGAGGCCGAATATCTTTACAAGACCTATGCGCAGGATGCATTCACCGACGTGCATTCCTTCGACGGGTTCGTGAGCTACATGATTCCCATATGTGACGGTGAAGGTGCCGTCAAGTCTGTCTCCCCGCTTGTGCGTTACGATTCAATGAGCGACCACAGCGACGGTATCCGCTATCTGAACGGAGTCCAGGATCCGGACGGCAGTCTCGTCATCAGTGACTATGGCAGGTCCAGGATTACCGGGGGAGTGACCGTGAGCCTCGGCACTCCGTTTGTCAGCGACATACGCATAAACTATGAGAAATATTTTTATCGCCAGGGCGCAGTTCCCGATGTGTCAGGCAAGGACAAGTTCGTGATTGAATTCATGGTAAGATTCTGATATGCCGTCAAAGAAACCGAAGAAGACGATTGATAGGGATGTGAGCTGGATGTACTTCAACCACCGCATCCTGCAGGAAGCGCAGAGGCCTGAGGTGCCCTTGCTCGAAAAACTCAATTTCATTGGGATTTATTCCAACAATCTTGATGAATTCTTCCGTGTGCGTGTTGCCACACTGAGCCGCATCGCGGAGAATGACCACAAATTCCTCAAGGATGAGGTCGCATCAGCCAAAAGGATCCTGAAACAGATAGCCCGGCTGTATTCGGAATACGACGAGGAGTTCTCCCGTACTATTGACGGGGTCTTTTCGGATTTGTCGGCTGCCGGCATACGGCTGGTGGACGAGACAGGACTCGATGCCGTCCAGCTTGCCTGGGCAGAAAATTTTTATGAGACCAACATAGCCGGCGCAACGTCACCGATATGGATGAACAAGGTGGAGGACCTGAATCTCATAACGGACACGTCACACTATCTCGCGGTCCGTCTGTCGCGAACCGACAAGGACAAGACCGCGTATTTCTACGCTGTGCTTCCGGTCCCTTCGTCGAGGGTGGGCAGATATCACCGGATTCCCGACGATGCGGGCGGAAATGCATGCGTGATGGTGCTTGACGACATTCTGCGCCTGATGATGGGAAAATTCTTCGTGGGGCTGGATTTCGACTCCTGGGAGGCCTATTCATTCAAGTTCACCAGGGATGCCGAGATGGAAATTGACAATGACTTCAACGACAGCAAGATGCAGAAAGTGCAGAAGGGCCTTGCCTCCCGCCGCACCGGGGAGCCTCTGAGGGTGATGTATGATTCCGGAATGCCAAAGGATCTGCTTCGCCGCGTCATGCGGAAGCTCCACCTGTCGCCATACGATACGGTAGTGCCCGGAAGCCGTTACCACAATCACCGTGACCTGATGTCTTTTCCTGACTGCGGCAGGAGCGACCTGAAGTATCCGGAGCGCCGCCCTCTTGACGCGCTCGGCAGCTGGCGTGCCGGCATGACCGGTCAGGACGGGCGAGTGCCGGGAATATTCGAGATAATTTCGGCAGCTGACCGCTTCATCCATGTGCCGTACCACTCTTTTGACGCTTTCCTGCAGCTTCTGCGCGAGTCTGCCGTTTCGCCGAAGGTGAAGTCGATCAAGATATCGCTCTACCGCCTTGCCAAGAATTCCAAGGTTGTGGAGGCCTTGATTGCGGCTGCCCACAACGGCAAGAAGGTGACTGTGGTCATAGAGCTGCTTGCCAGGTTTGACGAGGAGAGCAATATCCATTGGAGCGGAAAGATGCGTGATGCCGGAATCGAGGTGATTTACGGTGTGGAGGGGCTCAAGGTGCACGGAAAGCTTACGCACATAAAGACCTCGTCAGGCAATTATGCGGTGATCGGGACCGGCAATTTCCATGAGGGCAACGCTAGGACATACACGGATGTCATGCTGTTCACTGCACGCCCCGAACTGGTCAGGGAAGTCGAGAAGGTATTTGATTTCATCGCCTCCCCGTTCATGCCGGTGAAATTCAGGGAACTTCTGGTCGCGCCGAACTTCATGCGCACGAATGTCGCGAAGCTTGTCCGCAACGAGATCGCAAATGCCCGAAAAGGGCTTCCTGCATACATAAGGATGAAGATCAATCATATTACTGACGAGGGCATGGTGGATCTTCTCTATCGTGCGTCCAATGCCGGAGTTCAGGTTGACATTGCGTTGAGAGGCAACTGTTCGATCGTGGCCGGGCAGCCCGGACTGTCGGAGAACATCAGGATATGCGGCATAATTGACCGTTACCTTGAGCATTCGCGCATACTGATTTTCGCGAACGGAGGCGACGAGCGCATATATCTGGGTTCGGCGGACTGGATGCCGCGAAACCTTGACCACCGGGTTGAGGTTCTCACTCCGGTATACGATCCCCGGATACGGGACGAGATGCGCAGAATCGTGTACAGTGCACTTGCCGACACCGTGCAGGCAAGGGTGGTCAACGGATCGGGAGAGAACCGGATACGCTCAGCCGAAGACTTGCCCGCATTTCTGGATGAAGCACTGCCCGGACATTCCGGGAAGCCTTTCCGCTCGCAGGACGAACTTTACCGGCATTATTCGGAGGAACTGGAATGTATGCAGCAGTAGACATAGGCTCAAATGCCGCGAGGCTGCTGATAAAGAGCGTCTCGCGTGACAGCACTGGCGGTCTTGTCTTCAAGAAAGAATTCTTTTTCCGCTATCCGCTGCGTCTTGGGGAGGATGTTTTCATCAACGGCAAGATCAGCAAGGAAAGGCGCAGGAAGACCATAACCTTCATCAAGGCCTGCAAGCAGATAATGGAACTTTACAATGTGGTCCAGTTCCGCTGTTGCGCGACCTCTGCGATGCGTGATGCCTCAAACGGCAAGTCCGTTATAGCGGAGATAAAGAAGGAAACCGGGATCACCGTGGAAATAATCAGCGGAGCCGAAGAGGCCGCAATCGTTTACGGCAACCACATTGAACTTGCAGCGCGCCAGCAGGCCACGTGCGCGTATGTTGATGTCGGAGGAGGCAGTACTGAAATAACTCTGATACGCAAGGGAGTCAAGGAAAGTTCATGCTCCTACAACATCGGCACGTTGAGGATGCTGCACAGCGGCGAGGATGTCAACAGGGCCGAGCTGGATCATATTGCCGCCGACATGAGGGCTTTCAGTTCCGAATGCGGGCAGCCGGTGAACATAATAGGGTCGGGAGGCAACATAAACAAGCTTTACAGGCTCGCCCAGCAGACGGGACTCCAGGATGGCAAGGACGGGAAACTTTCTGTCGCTGCGCTGCGCGCCATGGTGGACCGCCTGCGCGGCATGAGCATACAGGAGCGCATGTCGGAATTCGGACTCAAGCCCGACCGCGCCGACGTGATTGTCCCGGCAGGGGAGATCTTTCTTGACGTGGCCGGCTCTCTCAAGTCGGAATTTGTGCTCGTGCCTTCGCTCGGCCTTGCTGACGGGCTGGTCGAGAAACAGTACATGGAGTTCAACTCCTGGAAATAGAAAGCGCTTACTCTGCCGTGTCCTTCTCGAGCTCGCAGCCGTTGAAGAACATGTCCTTTTTGGCCTTTTCCTGAGGGAAGGTGAAGTATGTCAGTTCGGCTGTGGTGCAGACCTGTCCGTCATTGATGATCTTTCCTTCGAGAATGACCAGGTTGTGCCGTGTCTCCTTGAGGCTTATCCTTATTTCGAGCTTGACTCCCGGAAGCACCGGAACTGTGTGGCGGTATCTGACGCTCAAGTTGGTCGTGACTCCTGCGGTCTGCATCTTTCTTGTGACGTACCAGCCTGCCGCTTCGTCGAGGAGGGTTGCCTGAATGCCGCCGTGAAGAGTGTTGAGCCAGCTCTGGTAGTTCTTCCCCGGCTCCCAGAATGACACTATGTCGTCACCGTCCTCGTAGAATTCCATCTTCAGTCCTATCGGGTTCCATGGTGAGCATCCGAAGCAGTTGTATCCCTGGTCATGAAGGTGCAGGTATGGGTTCTTGATCTTGTCCATTTTAGAAGTGATTGTTCTGTTGTTGTGATTTGTGAAATTTTATTTGACAGGCTCTGCCCCGATTCCCGGAAGGTCATCCAGCGTGATCTTTCCGTCGTGCAGCTTCATGCCGCTGAAACAGTCGTTGGCAATCAGGATGTTGCCGTCGAGGTCGGCCCAGCGCATCTTGGGGGCCAGTTGTGCCGCGGCCGATATGGCTGCCGACGTCTCGGTCATGCAGCCTATCATGGTGTCCATGCCGAGCGAATGGGCCAGAGTGATCATTTCCCGGGCCTCATGCATTCCCGTACATTTCATCAGCTTGATGTTGATGCCCCTGAAGGCGCCCTGCAGTCCTGTAATGTCGGCCAGTCTCTGGCAGGATTCATCAGCGACTATCGGTACAGGGCTTTTTGAATTCACGTATCCGTTGCCTTCGATGTCATCTTTCGGCATGGGCTGCTCTATCATCACGACACCGTTCTCGGCAAGCCAGCATGCCATTTCTGCTGCATATATACGGTCTTTCCAGCCTTGGTTGGCATCCACGTAGACCGGAGTGTCAGGACAGATTTCCCGTATGAGTCTCATCATCCTTCGGTCTTCAGTGTCTGATTGTCCGAGCTTGACCTTGAGGTATCTTGACCATGAAGCCTCTGATGTCTTTTTCTTCACGATATCGTCGGAAGCATCGTATCCTATTGTGTAGCAGGTGTATGGCGTGTTTTCGGGATTGAATCCCCATATCTTCCACCATGGCTGTCCCATGATTTTCCCGAGCAGGTCGTGCAGGGCGATGTCGACCGAGGCCTTTGCGGCGCAATTGCCGGGGGCCAGCGCATCCACTTCAGCCAGAATGTCCTCGAGCAGGAAAGCGTCGGTATACCTCGGAAGGACCTTTTCGGCCACATCCTTGAGGAAGGCGTTGACCGAAGCGTGGCTCTCGCCGAGATAGGGAGGCATTGAGGCTTCCCCGTAACCTGTGAAACCGCACCACTGCATTTTTGTCAGCACGATTGGCGTGCTGTTGCGGGAGGATCCGGAAATGCTGAAGGTATATTTCATCTCGGCGGTAAAATCTTTCCATTCGAGTGTTATGGGCCCGCCGGAAATTCCGCCCCGGGATGATGCTCCGCCGATTCTGCCGATGGTCCCTCCGCATGAGGATATGGTGCCTGCCGCTACCGCTCCTGCCGTTGCGATCAGGCTGTCGCGTATGAATTTTCTTCTGTCCATCGGGATACAAAGATACTCATAATTGGAACACGCGGGAATTTTTTGTAATTTTAGACGAGAAACATGAATTGCCCGCAGTTTGCATTGGGCATGTTTCTTGATTGATTAGGCCGGAACACAAAATTGCAATATATGAAGAATGTGCTTGTAACGATATTGATGCTGTCGGTAGCCGCTCTCGGCCTGAATGCACAGAACAAGGCTGACGACATAGTTGGAAAATGGTTTGCCGAACAGGACGGCGTGGAGTCTTTTGTCGAGATAATGCGTTGTCCGGACGGGACTTACATGGCTCAGGTCCGTTGGGTGGAGAACAGCGTCGGACCTGACGGCAGAAAGGTTCTGGACGTGAAGAATCCCGACAGGTCTCTCCGCAGTGTGCCCGTGGACGAGATAGTGCTGTTCACAGGTCTCGAGTACAACGAGAAGAAGGGAAACTGGGGAGGGACCAAAATCTACGATCCCACCAGGGGTATAAAGGCCAATGTCACATGCAGTCTTGTTGATGGAGGCAAGACCCTGAGGCTCAGGGGCAGTGTGCTGGGAATAGGCGAGACTGTGGAATGGACGCGTCAGTAATGACCTTCATGAACTCGGGCGAAAACACGATTTGGGATCCTCTCAGGAAGAAAAATGTCGCTGCCACACCTGAAGAACAGGTGCGGCAGTGGTTTATAGTACAGCTCAGGGACGTGTTCGGGGTCCCGATGCACATGATGATGAGCGAATGTCCGCTCAGGTTCGGGAACAAGCTCTACAGGGCCGACATCCTCGTCTACGGCAGGAACGGTTCACCTCTTGCCGTGGTGGAGTGCAAGCGCCCTTCTGTCGACCTGACTGCGGAAGTCATTGAGCAGGCAATGCGGTACAACGCCGCACTTGGGGTGTCATACATTATTCTGACTAACGGAAAAATGACCTATATTTACAGGCTGGAATGCGGAAAGTTCGTGCCTTGCACTTCTGTTCCCGCATATGAAGAAATGCTATGACTGTAACATCCCAGTTTCTTGACAGACATATATTCAAGATAGTTTCAGAAGTTGCCGGGGCAAAAGGCGTACGTGCTTTTGTCATAGGAGGATATGTGCGGGACTGCTTCCTCGGACGTCCTTGCAACGACATTGACATCGTGGTTGAGGGCAGCGGAATTGACTTTGCCCTTGAGGTAGGGGAGCGAACTGGCAGGAAGGTGTCCTATTTCAAGAATTTCGGCACGGCAATGCTGCGGTATGGCCAGGACGAAATAGAGTTCGTGGGTGCACGCAGGGAGTCATACCGCCGCGAGTCCCGCAAGCCGATTGTTGAAAACGGGACTCTGGAGGACGACCAGAAACGCAGGGACTTCACGATAAATGCAATGGCGTTTTCGCTTCAGGGAGACAGCTTCGGAGAACTGGTTGATCCTTTCGGCGGAATCAGGGATCTGTCTGCGGGCATAATACGTACTCCGCTTGATCCGGACACGACTTATTCCGATGATCCGTTGAGGATGCTGCGTGCCGTGCGCTTCGCCACAAAGCTTTCGACCCCAGAGCATGTGTTCCGCATTGTCCCGGAGTCGGTGGAATCGATGCGGCGGATGGCCGACAGGCTGGAGATACTCTCTAAGGAGCGGATTTCCGATGAACTCAACAAGGTGATGGAATGCCCGAGGCCTTCGATGGCTTTCCGCCTCATGGATGAATGCGGGCTGCTTCCGTACATCCTTCCGGAACTCAGGGCGCTGAAGCGTGTCGACAGCATAGACGGCAAGGGGCACAAGGACAATTTCGAGCATACCCTGACGGTTCTTGACAACGTGGACGGAGGATCCAGGCTCCTGTGGCTCCGCTGGGCTGCACTCCTTCATGATATAGGAAAGCCAGCGAGCAAGCGTTTTGATCCGGCGTCGGGCTGGACTTTCCACGGGCATGAGGTTATAGGAGCCAGGATGGTCCCGAAGATATTCAACCGTCTCAAACTCCCCATTGACGAGATGAAATATGTCCAGAAACTCGTGCGCCTTCACATGCGGCCGATTGCGCTGGTGGATGATGAGGTGACTGATTCGGCTGTCCGCCGCCTGCTTTTCGATGCAGGTGACGACATTGACGACCTGATGCTGCTCTGCAATGCCGACATAACCTCGAAGAATGAGGCGAGGGTTGCGAGAATACGCGCAAATTTTGAGCTGGTGAAGCAGAAACTCGTTCAGGTCGAAGAAAAGGACGCGCTGCGGAATTTCAAGAATCCCATTACCGGAGAACATGTGATGGAAGTGTACGGGATTCCGCCGTGCAGGGAGATCGGGCAGCTCAAGGAAATGGTCAAGGAAGCGATTCTGGACGGAATCATAGGCAACAATTTTGAGGAGGCCGATGCCTTCATGCGCGAAAAGGCTGCAGAGATGGGACTGAAGGAGATTGCAGGCAGATGCTGAAGGAATATCTTGACTATATCGGAGGCATAAGGAGGTATTCCGCACGTACCTGTGAAATCTATCGTTCGGTGCTTGAGGAGTATGTGGCTTTCTCCTGCGGGGAAGAGATCCCCGATATGCAGACCATCCGTTCGTACGAGGTTTATCTGCTTGATTCCCGCAAGGAATCACCGCGGACCGTGAACATGCATTTGAGCGTCCTCAGCGGATACTGCAGATATCTTGTAAGGCAGGGGAAGCTTCCGTCGAACCCCGTGCATCTTGTCAGCCGTCCAAAGCAGGAAAAACGTCTTGCTGAATTCTATCGGGAGGAATCCATGGACGCGTATTTCCGAGGCACGAAGGGCGTGGCTGAATATGGAGACTATCCGGCAAAATTGAGGCATGTGATAATATCTCTTCTGTACGGCACCGGGATTCGCCGCAGTGAACTGATTTCCTTGAACAGGAATTCAGTAGACATGGCACGAAGGGTTCTGCACGTGCGGGGAAAAGGTGACAAAATGCGTGAAATTCCGCTTACCGCTTCGCTTTGTGACGAAATTTCATTATATTTACAATCGGTAGCTTCTTTGAAATGTGCGGATATGCGCCCCGACGCCGCTCTTCTCCAGACTGAAAAGGGTGACCGGCTTTATCCGGTCTTCGTGGACAGGGCTGTGAAGAAAGAGTTGGGCGGCGTGGCTGGCATCAGCGGCCGAAAGTCTCCACACGTCCTCAGGCACACCCTGGCGACGGAACTGCTTGACAACGGTGCTGGACTTAACTCAATAAAGGAACTGCTTGGCCATTCCTCCCTTGCGGCGACCCAAGTGTATACGCACAATTCGATCGAGCGGCTCAAAAAGGTTTATAACAACGCCCATCCAAGGGCAAAAAACGGAGGAAACATGGAGATTAAACTCAAATCCCTGAAGTTCGACGCCGGTGAAAGACTCACCGCCTTCGTCGAGAAGAAAGTCTCACGTCTGTCAAAGTTCTTCGACGGTGTGGCCCAGGAAGCAGAAGTGGTTCTTGAGGACATTAAGGAAGGAAAGAGAGCAAAGATCCAGATTCGTGTACCCGGAGACAGCCTTATTATCGAGCGTGTTGCGGATACATTCGAGAATGCGGTTACCGAGTGTGTGGATGCGATGAAGGAGAAACTGACTCGCGCAAAGGAAAAGAAATACGAGAAATAACAGATAGTTCTGCATCTTCTCTGCATGCAGTCGGCCCGGATGAGTTCCGGGCCTTTTTTGTTCCGTTGTCTTCTGGAGACCTGCAGTGCCGTCAGCCCTGCAGGACGAGAAGCTTGGCGACCAGTTCCCTCAGCAGTTCTCCGGGCTCGACATTCTGGCCGTTGCCTCCCTTTCCCAGCCAGTCATATTCGCACAGCAGCGAGATTGCCGCCATCGCCGAAGGAAGGGGATAGTTGCGGACTGCAGCATCGTATTCCTTATAGAAGTAAGGGTTCACACCTGCGAGAGCCCTTGTCTTCAGGTCGGGAGGTACAGGACCTTTCCCGGCCCCGGCAGCCGAGTATTTCAGTATGCGGTAAAAGTGGGTGTACAGGGCGCTTACGGCCATTGGCATGTTGAACCTTGCTGAGTCCCCGATACGTGCCGCAATCGCAAGTACCTTTTCAGAATTTTTGAAAGAGAGTTCTTTTGTCAGTTCGAATATGCTGAACTGCCTGGATATGCCCACGTTTTTCTCGATGTCTTCAACGCATATCCTTGTGGTTCCTTCCGGGAGATTCTTCAGCAGCTTGTCTGTCTCTGCGGCTATCGTCGAGAGGTCCGTGCCTGCCGATTCCCCGAGGAGCACTGCCGCCTTTGGCTCTATCACAAGGCCGCGGTGCGAATAGTAGCTGATTATCCAGTCCGTTATAGCATAGTCCCGCACTGCCGGAGAGTCCAGTACCGTTCCGTGTTTGGAGACTTCCTTGTACAGGCTTTTGCGCTTGTCGGCAGAAGCCTTGCGCATGAGCAGCACAAGTACGGTTGATTCGAGAGGTTCCCTGCAGTATATCGCGATGTCCTCGATGTCTTTCATCGCCTGGGCGTCCCTGACCACGACAAGCTGCCTTTCCGCCATCATCGGATATCTGCGTGCCGCCGTCACAACATGGTCTGCGTCCACGTCTGAGCCATAGCATACAGTCTGGTTGAAGTCCCTGTCTTCCTCCGGGATGCAGTGCTCTTCGATGGCTCTGCACACCAGTTCCGGGTAATAGGGCTCATCGCCCATGAGCAGGTAGACGGGACTGAATATCCCTTTGGTCACATCGGTGATTATCTGACGGCACTGCTCGTCGATGCTGAGACTGTTTTTTGCCATATGGGACAAAATTATACAAAATTTCCTTCATTGCCGAAATTTGGTGAGTTTTGATCATTTTCGTAAATTCGCCACCATTATGGCAATAATAGAATGTAAGAACATCAGCAAGAATTTCGGGGAGAAAATAGCCCTTGACGGCATTAATCTCGAGATTCCTGAGGGTAAGATCTTCGGATTGCTCGGCCCGAACGGTGCCGGCAAGACCACTCTTATCCGCATCATCAACAGAATCACCATCCCCAATGAGGGCCAAGTGCTTTTCAAGGGGAACCCTATAACTCAGAGGGATGTCGAAAAGATCGGTTACATGCCGGAGGAACGTGGCCTTTACCGCAAGATGAAAGTCGGTGACCAGGCCATGTATCTTGCGGAACTCAAGGGCATGAGCACTAGGGATGCAATGCGTGAGCTCAAGGCATGGTTCGTGCGTTTCGGCATACAGAGCTGGTGGGACAAGAAGGTGGAGGAACTTTCAAAGGGTATGGCCCAGAAGGTGCAGTTCATCACCACTGTGGTCCACAAGCCTTCCCTGATGATTCTCGACGAGCCGTTTTCGGGCTTTGACCCGGTGAATGCAGAGGTCATCAGGCAGGAAATCCTGAGACTCAAGGATGAAGGCGCCACCATCATCCTGTCGACTCACAATATGGAGTCTGTTGAGGAACTGTGTGACGAGATAGCGCTGATCAACAAGTCGCATCTCGTGATAACGGGAGCGGTTGATGAAATCCGCCGCAGGTACGGCAACAACAATGTCGAGCTTGTCTATACTGATGCTGAGGGGACGCACACCGAGATCCTGCCGCGTGAGGCGGACGGAACGTCCACGCTGGAGGCATACATCAAAAAGGGCGTGACAATCAATTCCTACAGGGAACTGATGCCGCGAATGAATGACATTTTCATCAAACTGGTAACTGAAGGGGAGGCTGTCAAATGAACTCAAGGACAATCGGAATAATAATCAGGCGCGAATATCTCAACCGCGTAAAGAAGAAAAGTTTCCTCGTGACCACCTTCCTGGTGCCGGTGCTGTTCGCATCGGTGTGCCTTCTGCCGACGCTCATCATGGTCGGCACCAAGGAGGAGAGCAAGGTGGTGGCTGTGGCCGACGCTTCCGGAATTGTCTCCCCGGTGCTGGAAGATACCGAGACTGTCACATATGTCGACTGTTCGGGGGAGAATCCCGACAGCGTGAAGCTTAATCTGGCTTCACTCGGATATGATGCGGTGCTCCAGATTTCGCCTCTCGACACCATGGCCAAGACCGTGAGTGCGGCTGTCTATTCGCTCAAGCCGCTTGGCGTTGACATGACGGAGAATATCAACAACCGCATAGACTATGCGGTTGAGGAGTACAGAATCAATTCCTACGGCATCGACGGGCTTGACAAGATTATGGATGAGGTCAAGGCAGACGTGCGTCTCCGTTCGTATACCATTGAGGACGACGGG
Source organism: uncultured Bacteroidales bacterium (assembly GCA_902491795.1). Taxonomy (GTDB): domain Bacteria; phylum Bacteroidota; class Bacteroidia; order Bacteroidales; family UBA932; genus Cryptobacteroides. The sequence continues at coordinate 9,871 of CABUIX010000007.1, read as the reverse complement.
GAAGCAAAGGCTGCGGAATCGGGAGTGTTCATGGCCGTATCGATGGTGCTGGGCATCATCATATACATGTTCATCGCAGTATTCGGCGGCATGGTGATGTCTTCGGTGATAGAGGAGAAGTCAAGCCGTGTTGTAGAGGTGCTGATCAGCTCGGTAAAGGCTACCGAACTCATGTTCGGCAAGATCATAGGCATTGCTATGGTTGCGCTCACCCAGTTCCTGCTGTGGGTCGTGCTTACCGTGGCGATTGTGGGAGTTGTCGGGGCTGTTGCCGGTCAGTCGCTCTTTGCCGGTTCCGATCCGACCGAGATGGTGCAGATGGCAGGGATGGATCCTTCTGTTGCAGAAACGGCAATGAATGCGGTTTCTGACCAGGGTGAGGCTTCGATTCTTCTGTCATCGCTGGCGAACATTCCGTTCGGACAGATAATCGTGTGCTTCATAATATTCTTCGTGTTCGGCTACATGCTGTATGCGTCGCTGTTCGCGGCCATAGGCTCTGCTGTGGAGAATGAAGGCGATTCGCAGCAGCTGCAGCTGCCTCTCACCATTCCTCTGATGATAGCATTCTTCATAGCCATTTATGCTTTCAAGGCTCCTGACAGCAGTCTGGTGTTCTGGGGCTCCATCATACCTTTTACCTCGCCCATTGTAATGCTTGCGCGTCTCCCGTTCGGAGTTCCTCTATGGGAGATAGCGCTGTCGATAGTGCTTTTGGTTGTGACTTTTGCCCTTCTGGCATGGGCCTCGGCCAAAATATACAAGGTGGGCATACTCATGTTCGGAAAGAAATCAACATGGAAAGACCTTTGGAAATGGTTCAAGCAAAATTGATCATGGCAGCAGCGATGGCGCTGCTTGCCTGTTCATGTACACCACGGATGACATGGACGAAGTATGACATGGACGGCCATCGGACCGGTGTCACGGCTCCGAATGCCGATAATGTGGCTGCCGCGCTCGGCGTTGTCAATGACAGCTGCTATGTGTCTCCGAACGGGAATGTCTTTCCCGCCGGTTCTTCCACTTATGCCGTGGCGGAGGAGATGCTTGCAGTGCAGCCTCAGATGGGCCCCCTGAAGAAGGTGATCGGCTATTCCGCCAGGGAGATGCGCAGTGACGGTCCCAATTGTGAACTGTCCAACTGGATTGTGGATCACCTGATGGAAGATGTTGCACGTCTGACCGGGCGGAAGGTTGATGTCGGGCTGATCAATTCAGGAGGCATCAGGGTGGACCTCCCTGCGGGCCCGGTAATCATGGATGATATGGTGTCAATGCTTCCGTTCAGAAACTATCTCTGTTATGTTGGGCTCAAGGGCGAGGATTTGATAGCGCTGTTTGAGAATATGGCAAAGAACGGCATGCAGTGTTTCGGCGGCGCACATCTTGTCGTGGACGGTGACCGTGTTGACACTTTGCTAGTTGGAGGGAAACCGGTTGATCCGGAAAAGGTTTACGGAGTCGCCACGATAGACTTTCTTCTTGACGGAGGTGACCGCATCAACGTGGGCAAGAATGCCGTTGAGCTCATCATCACTGACGTGAAGGTTATAGACTCCATGCTGCCGTATGCAATGAGTTATGCCGAACGCGGCGACACCATAAAATATTTTGTCGACGACAGGCTTGTCGTCAAGGGGAGGGAAGAAAAATGATCAGGAAAATATTGCTTTTCGTTGCTGTCGCGCTTGCCGCATATTCATGCAGCAGCGAGCCCAAGCTTGTGATTTTGCATACGAACGACACCCACAGCCATTACGAGCCGGTGCGTAGCGGCGCTGACGCGGGCCGTGGAGGTGTAATCGAAAGGGCGGCCTTTGTCGATTCTGTGCGCAATGCTGTCGGTGAGGACAAGGTCCTGCTCCTTCATGCCGGAGACTTCAGCCAGGGGACGTCCTATTTTTCTGAACTTGGAGGGCAGCTTGAGCCGAAAATCATCAACGCCATGCGCTACGATTGCGTGACACTCGGTAACCATGAATTTGACAACGGAATAGAGGATCTCGCAGGCAGGCTGTCGCAGCTTGGGAACACTTGCGTGGTCAGTGCAAACATTGACTTGTCCCAGTTCAGCCTTTCCGAGTATGTCAAGCCCTATGCCATAATCCGCAAGGGTGGCATGAAGATCGGAATTATCGGGCTTGAGGCCAATCTGCTTGCGAATGTGAGCGCGACGATATCGTCCAGAATACCCCAGCTCGACAATGTGGAAGTTACCAACAAGTGGGCTGACTATCTCAAGAATACCGAAAAGTGTGATCTGGTGATACTTCTGTCGCACATCGGATATGAGAGTGACCAGCAACTTGTGCCTCAGACCAGGAACCTTGACATCGTGATAGGAGGTCATTCGCATACTTTCGTCGACGATTTCATTTATGTAAAGGATCTTGACGGGCGTGAGGTGCCGATCATAACCGACGGGTGCTTCGGCGTCGAGATGGGTGAAGTGAAGATATACTAGCAGGCGGCCTTCCTTATATTTCAAGACGTCGCAGGCCGAATATCTTGCTTCCGCTGCGGAAATATACGATATCATAACAACTGCATTCTTCGTGCTTCACGTAACCGGTACTGTGACCGGTCATGCAGTTGTCATCAAATCCCAAAGTCTTCAGCTCCTTTAGCGGGATGCTGGAGACTTTGTCGTTTATCAGGCTCTCCAGGATTTCGTAGTTTCTTGCGAGTTTTGACATGATGTCGGCCTTGTATTGCCGTATTCTGCTGATTCTACGGTTGTTGTATGCGTTCTTGCATGTGAGGCTGCAGAATTTCTTGTTCTTTCGCCCGCTGAGAGTGCCTCCGCATTCCAGGCAACAATTTTCATCTTCCTTCAGTTTGAGTTTATAGTTCATGGTTCAGGCGTTTTTCACAAAGATTGCATTTGTATTGGATTTGCGGAAGACAACATAAAAAACAATTGCATTTTTTTATGTTTTTTACTGCCTGTCTTGATTTGTTTTCTTGTGTACGCATGTCATGGCAATGTTCGAATCCGTTGCGCGGGAGTTGTGGAATATTTTTAAAAAATATTAAATTTGAGTATGATTTGTTCCCGGAAATGCATTGTGGTACTGGCGACAGCCTTGCTGTCGTCGGTTCTTTTCTTTTCTTTTCCTGTGTCCGTCATGCTCCTGTGAGTGACACGGCTTGCATGCAGAGCAGGAAAGAACTGGACTCATTGCGCAATGAGTACAGGAACTACAATGTGAATGGGCTGTACGACTCGATTATAGTGACCGCAAGACCGTATCTTCTCAATGGCATTTCATCGCATGATACGCTTGCCGTGCTGTACTCAGGGGCATATATGGCACAGGCTTTTCTTACGCTTGAAGAAATGGATTCTGTGCGCAGCTGCATGAATCTGATATCTCCGTTCAGGGCCGGCGGCAGGACAGATCCTTCCCTGCAGACTGTCCTGTACATAGTGGGCGGACTCCTTCATCTGAAATCCGAGCTTAATTATTCCCTTGCAATGGAAAGTTTCCGGAGAGGATGCGAATGGGCCGAACTGGGAGATGATCCCGACAATCATATTGTGCTGCTGGCAAATATGGCGCACATATTCTATGTGAGGAAGGACAGGCATGGACTGGAATATGCGCAGAAAGCCTATGAAATCTCGAAAAGGCCGGATGTCGCGGAATTCCCAAGGTGCGAGGCGAGTCTGCTCATAGGACAGATGCTTCTGCTTTCCGGACAGCCGGGTGCAGCCGCGAAACATCTGGATGCTGCCAAAGAGATGACCGGCAGAGGGAAAATCAAGTCCCTTGAATCAATTTGCGACCTTCTTTATGCCAACATGTTCAGAGAACAGGGCAACTGGCATAAAGCGGACAGTTGTTTTAAGGAAGCTATTGAAAGCAGCCACGACACTGCTGCCGGGACAGCTGTCAACATATATTTGGATTACGGACAATTTTGTCAGGAACGCGGACTGTACGACCGGGCACTTGACCTTTACATGACAGGCCTTGATATTTCGCGGGCCCATCGCAGCATGGAATTCCGCAGCGAACTTCTGAGCCGTATATCTGACATATACAGATGTGCCGGAGACCGGGCCTCGGCAGCAGAATATTCATATCTCTACAAGTCATTTACGGACAGCATTGCAAATCTGCAGAAAGAGCAGGAATTCAACAACCGGCTCATGTATTATTCACAGATCGAACACGATCATGAGATACAGACAAAAGAATTGGCACTTCTTCGCGCCAGGAGAAAGTCAACGACAGCGCTTTCCGTATCAGCCACGATAGTCATTCTTGCATTGCTGTTCTATGTCATGTACATGAAGCAGCGGAAAATGAACCGTACACTCGTGCGTCAATATGAAAACTACATGCAGCGTACCCTTGACGCCGAACACGAAAAGACTTCAGGAAAAAAAGAAAAGGGAAATGCCGCAGACCGTGAACTTTTTGCGCGCATAGAGTCGATGATGAAACAGGATAGGGTATACAGGCAGAAGGACCTGTCTCTCGACAAACTTGCCGAGATGCTTTCCACGAACAGAGTCTATGTCTCCAAAGCCATAAATTCTTGTTCTTCCCTGTCTTTTTTCAGCTATGTTGACCAGTACAGGATAAGGGAAGCAGTGTCGATACTGTCTTCTGACCGTGACGAGAACGCCCCGGTTCCGTTCAAGCAGATTGCCGACATTGTCGGATACAACTCTGTACAGGTGTTCTATCGTTCGTTCAAGCGTGAGACAGGATGCTCACCTGGCCATTATAAGGAAGAGGCCCGCATAATAAGGAAGCAGCGTGAGAGTGCCGAAGATTGACAATGAATTAACTATTCTTTAAATATACAAAATATCAAAAAAAGAATTTCCATTTTATGGATTGCCCGGATATTTTTGTTCAAAAACCAAAATCAAAATTGTTATGATGAGCAGATTATTTATCCGATCAAGAATCGTCATGCTGTCCGCATTGGCGACAATGGCAGCCGCAGCTGTTCAGGGCTGCCAGCAGGCAGAGATTCCGGCACCCGAGCTGAGTCTCCAGTCCGAAACCATCGAAGTCGCACCGGAGGGAGGGATTGCCACTATGCATTACGCCATAAGCAATCCTGTGGAAGGAGCGGAAATACAGGCCGCAGGCAATGCTGAATGGCTGCATGATTTTGACTGCTCAACAGAAGGTGAAATCAGTTTCATGGTAGATGAAAATCCCGAGGTGGGACAGTCGAGGACGGCAACGGTCACTGTCTCCTACAACGACGGCGCAGCAGAAGCGGAATTTGATGTAGTGCAGGGTGAATGTGTTGAAAAGGCGCCGTTTGACATAGACATAACCGAGATTGGCCTGGATTATGCCGTCGCTACAATCACTCCTCTCGATCCTGAAATGATCTGGCACGCCCTGGCCTATGAAGCCTGGGTTCTGGATGAGGACAGAACTGTCGACGAAGCAATCCAGGAATTCCTTGCGGCATATCAGTTTGTGGCATCAATGTCCGGTATGGACTTCGAGACATTCATGAGAACCCAGATACTCACGACAGGTACTCAAACCATTACATTCGACCAGCTTGCCGTGGGAGCTGACCACTATATCATGGCACTGGGAATGGATTCAGAGGGGACAGTGCTGACAGATGTCGTCCTCGAGCGGTTCACTACGCAAAGCATTGACATGCAGGATGTCACTTTTGACGTGACTTGCGACGTGAATGGCCCCGACGTGGTACTTCACACAACGCCTTCCGATGACAATGTAAGATACTACACTGACGTGAAGCTGAAGTCCGACTGGCCTGACGGCCCGGACATCCAGGACTGGATTCAGACTTTGATATGGAGAGGTTCCATTACAGGCAAGACCAGGGAGCAGGTGATTGATGAAATCTCATCCTACGGAAAGGTCGACAAGGAAATGTACCTAAACGCCAACACGGAGTACTATGCTTTTGCAGTTGCAATAAATGACGAGGGAATTGTCAATTCCGAAGCGACCACCATGCTGTTCACCACAGGTGATGTGCCGATGTCTGACAATACATTTGATCTGACCCTCGAAAATGTCGGCGTGGACAATGTTACCCTGCATATATCCCCTTCGAATGATGACCAGTATACCTGGGCAGTGTCTCCGGTATCGGAATGGGAGGGAATGACTGATGAAGAATACCTCGACTGGTATTTCCAGACTTACGGAACATTCTTCCTCGATCTCTCCGGCCTTGTCGGTGAGCAGACTGTCGTGGAGACCAATCTTGCTGCGGACACTGAATATTATGCTTTTGTTTTCGGATATGAACAGAGCACGGTGACCACGGAAGTGACCAAAGTCAAGTTCCGGACGGGTACTGCGGACAATCCGGAAGACCTGACGTTTGACTTCAGCATAGGAACCGTAACCCCCACAAGTGTTGATGTGAAAGTTTCTGGAACCCCTGAATCCGCCTTGTACTATTGGGATGTGATTGATGCATCGGCCACGCCCGAGCAGGCAAAGGAGACACTTGATGCGAGGGTTCAGAGGTGGATAGACATAGGCTACAAGGCAAACCGGGCGGAAGTGTTCCAGGATGTGGCTGTAAGGGGGACGGTCGAGTCCACTGTCACATACTACAACTTCAGTTACGACTCAATAGAACCCGGAAAGGAATATAAGCTCTATGCGGTCGGCATTTACGATGAAACCGGAGAATATGCTACGGATTTCTGTTTCAGCGAGCCGTTCACGACACCTTTGCAATAATTGACGGTACAAGAGACCGGCCGGTCGGCATGACGGTATGGTCTTGTGAGCAGCCCCAGGCAGCCATGCTGCCTGGGGCTGCTTTCTGTCATGAGCATCGGAAATTCACATTCCATTAAATTTCTTTTGCATCTGACGAGTTGATTCTTGTCAAGAACAATAAAAAACGTAAAAAAACAGGCGGTTTCTTCAAAACCGGATGCGACAGGTTCCTTTTGCGGATTTTTGTTTTTTCCTTTGCTGCGGATGAGGACCGCGCGGCCTCTCCGCAGACAAACTTGAACTATTGAACTTTTATGGAACAGCTTAACAGAATTGAACTCAGAGGTGTGGTCGGAAGCATCAGGATGCAGACCTTCTCCGAAAATGTTATGGCCAGGATGACGGTGGCCACAAATTATGCGTACAAGGACAGGGACGGCGCTGCCGTGATAGACACGAGCTGGCATAACGTCGTTGCATGGGAAGGCAAGAACATACACGGTCTCGACAAGATAGAGCGCGGAACAAAAATATATGTCGCCGGCCGCCTGAGGTATCAGAAATACACAGGTGCAGACGGAGTGGAGAGAGTTTCCACCGACATTGTAGCAAACAAGATAACGGTTATTGACGATACTGAGCCGCTGCAGTATGAAGTATAGGCTGCAGTGTGCCGGAGTCGGGAAAGGGGCCGGCATCCGCCTCACTCCTGTGGCCCTTTTCCTGTCTCCGTTGGCTGTTTGTCTGGCTGTTCTTCCGGCTTGCGGTACTTCGGCCAAGCTGCAAGGTATAGAGGGGAATGGAATCGCCGCGGAACTGCGTCTGCCGGAAGATTTGCCGGATGAACGTGTGACAATGGAAACTGATTCGGCACAAGCCGCGACCCATCCGGTGCAAGGCAGTCACGAACCGTTCGTGATGGAGACCGCCCGAGATGAATCTACCGGAGAGACTTCTGTGGTGGACAGGCTTGATGCTGCGGTGATAAAGGCCAGATTCCGTCATGCAGCAGAGAGAAACGGCATTGTGAAGCTCCTGTTCCAGGTCATTGTTCCGGAGTCGATGCAGGATCCGGAGTGGCAAATCCGCATTCATCCACATGTATCATTCCTTGGAAGGGAATACCCTCTGGAGGATGTGCTTGTCACCGGTGAAAAATATCGCCGGAAACAACTCAGGGGATATGAACATTACAGGAGGTTTCTTTCCCGTATTGTATCCGACAGCCTGGACTTTATGGACATGCACAGTCTTGAAATCTTCGTCGCACGGAACATTCCGGAACTTTATGCTCTCAAAAGGGATTCGAGTCTTGTTTCCGACAGTGAGTTTGAAAGCCGTTTCGGCGTTACTTCGGCACAGGCGGCTGAGCATTATGCCAGAAGGCTTCTCATGAAGAGGAATGCCCGTCTTGACGGGAAAAGTAAGGAAAAATTCATGAGATATGTCAAGGCCCCTTTCCCGGAGGGCGTCAGGCTTGATACCGTAATGACCGACGGGGCCGGAGATTTCATCTGCGACTATGTGGAAGACATTCCTGCAGTTTCCGGTTTGCGCAAGATTGATGTATGGCTGTGCGGCGAAATCTATATGGAGAATCAGATGCTGTATTCAATGCCGGATTCTGAAACGATGACATATTATGTCAGTTCAATCAGCTCCTTGTGTGATACCGTGCCTGCGCAGGACAAGAATTGTCCTGCTTCATACAGGGAGGGAATACGTCTGCTGCAGGACTGCAGATATGACGAAGCGCTGGACATGCTGCTTCCGTTCAGGGACTACAACACGGCTGTCGCCCTGGTGGCACTTGGAAGAGACGGGTTCGCACATGAACTGCTTGAAGAATTTCCGTCATCCGGCAAGGCCAGTTATCTTCTCGCGATTGTGAGTGCCAGGTCCGGACAGGAGAGTCTTGCGGTTGACCATCTGTTGGCAGCATGCCGTCAGGAACCGTCGTTGCGTCACAGGGCCAGGCTTGATCCTGAAGTGGCCGCATTGATTGACAAATATGAACTTGAAGAACTAATCCAAAACTTATGATCATGAAAAACTTTAATTTGTTTGTTGCAGCAATTGCATTCTTGTTTGCAATCGGCTGCGAGAAGGTGGACACGAAGCCGGAGTCGCTGACTTCGGCCGGAGACAGGTGCTCGCTCAGGGTACAGTTTGCCGGTGCGGGAACCGGAACGAGGGTGACCGGACAGGCGCCTGAAAATGAATCGAGGATTCAGAATGTGCAGGTGTTCGTGTTCAGGACAGACCAGGACGACGTGCTGGACGCCAGTGCCTCCGAGGGTTTTGATTCGGGGCTTGATTTCGATGCATCTTCGGCGGCATACGGCGCTTTGACACTTGACTGCACTGCCGGGCAGAGGGAAATCTGGGCTGTGGTGAATGCCGGGTCGGACCATACTTCCGACGGAAGTGTGAAGAACAAGGCGGACCTGCTGGCCATGACGTCGCTTCTTTCTGAGAATTCCGCTTCAAAATTATTCATGACCGGCAGCAAGCCTGCATCCCTTGCATCCGGTACTTCTTCAGTCACTGTGGAGGTGAAGAGGGCCTGCGCGTCCGTTGTCCTCAAGGGCATTTCCAACATGATGGTTTCGCCGGCCCATCAGTCTTCCGGGAGTTTCAGGCTCAAGGATGTCTATCTGATGAATGTTCCAGCCAAGATCAATTACGGCATGGACACGGATTATAAGGATTCAGAAGACTGGTATGCCAGGATGTCCAAGGAAACCGACGGTGCAAAGTCAGCCCTTATTCTGGACGAGTCTGAGCCAAAAGTTCTTGATTACGGGGAGACCGACAATACTCAGCATACATTCTATTCTTATCCGAATTCCTGTGCACCGAGCCATGAACCGTCATGGAGTCCCAGGGCCACGGTGCTTGTAGTGGAGGCCGAGTTTTCGGTGGACGGCACCTGGCATGAATGCTATTATCCGATAACGCTGCACAACGGGACAGGTCTTGAGAGGAACAAGCAATACAGCGTCAAGCTCACGATCAATCGTCCGGGTTCCGACAGCCCCAATGATCCTGTGGCATTCGGCACTCTGTCAGGCATGGTTGAAGTCGCTGACTGGGAGACTGGAGATTCTTATACGGAAACGATATGAGTCTGAGGACTTTCGGGACAATGCCGGCATTGTTGTGCCTGG
>CABUIX010000006.1 GCA_902491795.1 uncultured Bacteroidales bacterium | reverse complement strand
TTGGTACTTGCTGTTTTCTTGCTTGTACTTATCTTTCAATATTTTCAATGAACTTTCAAGTTTGGCGCTAAAAAAACCAGCCTTTCGGCTGATCGCCACCCCTTCGTTTCGGTTGGGATTGCAAAGGTAATTGTTTTTTTTGAATCAACAAATTTTTTGTGAAAAATTTTTGAGTTCAAATTCGCAAAGAGCTTTTCAATCCCCCTCGTTCGAAAGGGGCAGCAAAGATAATTACTTTTTCTGAACTTGCAAACTTTTTTTGAAAAAAATTTGAGATCAAATATTCAAAAGAACTTTTTCAATCCCCTCATTTCCGAAGGGGCTGCAAAGGTAGTCACTTTTCCTGAACTTCCAAATTATTTTATAAAAAAATTAAAAAAGTTAGAATTTGCGGACCTCCCTCACGAGCACATAAGGGTGAGCAATCCCGTCATACTTATACATATAATGGGCATAGCCGCCGATGAGATTATAGGTATAGGCATGCTGGGATGTCCCGGAAGAGGTCTCGAGCTCGGTGGAGGACCAGTACCAGCCATACAACTTCTTCCCGCCGGCAGCCTCTATGGCTTCGTTCAGACCTTCCTGGGCGCAGAGGCCGTACAGTTCTTCGAGTTCGCCCACAGCGGGGATATACCAATGACCCTTGTTCTCCGGGTCATAATTGACGAACGGGCTGTAGAGCGAGCTTGCATTTCTGAAAAGTTCATTATTATTCCACATCATAATATCTTCCAGCAGCTCGCAGTAGAGCCCGATATCCTGAGACCCGTCACTCATAGTCTTGTAATAGTAGTTCCGGGCGATACGCCTGCAGTTGAGCGCTCCGTCGTTCCAATCAGTGGCCCCGGAATTGGCTTTGAGCGCAACCTCCTCGGTGACGGTCTGGTGGAGTATTTCCTTGTTGTCATCGGAACGGTATAATCTGAAAGCTTCCCGGCCCCAGCCCACATTCCCAATCCCATAGGTGTCGCCCCAGCAGAGACCAACATTGGTAAGATCATGCAAGCTGACCACCTTCCCATGCCTTCCACCGTCCGACACGGAGAATACTACCCCCACAACCTCGCTGTCCTCGTAGAAAACATCCCCCACCTTGTAGGTCTTCTCCTGACAGAAGGCCGGAAAACCCGACACACAGAGGGCAAGCAATGCAAAAAAACATTTTTTCATATATGGTATCATTTATTTATCACTTCTATTTCCGAGAGCCACGACAGTTCTCCCGACTCCGAACCCTTGTAGTCCCGCTTGGTCTTTCCCGCGGGGATATAGAGACGCTGCAGGCTGTTCTGCTGGCCGTTTCTCGCCACGGAGAGAATCGTGATGGAGGGATTGGCGGAGATGTCTAACGCCACCATGGGATTATCATAGCAGTACAGCCGCTGTAATCGGGGATTGCCGCTCAGGTCAAGGGCACGCAGTCCATTGCTCTGGCAGGCGAGAATTTCAAGTTCCTTCAAGTCATTGACAATCAGAACTTCAAGTTCGTTTTCCCAAATCACCAGACGCTTCAGGCGGGGAAGACCCCTGAGGTCTATTCTCACTATGTCGTTGCCAGCAAGGTCAAGATCCACCACCGAGGACGGCAGGTCTATGTCTTTCAGGGCGCAGTGCATAATATAAACAGTCTCAAGATTGGGACAGCCGCTGAGATCTATGTATTCGAGCTCCTCGTGATAGTCAAGAGTTATGTTGGACTCTGAGTTCCTTTCCTAGACAGAAATGACTGTCGGAGAGGTACAGTTCCTCCAGATTCTCGAACCTCCACAGCCCCTCGAGATAGTCCGGCAGCTCGGCCATGCCGTAAAAATTGCGCCCGAGGGTTCTCACCTCCCTCATTTCCGAGTTCTCTATCAATCCGTTGCCGTTGATATCCGCTTCCTCGATGTACCAGCGCGCCAGCCCCGAATGCGATACCGAGCCGCTGACGAATATACGCTCATCTACCGGAGCCGCCACTGGGTTGAAAGGACATATATATTTAAGGGTGGCGCCCATGATGCCGCCGTCTCCGGCTTCAGTCCTCCAGCTGTCGCAATAGATACCCACATAGACATAATTCGGCTCTATCTTGTTGTCCCAGCGAGTATAACCTTGCTGAATCCTCGCGACATAGCCGGTTTCCGGCTTGAGGGCTATCGTGTGGGTCCATCCGTTCTCGGGTATCCTCTGGATATACGCCAGCCCGCGTACCGAACCGAAGAGCGCGAACTCCCAGCCTCCGTTCTCGGAACTCAGATTATTCTCACGGGTCATGACTATGGCCTCATCACTGAAGTCCGCCGGGCTGAAGGACCTCTCCGAGGTATTCCTGTTGGAAAGTTTGAGTATTACGGTCCCGGGAGGGTCGCTTTGGGCAAACACCGGGGCAGCAAATGCGAACATGCCTGCTGCAACTATCAAGGTACGCAGTTTCATATATACAAATTGTTATCGTCAAGCGAAGTTAGACCCTCTTGACGACATAATTGTAATATGATTCGGCTATCCCCTGTCGTATAATTTCACCACAGGGCGGCAGAGTCAGAACAGCTCCCGCTTCACAGCGAAAACCACAGCCTCCATAATAGTCTCCACGCCCAATTTGTTCTTGATGCGCTCCTTGTAGGTCTCCACCGTGGACATATTTATAGAGAGCAGATTGGAGATTTCCTTCGCCGAAAGACCTCCGGAGAGCATTTTCAGTATTTCCATCTCCCTGTCACTGAGACTGTAGGGACGACCCTTGTGCATATTGTCATCGCTGCCGAAGCACCGTACGAGAAACTCGGATGGTATGCTCTCCCCGAAATACACACCGTTACCCTGACGGACCGCGAGCAGGGCACCTATAAGATCCGAAGGGGTGGTGTCCTTGGCCAAATAGGCACGAGCTCCCTTTCTGACCGCATCGACTATAAATCTGAGCTCCTTGTAATGCGACAATATTATAACCTTGATTGCGGGATAGTTGCCGCTCAACCAATTGAGCATCTCGAGTCCATCGTCTTCTTTTTCCATGGAAATATCAAGCAGCACGACATCGGGACTCTTGCCAGACTCCAGTATTTCCTTGATCTGGCCGCACGACGCAGCCTCCGAATCTACGCGAACCGACTTTTCCGACTCAAGTATCGACTTGAGCCCAGCCCTGAATATCTCGGAGTCATCCGCTATCAGAACATGTATGGCAAAATTTTGGATTATCGGAATATCTTCTTTCATTGTTCGGTTCTGTATTGAATGCAAAATTAGGCTATCGCCGCGGAAAGCCTGCAATATAATTCAGGAAAAACTTGTCAATAAATTTCACCACAGAATCATAATCGATCCGCATCCTGTGCACTGGAGACGGTAAAACGGAAACAACTTCCGGCAGCCGGCGAACTGGTCACCCTGATTTCCTCCCCAAGTTTTTCAAGAAATTCATGTACGCAAATAAGACCGAAACCATTACCCTTCTTTCCGTCAGTTCCCGGAGTACAAAGTTTGGCATCAAGTCTGAAAAGCTTTCCCAACTGCTCGTCCGTCATTCCTGTCCCCTCGTCTTTGACACTCACCTCCACCTTGTACCCACGTTGGACGGCGCTTATCGTCACCCGCCCGCCCGGGTGGGAGTATTTCAGTGCATTCCCGACGAGATTCCGCAGTATAACCGACAGCATATCCGCATCTGTGAACACTTTGACTGACAGATCAACCTCATTGGCCAGAGAGATTTCGCGTTTTACGGAATACGCTTCATGAAGAAAGATGACCGCGTCAACCGCGTCCCTCAAGACAAGCTCCCGATAACGCGGGACCATGACCCCGGAATGAGTCAGTGCCCACAGCAGGATTTCATCCAGCAGTTTCGACGCACCTTTAGAGGAATCACGTATAAGTTCCACGGCCCTGAGACGCTCCTGCTCGCTCATATTACAGTAATTCTCGCACAACTCTTGAGAGAGCACTGAAAGCGATCCCAAAGGATTCTTCAAGTCATGGGAAACTATTGAGAAGAATTTGTTCTTGCTGTCCACCTGCAGTCTCAGTTCTTCGGTACGCCGCCCGACAAGCTCGGAAAGTTTGGCGTTCTCCTGCCTTAGCAAGGTCTCGCGCAGCCGGATTATCAAAAGCACCGCACACCCTGACAACAGAACCACCAGGGACATGAACCACCAACTCCTCCACGGAGACCGCGAAATCTCAAGATTCAGCGCAGATCCGGCCCAATTGTCCGGGCCAAGAGCAGTCTCCACTTGGAGCACGTACTTCCCCGAAGGGAGATTCGTGTATTTTATCTTTCCGCCATCACCGTCCACAAAGTTCCATCCCTTATCAAAACCTTTCAGGCGGTAACGGCTCACGCGGCCAGAATGATTGTGGCCAGGGATGGCAAAATCCACGGAAAAGCTGTTCTCGGAATACTTCAGCCTGACTTGCTCCGGGACCGAGTGGTACAAGATTTTCCCGTAAATGTCGAGAAAGCTGAACACAATTTCAGGCTCCATGAAAGCCAGCATGGAATCTGGATCTATGATGTCAATTCCCGACAATCCTCCAAAAACAAGCCGTCCGTCACCAAGTGCGGCAGCCGCTCCGGACCAGGCATCATTCGAAAGCCCGTCATCTACGCTAAAGGAAACAACAGTGCCACATTCCCTGTCAAGACAATATAATCCATCATCAGAAGACAGCCAGAGCCTTCCGCTACGATCTTCGAGTATTCTTCTGACAGATATCCCATCCATCACCCTCTCGCGGACAAAGGTCCCGCCGTCATAACGGCACACTCCGCAGCCGGTCCCGACCCACAAAGTACCGTCCGAGGCTTCGAAAATGTCCCGCACATCGTTGTCCGGCAGCCCTTCAGTTTCCCATGGATGGCTTCGGAAACATCTGATCTCCCCGTTTTCAGTGTCTATGGAGCAGAGGCCGCTGTCCGTTGTTCCATACCACAGCAAGCCGTCCGAGTCCTCTGCCACACACGAGGCGAGGCGCGACGGGAGGGTCCTTGGAGCATTCTCCGAAACATTGACGAATGCACCTTCATCTTTCAGCAACACGGCAGCGCCGACTCCCGTATATACGAAAAGGGAATCCCCTCCTATTCCAAACACATCCGTCACCGTATTGTCCGGCAGCGAGCCTCCGACAGCCGGATTATGCCGGAAATGCTCCAAGACCCGTCCTGATGACTTGCAGATTTCGAAAAGGCCATCGCTGGTTGCCGCAAAAAGTCTGCGGCCGTCGTCATGCATGTCATACACTGAAGCACCGTCCGCAGCGGCAAGAACCGGCTGCGGCCAGCCGCAGCCTTCGGGGACATCCTCGGGGAGAACACGCACGATGCCGAATCCGCCGCCATCGCGGCGTCTCAACAGAACTGCATCGTCTCCCCATTTCACAAAAATGCCCTCAGGAGTTCCGACGGTTGTATATTCTATATAATAATTTCCCGGACGGAACAGCACTTCAACATCGGAAGTCAGGACATTATGGCAGAAAAGGGCATTGGCAGAAGCCACGGCAACAAAATCTCCATTTTTGTCCAACACTCTCAGATCAATGGCCCCGACGGGCATCGGTATCTGTTCTGCAGGACTATAAGCATAATACCCCTCGATTATGTCGGCATTCGGGTAGTTCTCGGGAAATGCTTCCACGAATCTGTGAAAGGTCCTTCTGCCCAAGTCAAAATACCCGTACCATTTGCCTCCCGCCATATATATCCTTCCCTCCTCCGGATCATCCACATGCGAACATATGGTTCCACGAGGCATCCTGGGAATGTCTCCGGGGATGAAATGCCTTCCGGAAAACTCTCCGGTTGACCGTTCAAACAAATTAAGGCCCAATCCCTCCCATGTAGTGCACCACAAGTTTCCGCGGCTGTCTTCAAGAAAGCCTGTGTACCAATTTGATCCGAATGGATTGCCCTCAAAAAGCAACGGGAATATATAACCTGCGGGCCCGCTCCAAATACAATGTCGCTTGAATGTCCCGCTGACCTTGTCATAGGTATTGAAACCAACATGCGACCACAAACCAATATACACTGTGCCCCGGCTGTCCTGATAAAGTGCGCTGACCTTGTTTTCGTTGATGCCGCCATCCCGCTCAAGACCATGGAGAGAATATTGCGCAAGCACCCCGGCTTCACGCTCTGCTGTCTCTCCAGACAATCTCCCCGACAGCAAAGTATATCTCAGGTTTCCTGCCCGGCCCGAAAACAGGTTCAGAGTATCAACCCCGTCACTCTCTGTGCCGATCCAAAGCAGTCCGTCACTGTCCTGCATCACCGCGGTTACGGAAGAAGAACTCAAACCGTCAGCGGAGCTGAAAGAATCCAGAGCCTCCCCACGTTTGTGAAACATCAGAAGTCCCCTGTCTGTGCCGGCCCAGACATTACCGAAAGAATCGGCATACAGGCACAAAACATTCCATAAGCCGAGATTGTCAAAATTGTCATTTCCGGCATGGAGTCTTATCAGTCCGTTCCTTCCGCCGATCCAAATCCTTCCGGTGGAATCGGTCACGGCACAAGAAGCTGCGACCGGAACTTTCAATATGGTCCTGAAAACATCCCCGTCACCATCATAGACCGAAAAATACCCTTTGTCGTCAGAAGCATATGTCAATCCCGAGGCGTCAGAAGCAAAGGCCGACCCCTCAAAATGCTCAATATCCGGATATCGCAGGGCTGAGAGATCGCCATTTGGAACCATTGCGACTGACGTGGCCCTGCCGCCAATCCATATATCGCCTTCAGCATTCTCAAATATATGACAATATCGGTAATCCCCCTCGAGGTAAGCGCCCTTGAAATCCGCGAAACCGATTGAATGAATCTGACCGTCCGCCGAAACCGATCCGCCCTCTACGGCCTGCGAAAAACCGCTTATCTTGCAAATCACACCATCGTAAGTATAAACCCATATATCTCCGGAACGGCCGGCATGGACAGCCCGTATGCGAGCAGAACCACGGCGCAGCACAAACTCCTCAAAATGTCCCGATTCCCTGTCCATGACGCTCAGGCCGCTGTCTGTCCCCACCCATAGGTTCCCGCAAGAATCGATGCATAGCGCAGTAACGCTGCTGCCTGACAGATAAGTATGGAAATTATGCCCGTCAAAACGGCTCAATCCAGCCTCTGTCGCAAACCAAAGCACCCCATTCTCGTCCTCGCAAATATCCAGCACCGAGTCTGAAGCCAGGCCGTCGGCACGCGAATATGTCAGACAGTCATCTCCGTCCCGGGACTGGAATCCGGAGACGATGGCGGCCATGGCCAATATGAAGGCTGCAAGAAAATGCATGAGAATCTGGATACAAACAAATATAGGCAATCTCAGGGCATGAGCAAAATTCTGACAACATGAAAAAAAAGCTCCGGAAGCCACACGGACTTCCGGAGCAATCATTCATTCAAAAGCTTCTCAAGCTTATATTACATCATAAGCCTATTACATCATTCCGCCGGCAGCAGCCGCTGACGGAGCGGGTGTGGGCTCCGGAATGTCCACAATGCCACATTCTGTGGTCAGGAACATTCCCGCAACTGAAGCTGCATTCTCCAGAGCCACACGGGCAACCTTGGTAGGATCAATGACACCGGCCTCGTACATGTGGACGAATTCTCCGGTACGTGCATTATATCCAAAGTCTCCGTCGCTTTCCTTGATCTTCTGGATAATCACAGACCCGTCAACGCCTGCATTCTGGGCAATCTGACGCAGAGGTTCCTCGATAGCCTTGGCAACAATATGGATACCCGTCGTCTCGTCTTCATTGTCGCCCTTCAGCCCCTCGAGAGCAGCAGCTGCGCGGATATATGCGACTCCACCACCAGGCAGATAGCCCTCCTCAACAGCCGCACGTGTAGCGTTCAATGCATCCTCAACACGGTCCTTCTTCTCCTTCATCTCAACCTCAGTGGTTGCGCCTACATAAAGCACAGCTACTCCACCGGCGAGTTTTCCAAGCCTTTCCTTGAGTTTCTCCTTGTCATACTCGGAGGTGCTTGTCTCAATCTGCTTGCGGATAGAATCCACGCGCTCCTTGATGGCTGCCTTGTCACCTGCTCCGCCGACAATTGTGGTGTTCTCCTTTGTGATGGTCACTCTCTCGGCTTTTCCGAGCATATCCGGCGTTGTATTCTCAAGAGTGAATCCCCTCTCTTCGGATACCACTACCGCACCCGTCAGGGTTGCAATGTCCTGAAGCATCTCCTTGCGGCGGTCACCAAATCCTGGGGCTTTCACTGCCGCAATCTTCAAAGTACCACGCAGCTTGTTGACCACAAGAGTAGTAAGGGCCTCACCATCAACATCTTCCGCAATAATGAGGAGTTCCTTGCCTTCACGTGCGATGGGCTCAAGAATAGGAAGCAGGTCCTTCATTGTGGAGATCTTCTTGTCGCAAATCAGGACTGAAGGATTCGTCAGATCCGCCTCCATCTTGTCAGCATTGGTCATGAAATAAGGAGAAATGTAACCGCGGTCAAACTGCATGCCTTCAACGACCTTGACTTCAGTATCCGTTCCCTTGGCTTCCTCCACTGTGATCACACCATCCTTGCCAACCTTGGACATTGCGTCGGCAATCAGCTTTCCGATATATCCGTCATTGTTTGCAGAGACTGTACCTACCTGCTCAACCTTTGAATAATCGGTTCCGACTTCCTGACTGCGCTTCTTGAGGTCAGCGACAACCGCATCAACGGCTTTGTCAATACCGCGCTTCAGGTCCATCGGATTGGCGCCGGCAGTCACATTCTTGATTCCGACATTGATTATGGCTTGTGCGAGAACGGTGGCAGTAGTGGTGCCGTCGCCGGCCTGCTCGTTGGTCTTGGAGGCAACTTCCTTGACCATCTGGGCGCCCATGTTCTCAAAACGATCCTCAAGCTCGACTTCCTTGGCTACAGTCACGCCGTCCTTGGTCACCTGGGGAGCCCCGAATTTCTTTTCGATGACAACATTGCGGCCCTTAGGTCCAAGGGTAACTTTTACCGCATTAGCAAGTGAATCTGCTCCCGTCTTCATCTTGGAGCGGACATCGACATCAAATTTTATTTCCTTTGCCATAGTGATATCAATTTATGAATTCAGCAGACTTACAGTATTGCTAAAATGTCAGACTGCTTTACGATGAGATATTTCTTGTCTTCAACGGTGACTTCCGTGCCGGCATACTTGCCGTAGATTACCTGATCGCCAACCTTGACTTCCATTGGCTCGTCTTTCTTGCCCGGACCTGCCGCGATCACGGTTCCCTGCTGGGGTTTTTCTTTTGCCGTGTCAGGAATGTAGATTCCTGAGGCTGTCTTGGTTTCGGCCTCCTTGGGCTCAATCAGGACTCTGTCTGCTAAAGGTTTGATCATGATTTTATGTGTTTTATAAATTATCGTTTGTATCCGGGATCCACCCGGACGCAGACAGAAGAATCAATGTCCGTGCCAATGACATTTTGTCAAATGATACTGCCAAAGCACCACTCCGACCGACACAGAGACATTCAGCGAGTGCTTGGTCCCAAACTGGGGGATCTCAAGAGCAAAGTCCGAAGCATCAACGACATCCTGGCGAACTCCGTCAACTTCGTTGCCGAAGACAAAGGCATATTTTTCTCCTTCCCCGGCTGAGAACTCAGGCAGCTGCACGGCATGTTCAGTCTGCTCTACACTTATAATTATATAGCCCTCGCCCCTGAGCCTGCTGACCAACGGCAAAGTGTCATCAACATGTTCCCACGGAACACTGTTCTCGGCACCAAGAGCAGATTTGTGAATCTCGGCAGAAGGCGGGCAGGCACAGATTCCGCACAACCACACCTTGTCGACATGAAAAGCGTCGGCAGTACGGAAAGCACTTCCGACATTGTGGGCACTCCTTATATTGTCCAGCACCAGGACGGCACCGGAAGGGGGCAAAGCAGCATACTCAGAAGGCTTTGCGCGGCCCAACTCGATATTTAGCAGTTTCCTGTCCTTCATCATTGGCAAAGGTAGGGAAAAATAGTATATTTGCCTTGCTAAAATTAAGACATGAAACAGGACATTCAAATCATCGACCTGATCAAGAGGGAGAGGGAACGCCAGGAATCCGGGCTTGAACTCATCGCCTCAGAGAACTATGTAACCGAGGGCGTTCTGAAGGCTCTCGGTTCAATATGCACGAACAAATACGCCGAAGGCTACCCCGGCAAAAGATATTACGGGGGCTGCGAAGTCATTGACCAGATTGAGCAGCTTGCAATCGACAGGCTCAAATCCCTGTACGATGCCGAATGGGCAAACGTTCAGCCGCATTCCGGAGCACAGGCCAACATGGCGGTAATGATGGCAGTCCTCAAGCCGGGCGACTGCTTCATGGGGCTTGACCTCAGCCAAGGAGGACACCTGACCCACGGTTCTCCGGTCAATGTATCAGGAATGCTCTACAAGGCTGTACCCTATGGGCTCAATCCCGAAACCGGCCTCGTGGACTACGACAAGATGGAGCAGCTTGCAATCGAGCACAAGCCCAAGCTCATCATTGGCGGCGCGTCCGCTTATTCGAGGGAGTGGGACTATGCCCGCATGCGCAGCATAGCCGACAAAGTGGGGGCAGTCTTATGGATTGACATGGCCCACACGGCAGGAATCATTGCGGCAGGGCTGCTTGAGAATCCCGTGAAATATGCGCACATCGTCACATCAACAACACACAAGACATTGCGCGGGCCCCGCGGAGGCATTATCCTGATCGGAAAGGACTTCGATGATCCTCAAGGGCGCACCACACCGAAAGGCATAGTGAAAAAGATGAGCCAGGTCCTTGATTCATCCGTATTTCCGGGAACGCAAGGCGGGCCTCTTGAGCACGTGATAGCGGCCAAGGCAGTCGCATTCTTTGAAGCCCAGCAGCCGGAATTCAAGACGTATCAGCAGCAGGTCCTTGCAAATGCCAAGGCCATGTGCGAAGAATTCATGAAACGAGGATACAAGATTGTCAGCAACGGAACCGACAATCACCTGATGCTGGTCGACCTGAGAGGCAAGTTTGAGGCACTCAACGGGCGTGTCGCCGAGACCCAGCTCGAGAGGGCTGCAATCACGGTCAACAAGAACATGGTCCCGTTCGACACGCGTTCAGCTTTCCAGACATCCGGAATCCGTGTCGGTACGCCGGCCGTAACATCAAGAGGGTTCGTCGAGAAAGACATGATCGACATTGTAGGGCTCATTGATGAAGTCCTCACTTCATGCAACAAGCACATTGACGCACTGTCGCTCAAGAAAGGCGAAGTCCCTTCTCCTGAACAGAGTGCAGAACTCCAGGAGCACAGCGCACTTCTTGAAAGCGTTAAGCGCCGCGTCAATCAGATGACCGCCGGTGTCCCCCTGAACAAGTACTAGACCGACCATTGACGGAACCGCAAACAGAACGGCTGCAGCAAGCAAGCTGCAGCCGTTCTGTTTTTATTCAGACTGATCAGTTTTTTTCTCGCTGTAACTTACCCGTATTACGGAATCTTTCGTGTCAATCTCAATTTTTCCGAGATGGGACAACACGGACTGGCCCAGCAACAGGGGCGCATTCTGGCTTTTGACCACTGAAGCCCGGACATTGCGGAGATGCAGGCCAGCGAATTCAATGTCGCGCAAATTTACGATTGTACCCTGAATGACACTGCCGTCGGCAGTCAGATACCGGCCGTCGCCACGCACGTCCCTCGAAGACAAGTAGCCGTTCTTGAACATGAATGCCGCTTCGACATCCGATATTGACACATCACTGGCACCTGTATCAAGCACAAAGCGGAGCGGAAGAGAATTCACCTTGCATTCAACGACATAAGTTTCACCATCCCGTCTGAAAGGAATTTCCGCCGTCTTGTCGACAAATTCATGATTCTCAGGTTCTCCTGCCGCCATGATATTGCCCCTGAATTCATCAAGCAGCTGCATATATTCCGGGAATTCCCTTACAAAGTCGAGATCACTGTCTTCCGCAATCAGACAAAAATCCCTAAAGCCAAGTTCCAAAGCCCTCCGCAGATATGAAAGAGCCTGTCCTTGGTCCTTCATCCTGGAATAAAGACATGCTGCGCCATAATTGCATTCAGCATCGTCTGGATTCTCCTCAAGAATTTTGTTCAGGAAATCAATTGCCATATCTTCGTCTCCAAGGGCAGCATATGCATAGAAAGCACAAGATCCCGCTTCGGGAACCGTATCAAGCTGGATCACTTCCTGATAGTCAGAACGTGCAAGGTCATCATCCCCCAGGGATGCATAGATGTCGCCACGGGCAAGATATGAATACACGAATGACGGATCAATCAGTATTGCCATCGTGAAATCTTCTATTGCTCCGTCTGCATCCCCCGCATACTTGCGGTAGAAACCACGCTGGTAATATGCAGCATAATACTCCGGATCAATCTCGATGACAGAGGCCAGCAGATCCGTCGCCTCCTCATCGCGGTCCAAGTCATGAAGGATGCCGGCCTTGAGAGTAAGATAATCACAGTCCGCAGAATCTTGCGCGACAGAATAATTCACGTATTCCAATGCCGTCTCAGGCCGCCCGAGCGACTTGTAACAGTCAGCAATAAAATATGAAAACAATTCCGAGCGGTCATTGGCTTCGAGCAGACAATCCAGCGCATCTCCATTCTTGCCTTGTGACTTATAAAGCAAAGCCATGTACAATGGCCACGAACTGTCGCCAGGATTCTTCGCCTGCTGAAGCTTTAGTTTCAGCACTGCCTTCTGCTGAAAATCTGCCGGTATATCGCTTGTCAGAATATACCAGGCCTTCTCATCTCCGTCAATTGACAATGCCGATATTATGTCATCGACAGCCTCATCATACTTTCCGAGTCCTACATAACTCTCTGCCCTGAATGAATATCCCGAAGAATACTCCGGCTCCATTTTTACGACCTTGGAAAGAATGTCGGCAGCAAGCTGGAAGTCTTTTCTTGCATTGGCGTTTCGGGCAAGTCCCATATAGCCCATGTAATCGCCGGAGTCCAGCTCAACCATCTTGAGATAGTCTCTGTCAGAAAGCTCATATTCTCCCAGTTTATAGTACAGATCTCCCCTGCCGTCATAGAAAGACGCATCGTCAGGAGAAAGCTTTATTGCAGAGGCATAATCCGACAGGGCAGCATCATAATCTTCAAGTGCCTCGCTGGCAAAAGCACGGTAACAATATGCCATGGCCCTGATTGACCTGTCCCGGCGAGGAAGATACTTCAGAGCATAATTCGCAGAGGACATGGCGGGCCCCAACTCTCCACTCTCATAATATATGACAGACATGAGGGCATAGGCATAACCGTTGTCAGGATCATCGTCAAGTTCTGCCTCAAAAGACTCGAGGGCCGCGGAATAGTCATCATTGTTCATCGCCTCTATTCCTCGGTTCATATTGTAGGTCTCCATCTCTTTTTGGGCAAAAGCCGGCATCTGGCCGAGCAGGAGAAACATGGACAAGACAACGCACATAGCCAGACGGCCAGGCATTCCATTGCTTTCAGAAGAACGTTTCATAATACTGCATCCTTTTCAAACTGTCAGTAATACGGCCGCATTTACCTTACGGCACCAATCATCAAGATAGCAACTATAAACTTCACCGACAACAATTCACATAAAAAATGGGGCTTGCAGTTCATTGCAAGTCCCATTTTCTTCCGGACATCAGCCTCAGTTGCTCTGCTCGATTGCAGCCTGCGCCGCAGCGAGTCGCGCGATGGGGACTCTATAAGGAGAGCAGCTGACGTAATCGATGCCTATCTTGTTGAAGAACTTGATGGAATCAGGATCACCTCCGTGCTCACCGCAGACCCCGCATTTCAGGTCAGCGCGTCTTCCGCGTCCAGCCTGGACTCCGTACTCCACCAGCTTTCCGACACCCTTGGTATCTATGGTCTGGAACGGATCGGCATCAAGGATCTTGTGACCGAGATAGTCACCCATGAAGGTTCCGACATCGTCTCGTGAAAAGCCGAGAGTCATCTGGGTAAGGTCATTGGTTCCGAAAGAGAAGAATTCAGCGGTACGTGCCATCCTCTCTCCGGTTAGAGCAGCACGGGGAATCTCGATCATCGTTCCGAAGTGATACTCGATGGTCTGGTCCGAATGAGCCTCAACTTCACTTTTCACACGATCACAGATAGCCTTCTGGAAACTGAGTTCCCTTGCGGAAACCGTGACAGGAATCATGATTTCCGGCTGCGGATTGTAGCCTTCCTTGAGAAGTTCCTCAACAGCCGTGAAAATAGCACGGTACTGAGTCTCTGCAATGAGAGGATAAGCCACATGCAGACGGACACCGCGCAGACCCATCATGGGATTGACCTCGCGCAGGCTTTCGCTTCTTCTTTCAACTTCAGCCACACTGATTCCGAGCTCATTTGCCACCTCGCTCTCCTTTTCCTTGGTCTTGGGGACGAATTCATGCAGAGGAGGATCAAGCAGACGGAAAACGACAGGCTTCCCGTCCATGATGCGGAGAGTGCTCTTCACGGACGCCTTGATGAAAGGCTCAAGTTCCGCAAGCGCAGCCTTGCGCTCCTCGTCAGTGGTGCTGAGAATCATTTTGCGCAGCTTGGCGAGAGGGACTTCAGAATTCTCACCATAGAACATATGCTCGATACGGAAAAGTCCGATTCCCTCGGCTCCGAACTTAAGGGCACGCTGGGCATCTTCAGGAGTATCGGCATTAGTGCGTACACCGAGACGGCGATACTTGTCAACAATGCTCATGAACCTTACGAACAAAGGATTCTCACTCGCATCGACAGTATCTATCTTCGTGGCATAAACAACACCCTTGGATCCGTTGAGGGAAAGCCAGTCTCCCTCTTTGTAGACCTTGGGGCTGCCGGCAAACGTCATCGTCTTGGCAGCAAGATCAATCTTCATGGCCTCACAGCCGACAATGCAGCACTTGCCCCATCCACGAGCGACAAGGGCAGCATGCGATGTCATTCCTCCACGTGCAGTCAGGATACCGGCAGATGCACGCATTCCTTCAATATCTTCAGGGGATGTCTCCTCACGTACCAGAATGACTTTCTCTCCGTCTTTCGCTGCAGCGACAGCGGCTTCTGGGGTAAACACAATCGTTCCGACAGCTCCGCCCGGAGACGCAGGAAGGCCCTGGGCCACAACCTTGGCAGTCTTCTCGGCAGCCGTATTGAGTACGGGGTGAAGAATCTCGTCAAGCTGAGAGGGAGAGACGCGCATAACGGCGGTCTTCTCATCTATCATGCCTTCCGAAAGCATGTCCATTGCCATCTGAATAGCAGCCAGACCTGTACGCTTGCCTATCCGGCACTGCAGCATCCAAAGCTTGCCCTCCTGAATCGTGAACTCGATGTCCTGCATGTCATGGAAATGCTCCTCCAGTTTCTTGCGGATATCGTCAAGCTCGGCATAAACATCCGGCATGGCCTTCTCAAGAGATTCAAGATTCTTGTTGTGCTCGTTCTTTGTTGCCTCGTTGAGCGGATTCGGAGTACGGATTCCGGCAACGACATCCTCTCCCTGGGCATTGATCAGCCATTCTCCGTAGAACCTGTTGTCTCCTGTTGCAGGGTTGCGCGAGAAAGCCACTCCAGTTGCCGAGGTATTGCCCATGTTTCCGAAAACCATGGCCATGACGTTGACGGCAGTGCCCCAGTCATCGGGGATCTTCTCTATCTTGCGGTATGCAATTGCGCGTTTGCCGTTCCAGGACTTGAACACACCTCCAATTGAGCCCCACAGCTGGTCAATCGCGTTGTCAGGGAACTCAACGCCGAGAACATCCTTCACTTTTACCTTGAACTTCTCGCAAAGCTCCTTGAGCTCGTCAGCCGTGATTTCGGTATCGGAAGTATAGCCCTTGGCCTCCTTCAGCTCACTCATCATGCGGTCAAGCTGCTGGCGTATTCCCTGTCCGTCCTCAGGCTCTATTCCCTCGGCCTTTTCCATCACGACATCAGAATACATCATGATGAGACGGCGATACGCATCATAGACGAACCTGGGATTATTGGTCTTTGCGATCATTCCAGGAATGGTTGCCGAGCAAAGGCCGATGTTCAGGATGGTGTCCATCATTCCGGGCATGGAGCTTCTTGCTCCGGAGCGGCAACTTACGAGCAAGGGATTCTTCGGATCACCGAACTTCATGCCCATGATCTTCTCGGTGGCCTCGAGGGCCTCCTTGACCTGGAGCTTGAGTTCATCGGTATAACCGCCTCCCAGCGCATAATATTCAGCGCAGCAATCAGTAGTGATGGTAAAACCTGCCGGAACCGGCATGCCGAGCTTGTTCATCTCGGCCAAATTCGCTCCCTTTCCTCCAAGGAGCTCCCGCATTGAGCCATCGCCTTCGGCCATCTTGGCGCCGAAACGGTAGACTCTTTTCTTTGTTTCAAACATTTTGAATAGATTTCCAAAAAATAGACTGCGAATTTATTATAAAATTATGATTATAGCAACTTTGCCGCCAGTTCAGAAAGTTCGCTGCGCTCTCCCTTGCGGAGGAAAACGTGTTCGAAAAGTTTCTGCCCGGCCATCTTCTCCCCAAGATGTGTCAAGCCGTTGGACCACTGGTCGAGATACGGCTGGTCTATTTGGAAAATGTCACCGGTAAAGACCATCTTGGTACCTTCCCCCGCCCTTGTTATGATTGTCTTCATTTCATGAGGCGTAAGGTTCTGGGCCTCGTCGATAATAAAATAACATTTGCCGAGACTTCTTCCGCGAATATAT
The DNA here is from genome assembly GCA_902491795.1 of uncultured Bacteroidales bacterium. GTDB lineage: Bacteria > Bacteroidota > Bacteroidia > Bacteroidales > UBA932 > Cryptobacteroides. The sequence goes on along the minus strand of CABUIX010000006.1, from coordinate 38,426 downwards.
GCCAGCGGTTCAATTATCAGCTTCTCCTGGCTCAGCATTCCCTCTATCCTCTGAGCCTCTTTTGAGGTGGGGCGGAACTGGCCCTTTATAACATTGAGATTGTCCATGAGAGGCTGCAGGAACGGACCCATCTTGGCCTTCTGGTCTCCCGGAAGGAAGCCCAGATCCTGATTCCCCAGCACCACGGCAGGACGCGACAGGATTATCTGCTCATATTCGCGTTCCTGTTCAAGCGCGGCGGCAAGAGCCAGAAGAGTCTTTCCGGTACCGGCACCTCCGGTAAGTGACACCAGTTCTATCTTGGGATTCAGGAGCGCGTCAAGGGCTATCATCTGCTCATCGTTGCGCGGCCGTATGCCGTATGCCTCTCGGCTGCGTATCAGCACTATCCTGTTTCTGTCTTCATCGAACCTCGCACATACTGCACCCTTCTCGGACTGCTTCCACCTGAACCTGTATATCTGATTGGGAAGCGGACGCTCAGCACAGACCTGCTTCCAGTCAAGAGACGTCTCCGGTCCATACGAAATGGCCTGCATCAGAGAATTGTCCAAAGTAAGTTCCTGAACCTCCTTCAGGGTATTTTCCACCCTTTCGTCCTCGACCCTGTCAGTAAGATAATCCTGGACCTCCATCCCAACGGCCTTCGCCTTGATCCTCAGGTTCACATCCTTCGTGACCAATGCAACGAAAGTCCCGGGGTTGTTGTCCCTTACCCACATGGCGGTCGAAAGGATGCGGTGGTCCGGAATGTCGTCGGAGAACATGTCGGCATATTTCTCAGGGAAAGGATGGTTCGGCTCTATCTTGATAGTCCCCAGTCCCTTGCCTATCGGCAGTCCTCCTCCGGCAAAGGTCTTTCCCTGGGCAATCTTGTCAATGTCACGCACAAACCCGCGGGCATTGTACGCAAGAGTGTCGTTGCCCTTCTTGAACTTGTCCAGTTCCTCGATCACGGCAATGGGAATCACGAGGTTATTGTCCTGGAAATGGCGTATGGCCATATGGTCGTGCAGAATAACATTTGTATCCAGCACAAAGATTTTCGGTTTGCCCATATCTAATCATATTTTTTTAGTCCTCCCCTTCAGCATTCTGCATAAGGGATTCGAGAATGGTCTGTATACGGGACTTCGCCGAAGCCTCAACGGTCACCTTCTCTCTTTCTGCATTCGGGTGGCCCAGGGGGAAATACACCACGTCCTGAAGCAGCAGTTCGGCGTCGACATAGTCAAAGTCAGAATCTCTGACCTGGATCAGAGCCCCGGGGACTTCGGCGAACAGAACCTTGGCGGCGTTCGTTTCGCCGGCGGAATGGAGCAGGTCAGAAATGTCCAGATCCGCACCGACGCCACCGCGCGACATGCGCCCAGCGGCCGTCAACAGGCCGCCTTCGCCGACAGTGGCGGCAGAGAGCAGAATGCCGTCTTCCGAAAATTCGCGGACAACCTCGTAGCTGTCAAGAAAATAATCCGAATCTTCAATTTGCGGCGCCGCGCCTCCCAGGCCCAAGGTCTGAGCCAAAAGAGAACCGCCCAGACAATACTCCGAAGAATCAAAAGGAATATATATTATCCAGCTTCGGCTGTCCGGAAACAGCATGTCAGGACATACCCTGCCATCCAGCATGCTCGCGTCGTCAGCGCGCGCCGCATCCGCAGCGATAGCCTCGTCGCCTGGTTCATCATCGCCAAGCACCACCTTGAAACTGACTGAAGGGGATCCCGAAGTTCTTGAATACCTGTAATGGCTGAACCTAAGATCAAGAGAGTCCACATAATCGGCTGCCGCTTTCACGGAATCATAAAATGCCGCCATAGCTCCCACCGGCCTTTCATTCCATCTCCAGTGCACGTCCAGAAGCAGGTCGCCAATCCGGAAATGGCCGCGGCGCCACATTGAATCAATCAATGCCGAGGCGATTCCGCAGCGCGTATATGAGTCCATGCAAGACAGCGGAAGCTTCCTCGAACATGCGCGCACGGCAGCAAGATACTCGGCAATGTCCCCGCCTTCCGGCTCCGTTGAGCGGACTTCAGGATCAACCGTCTCATCGACCAGGGTAACTCCTGAATCATCCCTGCCTGCAGACGGTGCGGCATTCTCGGTGAGTGCGTCAAGAATCTGCGCAGGCGTCAATTCCTGCCGGATACCGTCGATCACATAATGGGAATTCAGCGCGAATGCTTTTTCTGACATTGATTTAATTGGTTTCGGCGTGTAAAATTAACTAAATTTGTCTTCAGTTGCAACTATGGAATTCAACACGAAAAATTACGGAAAAATGCTTGACGAACTGTTCGCCAGGCATCCCAGCGTACAAAAGGCCGGATTCACATCCGGTGCCTACAAGCCCGGGCTGGAGGGCATGATGAAGTTTGACGACGAATTGGGCCACCCATGGACTGAATTCAAGTCCGTCCACGTGGCAGGCACGAACGGCAAAGGATCGGTATGCTCGATGCTCGCCGCGGCCCTCGCCGCAAACGGGTACAGAGTAGGACTTTATACCTCTCCACACCTTGTCGACTTCAGGGAAAGAGCCAAGATAATAGAAGACGGGAAATGGCGGATGATCACGGAACGCGAGGTTTGGGATTTCATTTGCGGTCATGATCTTGAAGGACTTTCCTTCTTTGAGATAACGACCGGCCTCGCCTTCAGCTGGTTCGCTGCCCAGAATGTTGACATTGCCGTGATCGAAACCGGTCTTGGCGGGAGGCTGGACAGCACCAACATAATAACGCCCGAACTATGCATAATCACAAGCATAGGGCTTGACCACTGCAAGCTGCTCGGCGGCACGAGAGCCGAAATCGCCTTCGAGAAGGCCGGAATATTCAAGCCTGGAGTTCCGGCGGTCGTGGCCTCGCGGGACAGTGAAACCGAAGACGTGTTTGAGAAAAGAGCCGCCGAGGTGCACTGCCCGCTGTTTTTTGCGGATGATTGTCCTGAACCCGAGTTCACCCTCGATCTTGAAGGACCATACCAGACGGAGAACCTCCACACCGTTCTCTTCTCGCTTGAGCTTCTCGGCGAGCCGGCCGACCTGAACGCAATCAGCCGGGCAGCAGAAATCACGGGACTGCGAGGGCGCTGGGAAAGGCTGCCGGGACTGCCCGAAACAATATGCGACATCGGCCATAATCCCCCAGCCCTGAAAATCAATTTTGCAAAACTTGAAGAATCAGGACGTCCCCTGTTCATCGTTTTCGGAATAATGGCAGACAAGGACATAAACTCGATCCTTCCGCTGATGCCCCGAAACGCAAAATATTACTGCGTGGCACCGGCCATTCCACGCTCTCTTCCGGCCGACAGGCTTGGAGAGCTTATGGCCGGTCTTGAGCACACCATATGTTCCAGCGTCGCCGAAGGTGTAAGGATAGCAAGGCAGGAAGCGGCTGCGGTTCCCGGCGGCATGGTTTATGTCGGCGGAAGCAACTTTGTGGTTGCCGAATGCATCCGATATCTTGAACGACCCTGAAAATCAACCGGCATGAAATTGACTCTCCTTTTGCTTATGGCCATTACAGCAAGCAGCATCACTGCCACCGCAGATCAGCAGGGGCACCTGCTCACGGAACTTTGGGGCAAATATGAAAAGGCCGTCAGCGACGACCGTCCCAAAGATCAGCTTTCAATACTTGAAGAAATCAAGCGTCGGGCAAAAAAGGAACACCTGACCTTCGATTTCTGTGACGCGGCGCGCAAATACTCCGACGTTCGCGGCAGCATGAACTGGAAACTCCGCGACAGCCTCGAGGACCGTCTTGACCAGGAACTGGAAGAATTCGGCGAACCTGCGGCAATGATATTCGCAAGCAGGAAATGCAGGAACGCAGATTCTCTCGATGCCTGGATACGGGCCAACACCGAAAAACTTCTGGCTTCATCAAACAAGACGCTCTATGCCAATGATTACCGGATAAAGAGCGGTGAATTCGGCGAGATTCTTCCCGATCTGATCGCAAATGATCTCGAATATGCGCTATGGTGTCTTCAGCACGACTGGAGCATAGACGAAAATTCCAGAAAACTGATCGCCGACGGACTCAGCCAGAGATATCCGATGAACGCCTTGTACGAATTCACGGAAATCACTGACAATGAGCCGGAAAATCAGGAACTGGAAGAATATTCACACAAGTATTCCGGAAAGGCCGCAGGGCTTCTCGCTGAACAGACAATGCTCGAAAAACGTTTCTCGGACCTGAACGAGGACAACGGGAAGAGCAGCGATTACATGCATCTGCTTTCCGACTGCAACGAATTGTCGAAAAAAGCGGATAACTTCTCCTCAACGGAAAAGCTGATCGCCGGAATCTGCAAGAAATGGAACGACAGCCTTTTGCAGCAGCTGAACGGCAAAGAAATATTTGCCGCCACCGACGACGGGAGGCTGGAAATACAGCTGAGAAACCTCAAGTCCGTACGTGTCCGCATTTTCTCCGGAGAGAAGGAACTCCTTGACCATACGCTGGAAAACCCGCCGGAAAGTTTCTATGCCCTGGACAGTCTCGGAATGGAACTTCCGGAACTTGCAGACGGCAGCTACCGCATCAGACTGAATTCAGGGAAGACCGAAAGGGAGATCACGCATCTGCAGTACAGCATTTCGATCGCAGTGAAACAGGACAGAGAGGGTCCGGCCGTATATGCCGCAGACTACATCAGCGGGGAACCGCTCGAATGGTGCTCGCTCATTCTCCGCGACGAGAACGGCAACACCGTTGCCGAAGTACCGAAACTTGACATCGACGGATTCACGAGGCTTCCGCAGACAATTGCCGGACATTTCCCGAAACTGAAATGGAACTATACTTTGCAGGCGAGATATCAGGCGCCGGGAGAAAGCGAAAGGCTTTCCAGGGAATACAGTCTGTCACCATACATCTTCCGGCAGGACAGCGACATCAGCACAAACGATGACTCACAGGACAATGATGCCCACTGCCTGCTTCTCACAGACCGCAGCGCGTTCAATCCCGGAGAGACAGTGCACTTCAAGGCCATACTTTACAACGGCAATTTCGTCCACAGACTTGCGGGAGAAGGAATTGCCCTCACTGCAAGGCTGTTTGACCCGGAAGGCAATGAAATCGACTCTTCGGAGATGAATACAGGCGAATTCGGTTCCGCCGCAGGGAGCTTCGTGCTGAAGAAAAGCCGTCTGGGCGGGATGTACACCATAAGAATAGAATCACTGGGAAAAACGCTCGCGTCCGCCAGGGTACTCGCTGACGAATTCGTGCTGCCCACATTCGACCTCCAATGGGAAAAAGACGAGAGGCTGCACCTGCCTGGCGACACCGTTGAGTTCAGGGGAAGCATCAAGGCATATTCCGGACATTCCCTCGGATCCGCCGACATAAGCTACAAGTTGACAAACGGACCGGGAGAAATTGAATCCGGATCAGTGAATACGGATGCCGAGGGCAATTTCACAATAAGGTTCAAATCCCCGGAAGAGGCAGAATATTCATATTGCATGGTCACGGTAAAAGTGACCGACTTGACAGGAGAGACACGTGAATTCAGCAACAGCGCTGAAATACAGCCTGAAATTCCTGTTGAGATCACGCCTGTGAACGAGGCTTCCGGAGACATCGGCCTCAAGGAAGACCCCATGAATCCATACAGCCGCATCGAGAGACACATCTTCACCGACAAGACGGCCTCATTCCTTATAGGTACGGGAGAGAGCACAAAACGCCCTGATGCCGAAATAGTCTACACCCTTTCGGCCGAAGAAGAAATCCTGGCCAATGGCACCATGAAACCCGGAGAACTCAGTCTGCAGCTGAACGGAAGTTCTTCCGGAATCTATAAACTTCTTGTGGAGGCAAAGGCCACATCCGATTCCGGACAGGAATTCTCCCGGAGAGACAGCCTGCTGCTTTTCAGTATCCCTGACGGGAGCTCCGTTCTTTCAGCCCCGGGAATAAAAAGCTTTTTCCTCGAAAACGGGGCAGACAGTCTATCGCTTCAGATGGGCGCCACATGCGGACCTGTATGGGCTGTGGCAGAACTCTATGGAGACGGAGACATGCTGCTTGACAGGAAACAGGTTTACCTTGCAGGGAAGGCCGGAGAAACAGGTTCACTCGAAACAATATCTTTCCCCAGCCATGATGAATACCCTTCCAGGCTGAGCATCAAGGTCTTCTATTTCCGCGACAAGGAAAGTTACGGATACACCGGGAGATTCGACTTCCGCAGCCAGGAATCCGACCTTCCGCTTTCCTTCACCAGATTTCTGGACACTACCGCCCCGTCCCGGTCATATACTTTCATAATAAGGACCGAAGCCGGCGTTGAATGCGCGGCAAGCATATATGACGCGAGCGGCGATACCCTGATGAAGAATGTCTGGAACAAGGTCCAGCCATGGAACCAATATCACGAGGAAGCCTATATCGGCAGCATCTGCGGCATAGACGGAAGTCCGGGAATGTCAATTGTCCTGCGCGGATCCGCAAAAGGCCTCGCAAGAACAAACGCCTCCGTAGCGGATACCGCGATGCCGATGATGGAATTCGAAGCCGTCGAGCTGGATGAAGTCGTTGTCACCAGAGCGGCAGATTCGGCGATTCCGGCAGGCACCTCCGGTCTCAGCATCAGAAAAGATTTCGAGAGCACCCTGGCTTGGGAGCCGTTCCTGCGTTCGGACGAAAACGGAGAAATCCGTTTCGAGTTCAACACGTCAGACAAGATGTCACTCTACCACGTGCAACTGTTTGCGCACGACAGGAATTTCCGCAACAATACACTGAGCCGCGACTTGACAGTAACACTCCCGGTAAAGATTTCAATATTGCAGCCCCAGTATCTGTATGAGTCAGACTCCTGGATCGCGCGCGTGAGCGTTTCAAACATGACAAACCAGGCAATATGCGGGAAAGCCGGCATCAGTTTTCTGAACGGCAGCAACGTCAACTCCGCAGAAATATTGAAAAGCGACGGTCGCGACATATCTGTCGCGGCAGGAGGAACCGCTGAATTTGAACTGAAGTTACAGACACCTCCCATTGACAGTCTTGGAGTGCTGGCAAGCTTCGTCCCGGACAATGGAGAATATGGCTCTGATGCCGTACTCGTCTCCATTCCCGTAAAGAAACCCTTGCAACTTCTCACGGAAACCCACTCGGCGTTGTTGCTTCCCGGGGCAGACAAAGAGGCACTCGTCGACAGTTTGAGAAACTTGTTCACAAATGCAAATGGAGGGTCCGCGACAATCTCGGAAATTTCAATACGGGAAATGCTCCACGAAGCAATTCCTGGTGAGCTCTGCCCGAAGAGCGAAGACGTGCTGAGCCTGTCTGCCGCACTATGGGCCGACGCCATTACAGAAGCCCTGAAGGATCCTGCCGCCAGGCGGCTGGACGCAGCGCAAAAGGCGGAACTCACGGAAAAGATAATCCAATGCGGCAATTCGGACGGAGGTTTCGGATGGTTCGCAGGCATGAACTCGTCTCCGGCAATCACTGCCGTACTTCTTGAAAGATTTCATGAAATGGGGGCTGCCTGCCCCGCCGAAATCTCAAAGCTGCTGCCCTCTGCGGTAATATATCTCGACAAGCAGATTTTCAGTTCCGGAAGCCGGCCCTTGTGGTGCGGAGGTCTGAGCCTGGAGCAATACCTTCACGTACGGGCCCTTTATCCGGAAATCTCAGTACAGACGGAAGGGATGGGAAGAAAAGACCTGAAAACTTTCAAAAAGGCAGTCAGATATTATCTTTCGCCTGAAGAAAAGGCCGGCCTCAACGGACAGATCATGGCCAAGGCGAGAAGGCTATCCACCCTGCTGGCTCTGCTGTCTGACGACAACGGCACCAGGCTCGCCCGGGAACTCGGGATTTCAGGCATGACATCGTGCAGGCTTTCAAAGACCCTCGGCAGAGACGTCGAATCCCTCTCACAATATGCCGAAGCGCACTCAAGCGGGGGAATCTATTATCCCAATGCCGTAATGCCATGGAGGGGACTGCTCGAAAGCGAGCTCTATGCCCACACGATACTGTGCAGGCTGATGGAAGCTTGCGGCCACACGGAAATCGCGGAAGGGATACGTCTATGGATCATGGTTCAGAAGGAAACTCAGCAATGGAGCAATGACCCAGGTTACATGGAAGCCCTCGCATGCGTCATGCAAGGTTCCGAAAAGACCCTGGACACCAGGGCAATAGTCCTTTCCGCCACCAGAGAACTGCCATTCAGCATGATCGGAGCCAGCGGCAACGGATTCAGCATCGAAAAGGAATTCTACCTTGACGGAAAGAAAATTTCCGAAGGCGATACCCTGCATGTCGGTGACAGGCTGACCGCCATATACAGGATATGGAACGGGGAGAACCGCAGTTTCGTAAAAATAACGGTTCCAAGAAATGCCGCCCTGCGGCCCGTGGACCAGATTTCAGGCAATTACGGCTGGATGGCAAAGCCACTGAGGGTTCCCGGGTGGACAAGTTTTGTTCCGCAAGGATACCGCAGCGTCAGGTCGGACAGGACTGAATACTGGTTCGAAAGTTACCCGGAAGAAAATACGGCCATCACCGAAGAGTTCTTCGTGACACAGGAAGGGAGGTTCCAGTCGCCGGTACCGGAAATAGAATCGCTCTATGCCCCGCATTACAGGGCAAACGGAGGCGGAGCCGGCGAGGTCATGAATGTGTCGGGAAAGTAGCCGGCAGGACGCAGGCTGCCGCAAAAAAAGATTTTTGTATATTTGCAGCCCTCTGTTAGTATGTAAAACTTTAATTATTGTTGAAATGAAAAAAGCATTTGTTGCAATCATGGCAATTGCGGCCTTGGGGCTCGCGTCATGCCAGAAATCAGAAACTCCTGCCCCTTCTGCCACACTTTCAGAGCAGGTTGCAGGGAACTACGGCGGAAACATGACCATCACGGTTGGAGAAACCCCTAGCGAGCCTATAGCCCAGAACATCAAAATCACCGAAAATGGTGATTCCGCCATTGACCTTACAATCACTGACTTCTCATTCAGCGGACTTGACCTCGGAAACATTTCACTGACCGACTGCGCTCTCACCAAGAACGGAGAGGACGGAACAATCAGCGTATCCGCACAGAAGACAGTCTCGCTAGAGTTTGTCGGTGACTGCAGCGTGGAACTGACCGGCACCTTTGATGATGACAAGGCCACGCTTAAACTCGGCATAAGCCCGAGCATATTGCCGATGAACGTAAGCGTACTTTTTGAAGGCACCAAGACCGGAGCTGCCGAATAACGGCCAGTTGCACCAGAACCAAATGCCGCAGGGACAAGATGCCCGCGGCATTTTTTGTTGCAATCATCCTTTGTTGCGATTCACTGGCATCGCCAAGTTTTGTATATTTGTCTCCCGAATTCAAAATTTCGAACAAAATGATTGAGAAAAGAGTTTCACAAGGTATCATCAGCACCTATTTCAACAAGCTGGAAAGGAACCTCGACCTCGACGTGGCGATTGTCGGAGGCGGACCTTCCGGCATCGTTGCAGCATATTATCTGGCCAAGGCGGGGCTCAGAGTAGCCCAGTTCGACCGCAAGCTGTCGCCCGGCGGAGGCATGTGGGGCGGCGCAATGATGTTCAACCAGATAGTAGTCCAGGAAGAGGCCCTCGACATCGTAAAGGATTTTGAAATCAACTTCGAGACATACTCTGACGGCCTCTATGTCATGGATTCCGTTGAGAGCACATCTGCTCTGCTCTACAAGGCAGTGCACGCGGGCGCGACAATCTTCAACTGCTATTCTGTCGAGGACGTGGTATTCAAGAACAATGTCGTAAGCGGAGTCGTCGTAAACTGGACGCCCGTGCTCAGGGAAGGCCTGCATGTCGATCCCCTCAACATCATGGCCAAGTGCGTGATTGACGGCACAGGACACGACAGCGAAATCTGCAAGACCGTGGCACGGAAGAACGGGATCCAGCTGAATACGGAAACGGGCAGCGTCATCGGAGAACGTTCACTTGATGTTGTCGAAGGCGAGAAGGAAGTCGTTGAAGGCACCAAGGAGATCTATCCCGGTCTTTATGTATGCGGCATGGCGGCGTCCGCAGTAAGCGGCACACCCAGGATGGGCCCCATATTCGGCGGCATGCTGATGTCAGGAAAGAAAGTCGCAGGTCTTATTATCGACAAACTCAAGTAACAGCAATATCCCCTCTCAACAGGAAAAGCCTCCACTGGTGAAGTGGAGGCTTTTCCTGTATCGAACGCATGGCGGGATCAAATGATCTCAAGATCAGAAGCCGATATCCAGCCCTGTCTTCCGTCAGAAAGTTCGATATTGAGCCATGAGCCGAAGTCATCGAGGATCATGACCTTGGTTCCCTCATGAAGGACAAAAAGATCCTTGGCAGTACTGTCTGAAGGAGAACTTCTGACAGTGCTGACAGCCCTGGTGATTATGGCAGCATCTTCCCGTCCATAGTCCGCCCGCTGCCAGAACGACAGGCCGAGGCAACCAAGGCACAGAAGAAAGGCCACAATGGAAGCCACAAAACCGGCCCTTCGGGCAGAGGAAGAACTGCCGAGCAAAAACAGAAGGAGGGCAGCCAGCGCCAAGCCCAGAAGCACAAGTCCGGCCACGGCCCAGGCGGCAGAAGGGAGAAGCCAGCAAAGACTCCTCATCCAGCGAGTCAAGAAGAACTCCGGCACTTCATCTATGTCGTCCTGAATCATCCCGGACACAAATTCGAGATTGAACCTGGCATCGGAATACGAAGGATCTATCTTCAGGGCCCTTTCATAATTAAGGATTGAATGGGCGATATCACCGTTCCTGTAGCAGGCATCACCCAAATTGCAATACAGCTCCTTCGAAGCCAGTCCCTGCTCTTCAATGGCTGTCCAGGCATCAACGGCATCACCCCAGCGGCCAGCCTCATACGCCTCAACTCCGGCAGTCCACAAGGAATCAGCCGGCGCACCTCCATTCTCCCCCGCTTCAAGCGAAGGCATTGACAACAGCAGCATCAAGACTGCCGCAGCTCCGGCAGCGCCGGATTTGTGTTGCTTTTTCATACAGCCCTCAATCATGGATATCACGGAAACAGCCTGCTCATAATGGGAGCTCATCGCCTCGTTGCCGGATCCGGGAGCATATCTGGCAAACTCACAGGCATCCAGAAGGCCCACGAACTCATCAGATACAGACTTGTCAACCCCGGCTGCGGAGAGCTTTCCGGAAATGTTTTCCTTGTTCATGTCAGACGCATCCATGTTGAACTTGTCGGATACGTATCCAAGCAAAGCCCTGTGCAGTTCTTCGTAAAACGCAGTATAAAGATTCTTCTTCAGGAAGTCTTCAGCCTGCAGCAGGCGCTTGCGCGCCATCTTGACCGCCCCCCTGTTCTTCGTGCCGACCACGTCAGCCCTTCTCAATGCATACGCCTTCAGCGCAAAATAAGCGAAACCGGATACGGCCAGCATCAACGCCACGATAATCCAGAACATGACAGACCCGACGAAGAAAGTCCCTGCAGGTACCAAAGACGGCAAAGCGGTGGAAATAAACCGGATATCGGTCCCGACATCGCGCACATTCCTGCGCTGCACACCGGGCACAAGCACGCCGGAAGTGCTGTCGGCCGATGAACTGTTGCCCTTGAGCACCGTAACGGACATAGGGTCACTCTTCAGCGTAACATAGCGGCGGGATGATATGTCATAATAACTGTATTCCACAGGTCCTATGCCGAATTCCCCGTAGCTTCGCGGAATGAAGGGATATTCAAACAGCTTTCCGCCGGGAATATCGGAAGTCTTGACATCGTAGCATTCGAAATCCGGAGGGAAATCAACTTTTGGCGCGGAAAGAAGAGAAGTGTTTCCCTTGCCGGTCACACGGACCTCAAGGGAAGCAGCCTCGTGAACGGGAATCTCTGTCTTGGGCATAGATGCACTCATGCTGAAACTTCCGACTCCCCCGCCAAAGGATGCGGGAGCACCGTCAGGCAAGCGGCCAACATGGACGGTCACAGGGCTTGTAGCAAGTCTCTTGCGGATACTCTGGTAGTCATTCTGGAAGAACTCATCGAAAATGCTGCCTGTGGAAGGCCTGTCAACCCTCACGTTGATCACGCTGACCATCTCTGCCGGATCAATGACAATGTCGCCGGCCTGCTGGGGCACCAGTGTCCAGCTCCTCACCAGAGCCACATTGTATATCTTGCCTCCAATGCTTTCCCTGTGGAATTCCAGATTGGAAGGAGCCTGGGTCTCCTGACTCCAGAAGCCGTTGAAATTCGGGAACTTCACATTCTCGAAGCCGACAAGGTTTACTCTTTGATACAATTTCAGTGTTGCCGTGACAGTTTCACCCACCAGCACATTTGACTTGCTGAGATCAAACGAAAGATATATGTCATCAGAAGATACCGAGCCTGTCGCGGCGGCACTTTCCGACTGTGAACCCTGCGCAGGCTGCTGACTGTTGTCTGCAACCACCTCTATTTCCGTGGGCGCGGACTCTATTTCCTTTCCCTTGACCTTGGCTCTCGCGGCAGGAATGGAGAACTTTCCCGTATTCTTCGGCAAAAGTATATAGGTATACGTGGTCTGGAAAGAACTTGACGAATTTCCGTTCGTGCTTGAGAAAGTACGCATGGTACCCTTTTGCGGCCCCCACACGAGCTGGAAATCGTTGCCTGGAGCCCAATTGAAATCGGAAGGGGAATCTCCTTCGATAACGAAAGTCACATTGAACTGTTCGTCCAGGCCCACCAGATTTGGAGCCTGGACATCTATCTTGTCCTGCGCAAAAGTTGTGAGCGCGCAAAAAAGCGCCACAACGAACAATGTCAGTTTTTTCATCACCAATTCTTTTCTTTCTGTCTGGATTTCAGCAAAGCGGCCTTTTCGCGGTCGACCTTGTCCCTTGTCTGCTGCTCCCTTGCCTGTACCGCATTCAGCATCTGCTGAGCCTGCTGAGGTGAGATTGCAGGTTCAGCGCCGCCGGAATTGCCGTTGCCGTCACCGTTGTCCTGCGGCTGCTGGTTGTTCTGCGGCTGCTGCCCGGGAGAATTCTCCTGGTTCTGTCCGCCGTCGTTGCCGTCGTCGTTCTTGTCATCATTGTCATTCTGCCCTCCTCCCTGCTGATTCCGGTTGCTGTCTTCCAACATTTTCTTTGCGTAAATGTAGTTCTCCTTGGCTTCCAGATCACCGGGGTTTTTCAGCAGATATTGCCTGAAAGACTCAACGGCCCCGGAATAATCCTTAAGCTGAAGGGCGATGTCACCGGAATTGTAAAGCACATCGGCAGGGACATCCTGTCCGGACAGGGAGGACATTGTCTCCCTGGCGCCGTCAAAATTTTCCTGCCTGTATAGAGTTGAAGCAAGATTGTACCTTGCCGCAACCGAAAGGGAATCCTTGACCAGAGCCTTACGGTACGAAAGTTCCGCCTTCCTGTAGTCCTCCCTGTTGAATTTTCTGTTGCCCTGACGGACCTCGTGCCTGTCAGTCTGGGCAGTCACGGCCACGGCATTCAGCAGCAGCACAAACAATATGGTCGCTATTCTGCATCTCATTTGAAAATCCTCCTTCCGGCCCGCCTGTCGCCGATAAGCATTTCAATGACAAAGATTCCGAGAGCAATGCCGAAGAAGTACATGTACAGTTCATCATATTCCTCGAAGACAATTGAACTCAGCCTCTCGTCCTCCATCTTGGAAATTTCGTCAATAATGGGATTCAAGCCGAATTCCTCGTTACCGGCATGAACATAGGACCCGCCGCCGGCCGCCGCTATCTCCTTGAGCATCTGCTCGTCAAGTTTGGAGACAACTATATTGCCGTTCTTGTCCTTCAGAAGTTCCCCGTTCACAGGAATCGGTTCGCCCTCGGTAGACCCGACACCTATTGTATAAACCTTGATGCCGCTTTCCGCAACAGTCTTTGCCGCCGCAACGGCATCATCCTCATGGTTCTCGCCGTCTGTAATCACAATTATCGCCCTGCTCTTTTCGCTCTGGGCGCTGAAACTGCGGGCGGCGGTCATGATCGCGTCACCGATAGCAGTGCCCTGGACCGGTATCGAACCGGTATCGACATTGTCAAGGAACATCTTGGCCGAAATGTAGTCAGCCGTTATCGGAAGCTGCACAAATGAAGTCCCGGCAAATATCACCAGCCCTATCCTGTCGTCCTGGAGCCTGTCGACAAGTCTGGAAATTGCCATTTTGGCTCTCGACAGGCGGTCAGGCTGGTAGTCACGGGCAAGCATGGAGTTGGAGACATCGAGGCATATCATTATTTCCGCTCCCTTGGTCTCCTTTTCAGACAATTTTGCTCCGATAACTGGCCTTGAAAGACCGACGACAAAGAATTCGAAAGCGGCACAAAACAGCACGACATGCCACCATCCCTTGGCGGATGACCATGAAGGCATGAGCTGGCGCACCAGGGAACGGTCGCCAAGCTTGTCAAGGGCCTTGCCTCTCAGATGCCGCGAGATGCCATATATCAGCAGCACCACAGGAGTAAGCAGCAATAGCCACAGGAATTTCGGATCAGCAATGTACAGCATTATGGCAACCTCCTCAACAAAAGTCTGGCGGCCAGCTCAAGCAGCAGGCAAATCAATGCGGCCAAAGCATATCCGCCGAACAATTCCTTATATACCGGGAAACTGTCCACTGTCGTGCGGGCTGTCTCCATCTTGTTGATTTCCGAATAAATTTCGGCAAGTTTAGTATTGTCTGTCGCCCGGAAATACCTTCCGCCGGTAATCTCGGCGACCTTCTGCAGCAGGTCCTCGTCAATCTCCACCTTGACATTCTGGACCTCGACACCCCAAGGCGTAATCACCGGGTACGGGGCAGTCCCGTTAGCTCCCACTCCTATGGTATAAAGCCTTACGCCGTAGGTCTTGGCTATCTCGGCGGCTGTGAGAGGAGCTATCTCTCCCGTGTTGTTGACACCGTCGGTAAGCAATATCACAACACGGCTGGGAGCATCGGAATCCTTCAGCCTTGCGACAGCCGTGGCTATTCCGTTGCCTATCGCGGTACCATCGTCAACAAGTCCGGTCTGCACTTCCTTCATCATGTTGATCAAAGTCGACCTGTCGGTAGTAAGAGGGCACTGGGTATAGCTTTCGCCTGCGAAAACCACGATTCCGATCCTGTCCGACGGCCTTTGCGCGATGAATTCTATCGCTATGTCCTTGGCGACGCTGATTCGGTCCGGCGTGAAATCCCTTGCAAGCATGGTTGTCGAGACATCCATGGCAAGCACTATGTCTATACCCTCTGTCTCAACGGTTTCAGTCTGAGACGACGAACGGGGCCTCGCTATCGCCACAATGATGAGGCACAGGGCGGCTGTCCTGAGCGCAAAAGGCAGATGCCTGATCACGGCCAGCGGGGAGAAGCCTCCGCGCAGCCATGGCTGTATGGTGGACACCCGCAGATGAGGCCGGCGTTCCGAAACCTCAATGTAGATGTAATGCAACAGCAGCAGAAGCGGCAGAACAAGAAGCCACAGCAGTTCAGGATATTCAAAGAACATCTTTTTCCTGCCCCTCCTCAAGCCCTGACTGATAAGTCGAAGTCACGAAGTTCACGGCAACCGACAAAGACCGGACATTCTCGTCCTTCGTCGCCACATGCTTTGCGAACTTGACGAAGTCTGCCAGTTCAAACATTTCTCTCGTTTGGTCATAAACATCCGGCCTGATGCCGTTGCAAGATTTAAGAGCCCCGAAAAGTTCATCGGTAGTCATCTCCGGAGCATCGACTCCGAACCGCCTCAATATATATGTCTTGAGAATGTCGGTAATTCCGGAATAGTAGGCCTTCTGTTTCTCCGGAGCCCAGAACTTCTCGTCCTTGTAGCGGTCGAGAGACCTCAAGGCCACGATATACGGAGGCTCGTCCGGTCTCGCGGCAATTCCCCCGGACCTGTGTCTGCGGACAATGCGTACCACAAGAAAAATCAGGGCAGCGAGCAGTAACGCCCCGGCCATCCACGGAAGAATCTCCATGAAGGTAAGCGGATAGCGCATCTGGCCCTTAATGTCATTTATGACGAAGGTCGCAGTGTCAACAGGCATGGCCTTTACATCCAGCTCTGCCGGATTGAAAAGCAGGGTATCCGTCTGACCGCCCGGCAGAATGCGTCTTACCGCTATGCCCGGAAGCACCTGGTGCCCCTCTTCGAAAGGAGCGACAATCACGTTTCCGCTTATGTCCATGCTTCCCCTGGATGAACGGAGGGTATCAATCTCCCATTCCCTGACAACGACCAGCGAGTCTCCGGAAAAGCCGCTCAGGTCCTGGAGCATGAGAACAGTGCCCGGCTCGACCCCGTCCAGCCTGAATCCATACTTGAACTGGTCGGCGACGAGCACGGAATCCCTTTGCTGGAGAGGCTCAATGAAAGCATCCCCGGAAGGTACCAAGTCCGCAAAAGCGAAAAATATTAATGCCAGTATGCTCATCTGTGATTGAAAAGCGCCATCAGCCCCTTGACGTAATCTGCATCAGTGGCGATGTCGACATTGTCTATCCTGTATCTGTTGAAAATCTTCTTTTCCTTCTCGTCAACGGCAGCAAACCATTGACGGTAGGATTCCCTTAACCTGCGGCTCCCGGTATTGACCCAGGAGCACTTCCCCGTCTCGCTGTCCTTGACATGCACCAGGCCGACATCAGGAATTGACCTCTCGCGCGGATCGTGTACCTTGACCACGCTGAGGTCATGACGTCCAGCGGCGACCTTTATGGAATCCTCGTATCTCGGATTACCGGCCGCATCCACGTCAAGCATGTCGCTCAGCAGGAAAGCGGTGCATTTCTTCTTGATTCCGTTTGTAAGGAACTGAAGGGCTGCCCCGATGTCGGTACCGTCAGACGTAGGCTGGAGTTCAAGCATTTCCCTTATAATGTGAAGCAGATGCGTGCGCCCCTTGTTAGGGGCTATGAACTTTTCAACATGATCCGAGAAAAACAGTGCTCCGACCTTGTCGTTGTTCAGGATCGCGCTGTAGGAAAGCACTGCCGCAATTTCCGCCAGTCTTTCCCTTTTCGTGTCGCCGCTGGTTCCGAAAAGGCCCGAACGGCTCACATCGACGAGCAGGACCACCGTCAGCTCCCGCTCCTCCTCGAAAACCTTGATGTATGGCGAACGAAGCCTTGCGGTCACGTTCCAGTCCATCGAACGGACATCATCCCCCCACTGGTATTCCCTGACCTCACTGAATGCCATGCCGCGGCCCTTGAAGGCCGAATGGTATTCTCCCGCGAAAATCTGATGGGACAACGCCTTCGTCCTGATCTCTATCTTCCTGACCTTCTTGAGAAGGTCGGTTGTACTGCTATGGTACGATGACGGCATTTATTATCCTCTCTATGATGTTCTCGGCCACCACATTCTCAGCCTCCGCCTCATAGGTCAGGCCTATCCTGTGACGCAGTACCTCCGGGCATACCGCACGCACGTCTTCAGGAATCACGTATCCCCTGCGCTTTATGAAGGCATAAGCCTTGGCGGCCATTGAAAGGCTTATGCTCGCACGGGGCGAGGCGCCATAGGAGATGAAGCCTGCCAGATCTCCGAGACCATAGTCAGAAGGAGTACGTGTGGCGTAGACTATATCCACTATGTACCTCTCGATCTTCTCATCCATGTAAACTTCCCTCACAACCTTGCGGGCCTTGATTATATCCTCGGGTTCAACCACCCTGCTTGCCTTCGGGAATTCTCCGCTGTTGTTCATCCTGATGATCTGCTTCTCCTCTTCCTTGCTGGGGTAGCCGACGATGACCTTCAGCATGAAACGGTCAACCTGGGCCTCCGGGAGAGGGTAGGTTCCTTCCTGCTCTATAGGATTCTGGGTAGCCATGACCATGAAAGGTTCCGGGAGGCTGTAGGTCTCGTCACCGAGCGTCACATGCCTCTCCTGCATGGCTTCCAGCAATGCCGACTGCACCTTTGCGGGCGCACGGTTTATTTCATCGGCAAGCACGAAATTCGCGAATACCGGGCCCTTGTGGACCTCGAACTGTTCCTGCTTCTGCGAGTAGATCAGGGTACCTGTCACATCGGAAGGAAGCAGGTCAGGAGTGAACTGGATACGGCTGAACTTGGCATTGACCGCCTGTGCCAGCGTGCTGATGGCAAGGGTCTTGGCAAGTCCGGGGACACCTTCAAGAAGTATGTGCCCGTCAGCCAGAAGCGCAATCATCATGTTCTCGATCAGTTTCTTCTGACCGACAATGACCTTGCCCATCTCCATTGAAAGAATATCGACGAACGCGCTCTCGTTCCGTATCCTGTCGTTGAGTTCCTTGATGTTTACACTTTCCATATATTTTTTAATACTTTTGCATTCATTATGCGTTATTTCGTCAGGCTTTCATACAGTGGCACAGGTTTTCACGGATGGCAAATCCAGCCTCGGGAGGAAAGTGTACAGGCGGCTCTTGAGAAGGCGCTGTCCACCCTGCTGCGCACCAAGACGACGGTCACCGGAGCTGGCCGCACCGACACCGGCGTAAATGCGATTGGCTATATTGCCCATTTCGACGCCGACAATCTGCCTGACGCAAAAATTTTGACATACAAATTGAATGCCATCCTGCCGAGACAAATTGCGGTACTCGAAATCGGGCCGGCCGGCGATAATTTCCATGCCCGCTTCGATGCCTCAAGGCGCGAATATACTTATTTTCTTCACAGGGTGAAAGACCCGTTCATGGACAGTTTTTCCTATATGTGCTGCTATCCCGGACTTGATTTCGGGCTGATGAATGAGGCAGCCTCCAGTCTGCTTGGCAGGCACGACTTCCGCTGCTTGGAAAAGACCGGCGCAGACAGCAAGACTTCCCTGTGCACGGTGTTTTCCGCAATTTGGGAGCCGTATCCTCCGTCTTTATGCGCCTGGGACCCGTTCCCCACGGGCGCGGAGCCAAGATACTGGAAATTCCGGATTGCAGCGGACCGCTTTCTGCGCAACATGGTCAGGGCCACGGTGGGAACGCTCCTGGAGGTCGGGAGAGGAAAACGCAGCATCGCGGACTTTTCATCCCTGATACTCCCCGAAGACTTTGAATCAGATTCCTTGTCGCGCGAGTGTGGCTGCCGGGCATCAGCCTCGGGCGGGACAATCCCGTCCCGCTGTGCTGCCGGGGAGTCCGTGCCCGGCAATGCACTTTTTCTCTCCGGAGTCGATTATTGACGTCGCAGACCGCTTCCCTCTGTGTTTCCTTCCCGAAATTCGGCACGTCCAACGGTTGCAGATTTGCTTTATTTAAGTAACTTTGCAAGTTAGGATAATAGTGTACCTTAATTATAGAACGAATATGCTTTTCAGTTTGCTTCAGACAGACATCGCAACCGACATTGCAGCAGAAGTCGCTCCCGTACAGCAGGAGATGACATATTCACTTTTTGAGATGGCCGTAAAGGGCGGCTGGCTGATGCTGGTGCTGCTGGCACTGTCAATCCTCGCCATCTACATCTTCGGGAAAAAATGGTGGAGCATACGCCAGGCCGGCAAGATTGACAAGGACTTCATGATGGACATTCGTGACTACATCCACGAAGGCAAGATAAAGTCAGCCAAGACACTGTGCTCCAAATATGATGCTCCTGTGGCAAGAATGGTGGAGGCCGGCCTATCCAGCATAGGCAAGCCACTCAAAGACATACAGGCCATAGTCGAGAACATCGGCAACGTCGAGGTGGCGAGGCTGGAGAAAGGGCTCCCCTATCTCGCAACCATCGCCGGAGGCGCTCCGATGATAGGATTCCTCGGAACCGTCATGGGAATGGTGCAGGCTTTCTTCAACATGTCCAATGCCGGCAACAACATTGACATCACCCTGCTTTCAGGCGGAATCTACACCGCGATGATAACCACTGTCGGCGGACTCATAGTCGGAATCCTTGCATATTTCGGGTACAACTACCTGACGGCAAGAATTTCATCGCTGGTATACAGCATGGAAAGCGCAATCATAAAGTTCATGGACGCTCTCGGTGACACGGCTGCAGACAAGACCACCGAAACAGATAAAACCGAATAGGATGGCACTCAAGAGAATAACCAAGCCGGACCCGAACATGGCCATGTCTTCAATGACGGACATCGTGTTCCTGCTGCTCATTTTCTTTCTGGTGACCTCAACGCTGGTCAACCCGAATGCGCTGAAGCTCCTGCTTCCCAAAAGCACGGGGCAGGTTGGGGCAAAAGCCACGGTAAGCGTATCCATCAAGGACTGGGGCGACGACAAGTACACATACCATATCAACGGCGAGGAGGCTCCGGTACCCTTCAGCGAAGTGGAGGACGACCTGATATGGCTTCTGCAGACGGAAGAGGACCCGACATTCTCCATCTACGCAGACCAGAGCGTGCCTATTGGGGAAGTGGTTCAGGTAATGAACATTGCGAAAAGGAATCATTATAAAGTAATTTTGGCTACACAGCCCGAGTAATGGCCGAGGACAACAGGATAAAACAGCAAGCGGAGCGCAAGGGCGTGGTGATCGGCATAGTGCTGACGGTCGCCGTGCATGTCTGCGCCGTCGCCCTTGTCTCGTTCTCCGGGCTGAAATACATATATCCCCCTCCAGAGGAGCAGGCCATGCTGATAGACTTCTCGGAAGATGCGCCTGAGCTTATCGAGGAAAGATACGGGCGGGAGCCGCAAGCCGAGAAGGTTAACCTGGACGAAGCCGTCAACCTGGTTCAGCAGAGCAGTTCCCCTGAAGTGGCAGACAGGGAAAACCTTACCCCCGAAACGGCTCCGGACGACTTCGGAGACGTGGATGTGCCGGCTCCCGAACCGGAAAAGCCCGCGCTTGACCCAAGGGCGGCTTTCCCGGGAATGGCAAAAAAGGACACCACCCTCACTGCAATGCACGCGGCAGCTGACAGTTCCGCACTTTTCAAGGCCGGGCAGCCGGACGGGAACACCAGGAGCGGAAGGTCTGACGGAAGGCCCAACGCGCACGTGCAGGGGCGCAGGGTGGTCGGAAACCTTCCCAAACCGGAGTACAACGTCCAGGAAAGCGGAATCGTGGTGGTGGACATTGTGGTGGACATTTACGGAAACGTGGTTGAGGCCGTGCCGGGAGGCGAGGGCACAACCGTTTTGAATAAAGAACTTTATGCGGCGGCAAGGAATGCGGCTATGGAATCTCATTTCACACAGAGCACGCAGACTCCAAGGCAGAAAGGAACAATAACTTATTATTTTAATCTCAAGTAAAATGGACCAGTTTACAAAAGAAGGTCGTAAACTTAGACCAAGAAAAACTGCGGCTCAGAGACAGCCCAATTTCGAGAAAGTTGAATACACGCGAAGTGATTTCAACGCAGACAAGCCGCGCCAGTTCGGCGAACGCAGAAGCTTTGGAGACAACCGCGAAGGAAACGGAGAGCGCCGCGGAAGCTACGGCCAGAACCGCGGGAGCTACGGCCAGAACCGCGGAGGATTCGGCGAGCACAGAAGCAGCCGCGGAGGCTATTCTGACAGGAACACCTACCGTTCTTCCGAAGGCGGATACCGCCAGTCATCGGATGGCGGTTACGGACGCCGCCCCTCAGACGGAGAGCACAGAGACAATGCCTACGGCGAGCGCAGGCCGCGCCAGTTCGGCGAGCGCAGGAGCTTTGGTGACAACCGTGGAGGATTCGGCGAGGGCCGCGGAGACAGAAGGCCCCGCCAGCATGACAACGAAGGCGGCAATTCCTACGGCGAGCGCAGGCCCCGCCAGTTTGGCGAACGCAGAAGTTTTGGCGACAACCGTGGAGGATTCGGGCATGACAGACAGCGCAGAGACCAGAGGAATGCACCGGGAAGATCATCTGCGCCCAGAAGGAAGTCCGCACCGAAGCCGAGCTCAAAAATGTTCAGCAAGGACTCTTTTGAGGGAATCAGCAGGATGATAGAGCGTCGCCCCGTAGTCAACGGAAGCGAAAGCACCGAGCAGTATGTCTCACCCGTAAAGGATGTCGTGCGCCTCAACAAGTTCATTGCAAATTCAGGCGTATGCTCACGCCGTGAAGCCGACACGCTCATCCAGGCCGGAGTAGTGACCGTAAACGGACAGGTAGTCACTGAACTCGGGACTAAGGTCAACATTCATGACGACGACGTGCGTTTCAACGGCGAACGTCTCAAGGGTGAGGAGAAGGTATACATCATAATGAACAAGCCCAAGGGCTTCGTCACCACGGCAAGTGATCCCCACGCCGACAAGACCGTACTGGACCTCGTGAACAATTGCCCCGCAAGAGTCTATCCCGTCGGAAGGCTCGACAAGAACACCACCGGAGTGCTTCTCCTGACCAACGACGGAGAGATTGCGGAGAGACTCACGCATCCTTCATACGACAAGAAGAAGATCTATCAGGTAGCTCTCGACAAGGAACTCACCGAAGAAGACAGGCAGAAGATCCTCTCCGGGGTTGAGCTGAGCGACGGCGTGGAAAAAGCCGACGAACTCGAATACATCGATGCCAACGACAAACGGAAGCTCGGCATCGAGATACACTCAGGCAAGAACAGGATAGTACGCCGTCTGTTCGAGAGCCAGGGGTACAATGTCAAGGCCCTTGACCGAGTATACTTCGCAGGACTCACCAAGAAGGGTCTCAAGAAGGGAGAGTGGCGGTTCCTCACCGAAAGTGAAGTCAACATTCTGAAGATGGGGGCATACGTATAATGGCTCATCGTTCAGGATTTGTAAACATAATCGGAAATCCCAATGTCGGGAAGTCTACCCTGATGAACGCCCTTGTGGGTGAAAAGCTCTCCATCGTGACGGCAAAGGCACAGACAACCCGGCACAGGATAATGGGCATTGTGAACGGCGATGACTGGCAGATAGTCTATTCGGACACTCCGGGCATCCTTAAGCCGGGATACAGGCTGCAGCAGAACATGATGAATTTCGTCGACGAAGCGCTTGGCGACGCCGACGAGATTCTCTATGTCACAGACACTGTCGAGACCGCCGACAAGAACGCGGAATACATAGACAAGCTCACCAGGCTCGAATGCCCTGTCATAGTGGTCATAAACAAGATTGACCTGAGCAACCAGGCGGAAGTAGTCAAGCTGATGGAATGGTGGCAGAAAAAGCTGCCGTCAGCCACGGTGATTCCGGCATCCGCAAGGGAAAGGTTCAATCTCGACAGCATACTTGACACCATAGTGTCAAAGCTCCCGGAATGCCCTCCATGGTTCGACAAGGACACATTCACCGACAAGAATCTGCGATTCTTCGCCTCGGAGATCATAAGGGAGAAAATTCTCCTGAACTACAAGGAAGAGATTCCCTATTCATGCGAAGTCGGGATAGAGAGTTTCAAGGAAGGTGCAGAGAGATACGAGATCAGCGCCGTGATATACGTCATGCGCGAATCGCAGAAAGGCATAGTCATCGGACGCGGAGGCGCGGCCCTCAAGAAGGTTGGCACAGAAGCGAGACTCGACATGGAAGATTTCTTCCAGAAGAAGGTCTTCCTGAGCATTTATGTGAAGACAGACCCTGACTGGAGGGAGAGCAAGAAGGAACTCAGAAAATTCGGTTACGAAAACTAAGGAAGAATGGTTGAAGAAGACGAGATATTGGACGACGTCCCCGTGAGCGACGACGGCAAGGAATCCGGGAAATTCGAGAAACTTCTGGACTCGGACGCCCAGGAGTTCAAATTGTCCGGAATGTTCAAGGACTGGTACCTGGATTACGCTTCATACGTGATCCTGCACCGGGCCGTGCCTGACATCGTGGACGGACTCAAGCCTGTGCAGAGACGAGTGCTGCATGCAATGTACAAGATGGATGACGGCAAATACAACAAGGTTGCCAACATAGTCGGACAGGCCATGCAGTATCATCCGCACGGAAATGCTTCAATTGAGGGAGCACTTGTACAACTCGGTCAGAAAGGTTTCACGATAGACTGCCAGGGAAACTGGGGAAACATCCTCACCGGCGATTCCAATGCCGCAGGAAGGTACATCGAGGCAAGATTGTCCAAATTCGCCAAGGATGTGGTCTTCGACCCGAAAGTCACGGACTGGATGACTTCGTACGACGGAAGGAACCTGGAGCCGACAGAACTGCCGGTACGCTTTCCGCTGCTGCTCGCACAAGGCACCGAAGGCATCGGCGTCGGACTTGCATCGAAGATTCTTCCGCACAACTTCAACGAGCTCATTGACGCGTCGGTTGCCATTCTGGAAGGACGCGACTATGAAATTTATCCTGACTTCCCCACCGGAGGCTTCGCCGACTGCAGCAAATACATGAAGGGAAAACGCGGCGGCAGCGTAAAAGTGCGTGCCAAGATCGAAAAGATCGACAAGAACACCATCGCAATCACCGAAATTCCCTACGGCAAATACACCGAGGACCTGATACAGTCAATCCTCAGGGCGAAGGAAAAGGGGAAGATCAAGATAAAGAAGATTGAAGACATGACCACAAGCAAGGTGGACATAGTGATACATCTTCCCAATGACGTCTCCCCGGACAAGACGATTGATGCGCTCTACGCATTCACAGACTGCGAATACAATATTGCGCCCAACGCCTGCGTGATCAAGGACAACAAGCCCGAGTTCCTGACCGTAAACGAAATTCTTGAATACAGCACGCTTCATACAAGGGAGCTGCTGCTGAGGGAGCAGCAGATACGCCTCGACGAACTTGAGGCGGACTGGCACTACAGTTCACTGGAAAGAATTTTCTTCGAAAACAGGATCTACAAGGTGCTCGAGCAGGACCAGAAGGACTGGGAGACTCAGCTTAACGATGTCTTCAGCCGGATGAAGGACTATCAGGACCTGCTGAGGAAGGAAATCGTCATGGACGACATCCTGAAACTGGTGGAAAAGCCTGTGCGCAAGATTTCCAAATTCGACACCAAGGCCATGGACGAGAGAATCCGGGCCATCGAAGACGAGATTGCGCAGGTCAAGTACAATATTGAGCACATCAACGGATTCACGGTCGACTGGTTCAAAGGGCTGAAGAGCAAATACGGCAAGGATTATCCCAGACGCACCGAACTTACCGGGTTCGAGACGATTTCAGTCAGCCGGGTTGTCAACAACAACTCGAAACTCCAGGCAAATCTTGCCGAAGGTTTCGTTGGAATAGGCCTCAAGAAAGACGACGGAGGCGAATATGTCTGCGACTGCTCCGACATGTCCGAGATCATAGTCATCAGCAAGAACGGCAAGTACCGGATCACCAAGGTCAAGGACAAGGCCTTCTTCGGAAAAGACCTGATGTATGTCAACGTGTTCAACCGCGGCGACACCCGGACAATATACAATGTGATCTATCGCGAGGGCAAGACCAGCATCTATTACGCCAAACGTTTCGCCGTCACTTCGGTGACACGCGACAAGGAATACGACATAACGACCGGCGAAGAAGGATCCGCAATCGTATGGTTCAGCGCCAACCACAACGGCGAGGCGGAAACCGTCAGAGTCCAGCTGAGGCAGAAACCGAAACTCAAGAAAACCTCTTTCGAATATGATTTCTCGACCCTGTCGATAAAGAGCCGCAGCGCAAGAGGCAATCTGGTGACCAAGAACGTCATCCAGAAAATCAGTCTCCGCAGCAAGGGAATCAGCACCATAGAGGGAAAGGACATCTGGTTCGACAACGATATCCAGAAACTCAACGACGAGGGGCACGGACAATATCTGGGAAAATTCAGCGGCGACGACAAAGTCCTCGCGATTTTCCGCAACGGAACATGGTACACGACATCCTACGAACTCGTGAACCGCTATCCAGGCGACCTGCTCAGGATAGAAAAGTTCGATCCGGAAAAGATATTCACAGCCCTGTACTGGGACGGAGCCTCCAAGAGCTTCTATGTAAAGCGTTTCTCGTTCACGGCCAGCGACAACACTCCGCAGAGCTTCATATCGGACGACCCCAAGTCAAGACTTGTGGAATTGAGCGATGTCCGTCATCCTCAATACGAAATCACCTGGAAACTTGAGGACAGGCAGCCGGAAGCGGTCGATGCCGAAGAATGGATTTCCAAGAAAGGCGTGAACGCAAAGGGCAAGAAATGTTCTTCGCGCACCGACGTCAAGAGCGTCAGGTTCATTGAGCCTCTTGTCAAGGAAGATGATGACGAGGACAGGCAGGAATCTGATGAAGCGCCGGAGCCGCAAACCTCAGAAGTTGAAATACAGAATGAGGAGGACATCGTTGAAGAGGAGCCTACCCTCTTCTGACCGGATGCCCTCCACTGACAGCAAAACAAACAAACAAAAAAATAATATGGAATACAGTGAACAGGAACTACTGCGCAGGGAATCACTGAACAAACTGCGCGAACTGGGAATAGATCCCTATCCGGCAGCCGAATACCCGGTAAACGCCACGGCAGCTGAAATAACAGCAGGATATGATCCCGAAAAGGGCAACTTCCAGGAAGTATGCATAGCCGGCAGACTCATGAGCCGCCGCATCATGGGAGCCGCATCATTCGGAGAACTGCAGGACGAAAGCGGACGTATCCAGATATACGTGAAACGTGACGAGATCTGCCCGGGAGAAGACAAGACAATGTACAACACCGTATGGAAGAAACTTCTCGACATCGGTGACATAATAGGAATCAAGGGTTTCGCCTTCATAACACAGACAGGCCAGCTCAGCGTGCACGCAAAGGAACTCACGCTTCTCAGCAAGTCACTCAAGGTTCTGCCCATAGTCAAGGAACAGGACGGCAAGGTATTCGACGCTTTCACCGATCCGGAGATGCGCTACAGGCAGAGATATGTTGACCTTATCGTCAATCCGCAGGTGAGGGATGTCTTTGTCAAAAGGGCTAAGATCATCGCCACAATGCGTGAATATTTCAACGAGGCAGGATGCCTCGAGGTTGAGACCCCGATTCTGCAGAACATTCCAGGAGGAGCCACCGCAAGACCTTTTGTCACGCACCACAATGCACTTGACATAGATCTGTACCTCCGCATAGCCAACGAGCTCTACCTGAAAAGGCTGATAGTGGGCGGCTACACTGGAGTTTATGAGTTCGCCAAGGACTTCCGCAACGAAGGAATGGACAAGACCCACAACCCCGAATTCACCTGCATGGAAATCTATGTGGCCTACAAGGACTACATCTGGATGATGAAATTCGTCGAAAAAATGCTGGCAAAAGTCTGCACCGCCGTAAACGGAAGCACAAAGACCATCATAAACGGCAACGAAATAGACTTCGGCGGAACCTACAGGAGACTCCCAATGCTCGAAGCCATAAAGATGTATGCCGGAGTAGACATCAGCGGAATGGACGAGGATGCTCTGCGTGCCACATGCGACAAACTCGGAGTGCCCACTGAGCCGTCAATGGGAAAGGGCAAGCTGATAGACGCGATCTTCGGTGAATTCTGCGAAAGCAAGCTCATTCAGCCGACTTTCGTAACCGACTATCCTGTCGAGATGTCTCCCCTGACCAAGAGGCATCGCGAGAATCCGGAACTGACGGAAAGGTTCGAACTGTTCGTATGCGGAAAGGAACTCGCAAACGCATATTCCGAACTCAATGACCCCATCGACCAGTTCCAGCGCTTCGAGGAGCAGGCCAGACTCAAGAGCAAGGGAGACGACGAGGCCATGTACATCGACATGGATTTCGTGCGCGCCCTTGAATACGGCATGCCTCCCACTTCCGGTCTGGGAATGGGAATCGACAGGCTCGCCATGTTCATGACAGGACAGCCTTCCGTACAGGACGTTCTGTTCTTCCCTCAGATGAGACCGGAAAAGGTCCTGAAATCCGACAAGAAGGAAGAACAGAAGTGACCGGGGCCATAACATCCTTCCAGAACCCGAAGATCAAGGAGCTCATTGCGCTGCAGCAGAAGTCCTCCGAGCGGCGCAGACGTGGGCTCTTTGTTCTTGAGGGCGTGCGCGAACTGCAGCATTGCCTTTCCTCAGGGTTCGAAGCCGATTCACTTTTTGTCTGCCCGGACATTGTCAAAGACAGCAGCAAGGCCCTTTCGGGCCTGTTCGCAAGCATCCCGGGCAACAGGATATTTGAAGTATCCCGGGAAGTTTACGGAAAGATTGCATACCGTGAAGGTACGGAAGGGCTCATCGCGGAGATCAGGGCCAGGGACAATTCCATCGGCAGCCTGAATCTCCCGGACAATCCGCTTGTGCTCGTGGCCGAGAATGTCGAGAAGCCAGGAAACATCGGGGCGATGCTCCGAACGTGCGATGCAGCCGGTGCCGACGCCCTCATAATCTGCAATCCGAAGACGGACCTTTATAACCCTAATCTCATAAGGGCATCCATAGGAGCAGTGTTCACAGTGCCGTGCGCCGTTTGCAGCTCCCGGGAAGCCATAGATTTCCTGAAACGCGGAAGACTGCAGATCCTTACCGCCCAACTTCAGGATTCGTCTCTTTATTACGACCTGGACATGCGAGGAGGGACAGCCATCGTCATGGGCACGGAAGACACCGGCCTCAGCGAAGCCTGGAGGTCTGCCGCCGATGCGCACATACGCATCCCGATGCTCGGCCGGCTCGATTCCCTGAATGTTTCAGTATCAGCGGCCATACTTCTTTACGAGGCCGTAAGACAAAGACAGAACTGACGAACAAACCGCAATATTCCAATGGACAAATTCGGACTAATAGGTTTTCCTGTCGCCCACTCCCTCAGCCCTCGGCTTTTTTCAGCCGCCTACGGGAGCAGATACCAATATGATCTGATTGAGACTCCGGACTTCGAAAAGGCATGGGAATGCTTTATTCACGGATACAGGGCAATAAACGTGACGGCGCCCTTCAAGGGAGACGCATTTGAAGCTGCCGACTGGCATAGTCCGGAATGTGAAAGAGTCGGGGCAACGAACCTGTGCCTCAACGAAGATGGCATAGTCAAGGCCTACAATTCCGACTATCTTGGAGTCAAGGCCCTGCTGGAGCCTCTCAACAGGGGGACTGCAGCCGTAATCGGCTACGGCGGTGCAGGAAAGGCAGCGCTTGCCGCGGCAGAAGACTCCGGATTCGTCACATCGCTTTATCATCATGACGAAATCGCCTCCGGGGTAAAAGCCGATGTGATAATATATACCCTTCCGAAGGCAGTCGAAGGCATTGACAAACTCGAATGCGGCCATCTCATTGAGGCCAACTACAAAGACCCGTGCCTGAAGGCGCATCCTGGATACATTCCAGGCACGGCATGGCATCTCCAGCAGGCAATTCTGGGCTACTCGCTGATGACTGGCGAGGAACCTGATTCCGAGGCGATGAAAATGATTTACCGCCAACCGGAAAGAGCTTGACACCGAGCTGACAATACGACACCGCATGCTGGGACAACAGGCTACATACATTCTGCAGATGAGCGGACACACGCGTGTCATCGTTCTGTGTGCCACTGTCATCTGTGCCTACCTCATAGATTTCATCTGCTGCAGGTTCATCATTCCCCTGATCCGCAAGGTCGCAATGAGGACAGCCTTCAAATGGGACAACTACCTTACGGAAGGGAAGACATTGAACTATGCCTTCCATCTTGTGCCGCCGCTGATTTTCCTGGTTGTGCTGCCAATTCTTTTTCCCGATCCCGCGCTTTGGAAAAAGTTGGTGACCAGGGCCCTGTATATATACCTCATAGTTATTGCCTGCAGCCTCGTATGTGAATTCATCTCATCGGTATACGCCATCTCGAGTGACAGCGAAAAACTCAGGAACAAGCCTCTCAAAGGTGTCTACCAGATGCTCAAGGTCATTGTGGTATCCATCAGCGCCATCATGGTCATCGGGGTCCTCATCGACAAGGATTTCACAGCACTCATAGCCGGACTCGGCGCCTCGGCTGCCGTGCTCATGCTGATTTTCAAGGACACAATCCTTGGCGTTGTTGCCGGAATCCAGCTGTCAGCCTACGACATGCTCCGTCCGGGAGACTGGATCATGCTTGAAAAACACGGGATAAACGGAGAAGTCGAAGAGGTCAACATGAACACGGTGAAAGTCAGGAACTGGGACAACACAATAACGACAATCCCTCCGTACACGCTGGTAAGTGACTCGTTCAAGAACTGGAGAGGAATGAGGGAAAGCTCTGGGCGAAGAGTGGCCAGATCCCTGCGGATCGACATAAACTCGATAAGATTCTGTACCAGTGACGAGTTGTCGCGATTCATGTCAGAAGACTGGGTCAAAGGACTTGACGCTGACAGTAGGGTTGTGAACCTCAAGTTGTTCCGCCTGTCCGTCGAATACTACCTGAGACACCTGGAAACCGTCAACTGTGACCTGAGGCTGCTCGTCCGGCAACTTGAGCCCACACCGGAAGGTCTCCCGATTCAACTTTATTTTTTCACCCGCACAAAAGACTGGCCCACGCATGAAGGCATAGCCTCCGACATAATGGAGCATGTGATTGCATCTCTCGCGGAATTCGGACTCAGAGCATACCAGAAGCCTTCCGGTGCCGACATCTCCGTATTGTCAGGGAAAGATCGTGATGTCTTGGACTGACATTCCGAAGCCTCCGGCCCCGGATCAAATCAGCTTCCGAATATGGAAATAATTGTGTAACTTTGTCATGATATGGCAAAAGATTACAAGTGGGAACTCAGCGCACCGGCAGATACCGACAAGGTGGACCGTCTGGCAACTGAAATCGGTATCGACAAGGTCCTTGCCGAGCTGCTTGTAAAACGTGGAGTCGAGACCTTCGAGCAGGCACGCCTCTTCTTCCGTCCCAGTCTGGACGGGCTGCACGATCCTTTCCTGATGAAAGACATGGACATAGCGGTGGAAAGGCTTCACCGTGCCATGGAAGGCGGAGAAAAGATTCTCGTCTATGGAGACTACGACGTCGACGGGACCACAGCGGTATCGCTTGTGTACTCGTTCCTGCGCCGATTCACCGACAAGGTTGACTTCTATATCCCCGACCGCTACGACGAGGGCTATGGCGTATCGCTGAAAGGCATTGATTGGGCGGCCGAACAGAATTTCAGGCTTATAATCACTCTCGATTGCGGAATAAAGGCCATTGACAAGGTCGAATACGCAAGAGAAAAGGGAGTGGACATGATAATTTGCGACCACCATCTGCCGGAAGAACGTCTTCCTTCCGCCGTCGCGGTGCTCGACCCCAAAAGAGAAGACTGCAACTATCCTTTCGATGACCTGTCAGGCTGCGGGGTCGGATTCAAGCTCGTCCAGGCCTACTCCCAAAAATACGGCATCGAGTTCAGCACTCTTGTCCCCCTTCTTGACCTGCTCGTCGTCAGCATAGCCTCTGACCTGGTAAGGATGGTTGACGAGAACCGGATTCTTGCCCACTTCGGCCTGAAGCAACTCAACACTTCGCCTTGCAACGGCCTGCTGGCACTCATCAACCTCTGCAAAATAGACCCTGGACACATAACCGTCGACGACATAGTATTCAAGATCGGCCCTCGCATCAATGCCGCAGGACGCATGGATTCCGGCCGCATTGCAGTGGAACTGCTCACGGCAACCGACATACAGTCCGCAATGAGAATCGGAGAGAAGATCAATGAAAGCAACAATGAGCGCAAGAGCATAGACAGGGAAATAACCAGGGAAGCACTCGAGATGGTGCAGAACGGGCTCAGCCTGTCAAAAGGGGCCGCAACCATTGTCTACAACCCTCAGTGGAACAAGGGAGTAGTGGGCATTGTGGCCTCGAGACTGGTGGAAGCCTACTACAAGCCGACAGTAGTGCTGACCAGGTCCAACGGCTTCGTGACCGGATCCGCAAGAAGCATCAGCGGCTTCGACATTTACGGCGCGATAGAGAGTTGCGCCGACCTGCTGGAAAACTTTGGCGGACATGTATATGCTGCCGGACTCACGATGAAAGAGGAAAATCTGGAAGAATTCGCCCGCAGGATAGACGCCTTTGTTGAAGCTCACATCAATGAAGACATGCTCACTCCCGTTGTCACCGTCGACGCGAAACTCGATTTCGCGCAAATCTCTCCGAAATTCTTCAGGATACTCAAGCAGTTCCAGCCGTTCGGCCCGGGAAACCACAACCCCGTTTTCATGACCGAAAACGTCTATGACGCCGGGACAGGCCGCAAGGTCGGAGCAGGCGGAATGCACATGAAACTGGACCTCATCCAGGAGTCGCAGCCGTACCACCAGATTCCTTCAATCGCTTTCAACATGTCGCAGTTCTACGACTACATACGCGAGGGTAATCCGTTTGACGTATGCTACACTATAGTCGAGAACTATTATCGCGGCAATTCCTCGATACAGTTGCGCATAAGGGACCTTCGCGAACGCGAAGACATTCTGTAGGGCAGAAATGACCGTCCAGGCGGCCGGGTCATGATTCACCGATCATCCCGGCAATCACGCATGCAACCTCACGCGGTGTGAGTCCGTCTGTATCCACGGAAAATTCCGCTCTTGAATAAACCGGAATCCTTTCTGAATACAACCGTTCGGCATCACGGAACAGAGGGCGCCCGGCATCATTTTCGTCAACTCTTTTCCTGATTGTCTCCAGTCCGGCACGCAACCAGACAGAACGAGTGCGTTCGAGGACAAGAGACAAGGAGCATTCCGATCCAAGGGTCCCGCCTCCAAGCGCAATCACAAGGGGTTCCTCCGGCAAGGGCTCAAGCAGAGACCTCAGGGCCGCCGTCTCGGCTGCGCGGAAAACCGGCTCTCCGTCCCTGAACATCTCCGGTATGCTGCGCCCTTCGCGACTCACTACAAGCTCATCGAGATCGACGAAAGAAACGCCGAGAACAGACGCAAGTTCCCGACCTGTGCTGCTCTTGCCGCAACCCATAAATCCCACTAAAGATATTGGTTTCACAAGATTGTAAAGATACGGATTTTTGCTTACCTTTACCTTTCAAACGAAATTTAAATTATGTCACTCAACAAAGTAATGCTTATCGGCAACGTAGGGAAAGACCCTGAAGTGCGATATCTGGACGGAGCCGGCCAGAATGGACCCGGAAGAAAAGTTGCCACATTTACGCTCGCCACATCTGAACGATACCGTGACCGCAGCGGAGAATCACGCGAAAATACCGAATGGCACAACATAGTCGCATGGGGACAGCCTGCCGACATAGTGGAAAGATTCGTGAAAAAGGGCACGCAACTCTACATAGAAGGCAGACTGAGGACACGCAGCTGGACCGACAAGAGCGGCGGCACCCGCTACACCACCGAAATAAACGTGGACAACCTGCAGCTGCTTGGCCGAAGGGACGGACAGGCAGACGGATCATACCAGCAGAACACCGCTGGAGGATACCAGCAGCCGTCCGGGGGATACCAGCAGCCGGCATACCAGAAAACATATCAGGCCCCCGTGCCGGCTGAACCGGCAAAACCCGCCATAGAAGAAGATCCGGCCGACGACCTGCCGTTCTGACAGGAGGCATCAATCAACAAAAGAAAAAAAATGGCAGAAAAAGTCAGAAAGCTCCTGAACGACTATCCTGCAGCCAGGTGGTCCGTTCTGATACTCATTGCGCTTGCAATGTTCTTCGGATACATGTTCGTGGATGTCATGTCCCCGATCCAGTCTCTGGTGGAGAATCAGCGGGGATGGTCACCGGCCACATTCGGCACATACGCCAGCGCCGAATACATACTGAACGTCTGCGGATTCCTAATACTTGCAGGCATCATCCTCGACAAAATGGGGGTGAGGTTCACCGGAATACTGTCCACATCCATGATGCTGATCGGAGCCTGCATAAAATATGTTGGCGTCAGCGACTGGTTCCAGACCACAGCCCTCAACGAATGGCTGGGCAGCTGGTGGGTAGCCATGCCGGGCAGCGCAAAGATGGCATCTCTGGGATTCATGGTCTTCGGATGCGGATGCGAAATGGCAGGGACAACCGTAAGCAAGGCTCTTGCAAAATGGTTCAAGGGCAAGGAGATGGCTCTTGCAATGGGCATTGAGATGGCCATTGCAAGGGTAGGCGTCTTTGCCGTATTTTCCATCAGCCCGTTCATCGCTACCAGGATGGGAAGCATTGCGGCCCCCGTAGGATTCTGCACTGTATTGCTTCTGATAGGACTGATAAACTTCATAGCCTTCTCGGTAATGGACAAGAAATTCGACACGCAGCTCATAGAAGCTGGCATAGTGCCGGCACAGAAGTCACCGGAAGACGAATTCCACGTGAAAGACCTGGGAAAGATTTTCAGTTCCCGCAATTTCTGGGTGGTCGCACTGCTGTGCGTTCTCTACTATTCAGCGATTTTCCCGTTCCAGAGATACGGGGCAAACATGCTGCAGTGCAATCTTGACGGAATTCCGCCGCAGACAGCCGCCAACATTTTCCGCTGGTTCCCCATTGGCGCGGCAGTGATAACGCCTTTCCTCGGCAGTTATCTGGACCACAAGGGAAAAGGCGCGACGATGCTGATATGGGGCGCCGTGCTGCTTATCGTCTGCCACCTCGTCTTTGCCTTCATGCTTCCGGCCACGCACAGCAAGCTGCTTGCCTATGCCACGATCGTGATACTCGGAGTAAGCTTTGCGCTTGTTCCGGCGGCACTTTGGCCGAGTGTACCGAAAATCATAGACGAGAAAATACTCGGAAGCGCCTATTGCCTGATATTCTGGGTGCAGAACATAGGGCTCTGCTTCGTGCCGATGCTCATCGGAAGTGTTCTGGAGTCTTCCAATGCGAACAACCCCGCAGTAGCGGCAGCAAAGGCAGTCAACGCCGACTTCATTCCATACAACTATACCGTTCCGCTGGTGATCTTCGCCGGCTTCGGAATACTTGCGTTCTGCATTGCGCTGTATCTCAAACGGCTTGACGCGAAGAACAAGCTCGGGCTTGAACTTCCCAACATACAGAAGTCCGAATAATGACGGAAAAAGTCCACATATCAGCCCGGAGAACAGGAACCGCATGCTGGATAGCACTGGTCTGCCTGATGGTGCCGATGTTCGCGTCGTACTTCTTCGACGACATGTTCTCCACCCTGTCCCAGATCTTCCAGCACCCTGAAATGCTGCAGCTAGGATGGGACAGCGCAGACTACGGATTCTATGCCGGAGGGTACAGTTTCCTTTGTGTCTGCGGAGGACTGATTGTGTGCGGAATACTGCTTGACATCTTCGGCGTGAGGGTCGTCGGCTCCGTATTCGTGGGGCTTATGGCTGCCGGAGCCGGACTCGTGCTGTTTGCGTTGCGTTCCGGACTTGAGCCGCAGAAATCTCTCACAATTGCCTATGCCGGATGCATGATTTTCGGCCTTGGAAGCGAGATTGCCGGAGTTGCCGTAACCCGCTCCATCGCAAAATGGTTCAAGGGACGCAATGTTGCATTCGCAATGGGTGCGCAGGTCGCAGTAGCACGTCTCGGAACGGCCACCGCTTTCATACTTTCACCCGTTCTCGTGGCTCAAAAGGCCCCCGGAGAGATATACACGCTTGCAGAGACTTCCAGGCCTGCTGTCTTCGGATTGGGCCTGATCCTCTTAGGAGTCCTTTTGTGGGGCATATTTGTGGCCATGGACGCCCGCTTCGACAAGAGGAACGGGGCTGTTTCCGAACGCGGGAAAGTAAAGGACGAGGACAAGTTCAAATTTTCTGACATCGTCAGGGTCCTTACCAACCCGCGGTTCATAATGATTGCGCTGCTCTGCGTATTCTTCTATTGCTGCATAATTTCCTTCAAGAAATTCGGCACGTCGATTGTGATTCCGCGGTTCGGAATGGACATTGACAACGCCAAATGGGTGATATCAATGATTCCGTTCTTCACCGTGATCTTCACTCCCCTGTTCGGAGCCCTAGTGGACAAGGCCGGGAAAGCGACATTCTGGATGATGACAGGCTCAATGATGGTGCTCTGCGCACACCTGCTGCTGTGCTTTGCACCGCAGGGAGTTCCGTTCTGGGGATACTTCTCCATCGCCATTCTCGGCATCGGATATTCTCTGGTTCCTTCGGCTATGTGGCCATCCGTCCCGAAGATTGTCCCGGAAAGAAATCTTGGAACGGCCTATTCCCTGATTTACTGGATCCAGAACATGGGCATGCTTCTCGTCCCGATTTTTGTGGGGCACATTTTCAAGACTGACAGCGGGGTATCCGCAGCAGTCAGCGCAGAATACATTTTCATAGCTCTCGGCAGCATCGCCGTAATTGTTTCGCTCATGCTGTCAAGATCTTCGGGGAAGCACCCGGAACTCGCACTTGACGAACCGGCAGGCAAGGCATGATTGACTGAAAGTATGTACGAAATTCTCGACAAAATAAACAGTCCGGCAGACCTCAAAGGGCTGAAGATGGAGGAGCTGACCCGGCTCTGCTCCGAAATAC
This sequence comes from uncultured Bacteroidales bacterium, assembly GCA_902491795.1. Classification (GTDB taxonomy): domain Bacteria; phylum Bacteroidota; class Bacteroidia; order Bacteroidales; family UBA932; genus Cryptobacteroides. The sequence continues at coordinate 2,083 of CABUIX010000006.1, read as the reverse complement.
GCTCATACATAATTGAATGCTGCTCCACCAACCCGGGGCATTTGGCGTCGAGCCTGGGGGCAGTGGAACTCATTGTCGGGATGCACTATGTATTCAACGCTCCTAAAGACAAACTGATCTTCGACGTCGGGCATCAGGCTTACGCCCACAAGATAATAACCGGCAGGAGAGAGGCTTTCAGGACTCTGCGCTCCGAAGGAGGAATCAGCGGCTTCCCTAAACGCAGCGAAAGCGAATATGACTGTTTCGGAACGGGACATTCCTCCACGTCAATTTCCGCTGCGCTGGGATTCGCCTGCGCCGCCAAACTGACAGGCCGGGACGAGAAAGTAGTTGCCCTGATCGGAGACGGAGCCATGACCGGAGGGTTGGCCTTCGAGGGACTCAACAATGCCGGAACGGGGAATGCGGACCTGCTGATTCTGCTGAACGACAACGACCAGTCCATCGACAGCAATATCGGCGCAATGCATGAACACCTGCTGAAACTTTCAACCAGTGCCTCATACAATTCCTTCAAGGAATCAGTATGGGCGACTCTCGGAGAAGGCAGAATCAGGCGGTTCCTGCAAAGATGGCTGCGCAGCCTGAAATCATGGGCGGTCAAACGCACCGGCGGGGACGTTTTCGAATCTCTCGGGTTCAGGTATTTCGGCCCTATTAACGGAAACAATCTCGGAGAAGTCATCAATGCCCTTTCAAGACTCAAGGACATAAAAGGGCCACGCATCCTGCACTGCCGCACCATCAAAGGCAAGGGATATCCTGCAGCCGAGCAGGATCCGACAACGTGGCACGCCCCGGGCAAATTCAATCCGCAGACGGCCGAGAGATTCACGGGAGGACACACCCGTGACCGCTATCAGGACGTTTTCGGCGAAGTTCTGTGCGACCTTGCGAGAAAGAATTCCAATGTCATAGGAATAACTCCTGCAATGGCCCAGGGCAGCGGGATGAGCAAGCTCGCCGCAGAACTCCCGGCCCAATTCTTCGATGTCGGAATAGAAGAAGAACACGCTGTGACATTCTCTGCAGGGCTCGCAGCCGCCGGGATGAAACCTTTCTGCAACATCTACTCTTCATTTGCGCAAAGGGCATACGATGAAATAATACACGATGTCGCGCTGCAGAATCTTCCGGTGGTGCTCTGCTTCGACAGGGCAGGACTGGTCGGAGAAGACGGAGCGACTCACCATGGGGCATTTGACATCGCGGCATTCCGCTGCATACCGAACACCATCATCTGCTCACCCAAAGATGAAAAGGAACTGAAAGACCTGATGTATTCCGCGATGCTAAGCAAAACCGGACCGTATATAATAAGGTATCCGCGCGGAATGGGCGAAGGGAAAGAGTGGAAAGGAACTGAGTATGAAGAAATACCGGCCGGCCAGGAGGAAACTCTCGCCGAAGGCAGCGAGATTGCCGTAATAGCAACAGGTCCGGCAGTGAACAGAGCAATGGAAGCTGCTTCAGGGTATTCCGGAAGAGTCGGAGTCTACAACTTCCGTTTCATAAAGCCTCTGGACGAAAAGCTCCTTGCAGAGATTGCCTCAAGCTACAAGTGCATAATAACTGTTGAGGATGGCTGCCTGAAAGGCGGTCTGGGAGGAGCCGTAAGCGAATTTGTTGGAGCCCGAGGCTATGGAATCCGTGTTGAGAGCATTGGAATTCCTGACAGATTCGTCGATCAGGCCTCACAGAAGGCTCAGCTTGAGAAATTCGGAATATGTTGCGAAGGAATCAAAAAAAAGATTGAAAAAGTTTTTGAAGAACAGAAATAATTTCTAACTTTGCAATCCCTTAAGATATGGGACTTTGAAATAGACATCATTGCCGATGTAGCTCAGTTGGTGAGAGCGTGTGATTTGTAATCTCAAGGTCGTGGGTTCGACTCCCTCCATCGGCTCGTCAGCAAAACAATGGGCAAGTACCAGAGTGGCCAAATGGGGCAGACTGTAAATCTGCTGGTTTTACCTTCGGTGGTTCGAATCCATCCTTGCCCACACAGAAAAATTCTTGCATAACGCGGGGTTCGTATAATGGCTATTATGCCAGCCTTCCAAGCTGGAAATGGGAGTTC
>CABUIX010000005.1 GCA_902491795.1 uncultured Bacteroidales bacterium | reverse complement strand
TTGGTACTTGCTGTTTTCTTGCTTGTACTTATCTTTCAATATTTTCAATGAACTTGCCCCTCGCTTTCTGTAAGGGACTGCAAAGATATACTACTTTTTTAAACCGACAAAATTTTTTTGCATTTTTTGCAAATATCTTCAAAATGGCCCTGGAGATTGCCCGCCGGGGGTATATCATCCGGCCGGAATCACAGGTTGAGAATTTTTTTAGTATATTCACAAGACAAAATTCGTCAATATGGAGAATTATAAACTGACAGAACCGCGCTATGAGTCCATGCGCTACCGCAGGTGCGGGCGCAGCGGGCTGCTCCTTCCCGCGATCTCTCTGGGATTTTGGCACAACTTCGGCGCTGATGCTGACTTCGACAATTGCAGGAAGATTGTAGAGTTTGCCTTCGACAGCGGCATCACCTATTTCGATCTTGCCAACAACTATGGACCGCCCTATGGAGCGGCGGAGACCCGTTTTGGAGAGATATATTCCGCTTCACTGAAGTCGCACCGTGATGAAATCATAGTCGCGACCAAGGCCGGTCATGACATGTGGCCTGGGCCCTACGGTGAGTGGGGGTCGCGAAAGAATCTCATGGCTTCGCTTGACCAAAGCCTCAAACGCATGGGCCTTGACTATGTTGACATATTCTATTCTCACCGTCCTGATCCGAATACTCCGATAGAGGAGACAATGCAGGCGTTGGTGGACATCGTCCGTCAGGGCAAGGCTCTTTATGTGGGTATTTCCAAATACCCGGCAGAAATGGCTGCTGCTGCCTATTCATATTTGAGGGAGCAGCATGTGCCTTGCCTGGTGTACCAGGGCAGGTACAACATGATCGACAGAACAATTGAGGAGGAGATCATACCGCAGGCCGCATCGGAAGGAGCCGGATTCGTCGCTTTCTCTCCCTTGGCCCAGGGCCTGCTAACGGGCAAATATCTCCATGGCATTCCTGAAGGCTCGAGGATGACCCACAGCAAATTTCTCAAGCCGGAAAGTCTGACTCCTGAACTTCTGGCGCGGATATCTGCGTGGAATGACGAGGCGGCCGCTGAAGGACTTACTTTGGCCCAGTATGCGTTGCGCTGGGTGCTTCGGCGAGAGGAAGTGACGTCAGTCATTATCGGGGCAAGTTCCGTGGAACAGCTTAAGAGCAATTTGGCGGCACTTGCGTAGGGATTTCCGCTGACAATCCTGTCGCTGAATTATGAATGGCCCCGGAATCGGATCAATCCGAATTCCGGGGTCATATCATTTTGTCGCGGGCTGCAGTTTATCTGGCTGTCAGCTCAAGAGCCTGCTTGTCGGGGTTGTCCAGTACGTAGCACTTTTCGGCGAGCACCATTGTTGCTCCGCTCTCCTGGTCGAATGCAGGCCATTTGGGAAGGCCCGTCTTGCCGTTGGGATCGCCGGTGCGCATGAAGTTGTTGAGCGCCTTGGCCATCTTCTTGGAGAGATTGCGAGGATACTGGCCACCACCGGTGTGAGAAACCTGGAGGTCGGTGTTCATGAACCAGAAGGCAATGTCCATGGTGTGCATAGCGTGTACACGGCCGTCAAATACGGGCCCCTGCCAGTCGAACCATGCCATGTATACCGGAGCTCCGATTGCATTGCGCAGTCCGGCCACCTTGAGTGCACCTGAGCGAGAGCTGTTGGCGAGATCGTAAACCTCAATCGGAAGCTTGTCAGGGAAGATTGCAGCATAGGCGTCATATATTGCGGCCGCCTTTTCTGCACCGTAGCGCTCTGACATTTCCGCAATAACCTGCTCCTTGGTGAGGGCGTGGCGTGCAGCATCATCAATTGCTGACGGCCATTCGCAGGTTGTGGTGCAGATGATCATCGGAATGTTGGAAGAATGCGAGCCGGGTGCGTAGAAGTCTCCGCCGGGTATGTGCAGGTCGTCGGCAACGGGGCTGAATCCTCCGCGGCGTACACTGCCGTTTTTGGCAGAATATTCGCGTGCCACCTTGTCTGCGAGTGCCCTGTATTCCTGATAGGGCATCTCCTGGAGGATGTGCATGTCTTCCGGCCCCTTGACTCCTGCCGCTTCAGCTATTGCCTTTCCGAGGCCGCTTGCGTATTCCTTGTCAGTGGCGGAAGAGGCACTTCCGCTGAGTGCTACTGCCTTGTGGACAAGTCCTTCGGTCTCTGGCATCGCCACGAGGTTGCAGACCTTTGCGCCTCCTCCGCTCTGTCCGATGATGGTGACGTTGCCGGGGTCACCGCCGAAGTTGGCGATGTTGTCATGGACCCACTGCAGGGCAGCCACCAGATCGAGCATGCCGACGTTGCCGGAATCCTTGAATTTGTGATCGACTGCGGAGAAATCAGTGAATCCTATGGAGTTCAGCCTGTGGTTGGGAGAGACGAACACCACGTCGCAATAGTGGCTGAAGTTCTCGCCGAGGTATTCGTGGTGCTCGTAACTGTTTCCTGAAGAGAATCCGCCTCCATGCAGCCATACGATGACCGGTCTCTTTTTCCCGTCGAGCCCCGGAGTCCATACATTGAGGTTCAGGCAATCCTCGCTCATGTCATAATAGTTCCAGCAGTCGAGGAATGTGCGGCTGTTGTTGGGGAACTGCATCTCGCTTTGGGGAGCGCAGGCTCCATAGAAGTATGCCGGTTTGATTCCGTCCCACGGCTGGGGCGGCTGGGGCGGCATGAACCTGTTCTCTCCGGCAGTTGAAGCGCCGTAAGGAATACCTAGGAAGGTGTAGGTGTCGCGCATGATGTAGCCGCGGACCTTTCCGTACTGGGTCTGTGCAACGGCGATGTCGTCGCCGATGTAGAGTTGCTGTTTTGTCCTGCTGTAGAAATTCTCGTCGCAGCCGCATGAGACGAGGACGGCTGTCATTCCGGCGAGAAGCAGGGAGTTAATGATGTGTTTCATAAGGATTGGTGTGTTATTGTGGTTGATCAGTTTCGTCATTCAGGCATTGCTCCTTTGTGTGAGCAGACATAGGCGGTGACTTCGCCTGCGAGTTTCTGCGCGTCAGCGAGGGATTTCCCGTTGAGATATGCCACCGTGAAAGCTGCCGTGAAGGCATCACCATCTGTCACCGTATTCTGAAGACGGCAGCGGATACGGGCGAGAGGGTGATCTTGTCTACATCCTTTCCGCTCTTGTATTTGGCAGTGCTGTAAGATCCGAACACTGCTTCTGCTTCAGCCGAATATGAAGGAATCTCTCCTGTAACCTTCTTCGCTGAAGGATTTACAGCGATTACCCAGACTTCATCCCCGCTGCTCCTTTCATATATCATAGGGTAGGGAGCGTCGAGGCTGCTGACCAGCTTCCAGTCACCGTCGCTGCTGAGAGCCGGCGAGCTGAGGCGCAGCTTGATGAGGTCGCGTACATAGTTTAGCAGGGAATTGGGATCTGCTTCCTGGCTCTCCACTGTCCTGCGGTCCGGATCAGGATCCTGCGGCAGGTAAAGATCCTCCTTTGCTGCAGTTGAGAACCCTGCATTCTCGCTTGAATCCCAAAGCATCGGTATTCGGGTGCCTGCGCGTCCGGTGCCGCTGCCTTCCTTTGAAGGAGCGTCAAACTGGTGCTCAAGACCTATCTCATCGCCGTAGAAGATGAAAGGTACTCCTGGCATGGTGAAGAAGAAGGTCATTGCGACCTTCAGCTGGTCTTCGGTGTCACGGGGGCCTGCTGCAAGGCGGGTGAAGTCGTGGTTGCCTGAGGGCATGCTTACGTAGCCTTTTCCTTTGACGGCATTGTACTGGTAGGTGTAGAGGTCATACCATGTCTTCAGCTCGCCTTTGCCGGCAAGATCGAAGTAGCAGACTCCGTCACTTCCTCTCCGGGGAGTGTTGAAGAACAGGGTAGCATAGTTGTATTGTCCGTCATGGCAGAAGAAGTCCACGTTGAATCCGGCTTCAATTGACTGTGCCGGATTGAACCACTCGGCAATAAGCAGGTTTTCGGGATACTCTTCCTTGAACCACTTGGCGAGGTCTTCTTTCCAGAGCTTGATTGTCGCCGACTTGTCGAAATCGTTCTTCACAAGGCTGGCGGCCATGTCAACGCGGAAGCCGTCTACGCCCTTGTCCATCCAGAATGACATGATGTTCTTGATCTCACGGCGTACTGCCATGGGGCCGGGAGCATCAACTGCCTGTTCCCATGGGTGTTCCGGGTCAGGGTTGGCAAAACCGAAGTTGAGTGCGGGCTGAGTGTCGAAGAAGTTCTTGATGAAATAAGGGCCTCTCGGAGCGTCGGTCTTCACGAACTTGTTGACTATATTGTTGAAGGTGTTCATCAATTGTGCATAGTCCTGCTTGCCGCCGCTGTTGTCGGCTCCTTCAATTTCAGGTTTGAATGTGGGCCATATATAGTAGTCGCTGTAACGGAGATTCGGAGCCTGAGAAGACTGGATGAACCATTCCGACTGGTCAGACGTGTGTCCTGCGACCAGGTCAAGTATGACCTTGAGTCCTCTGGAATGGGCTTCTTCCACAAGATTTACAAGATCGGTGTTGGTGCCGAAGCGCGGGTCCACCATATAGTAGTCTATGACGTCATATCCGCCGTCAGTCCATCCTGACACGAATATTGGATTAAGCCATATCGCCGTGACTCCTATGGACTTTATGTAGTCAAGTCTGGAGATGATTCCGGGAATGTCTCCGATTCCGTTTCCGTCGGAATCCTGGAACGAAGACGGATAGATCTGATATACGACCGCGTCGCTCAGCCATGAAGGCTGCTGTCTGTCCTGGGCAGAAGAAATCTGCGCGGACATCAGGCAAACAAGTGCCGCAGAAATAATTGTTTTAATGTTCATATGTGCTTAGAATTTGAAAAGTTTCGGCGCAAAGTCCGGGATTATCCCCGTTGAATGGTCAATGCATTATTAGTCTAAAGTTATGAAAAGTGTAATATGATTGAGTGGCCTGTTTGTTTCAAATAATCGTATAATTGTTTCGTTGAAAAAATCGTGTCTCCTTGCTGCTGTTTTTGCGGGAATAAAAATGAAGAAGGCGAGACCTCAACGGCCTCGCCTTCCCGTTTTGTTTGGTTTTTGGTGTTGGCTTCATGTCGGGATGTTGCCCGGCATGTCTCAGAACAGGCTTATCGCTACCGTTACGCCGGCCATCACGATAGATACCATGCTCATGAGTTTTATCAAGATGTTGAGGGACGGACCCGATGTGTCCTTGAAAGGATCTCCAACGGTGTCGCCGACAACAGTGGCTGAATGACATTCGCTGCCCTTGCCTCCAAGGTTACCTTCCTCAACATGCTTCTTGGCGTTGTCCCATGCTCCTCCTGAATTTGCCATGAATATTGCAAGTACAAAACCCGCGCCGAGACCGCCGATGAGAAGTCCCATTACTCCTGCCACTCCAAGCAGCAGCCCTACGGCAATAGGGACAATGATCGCGAGCAATGACGGGAACAACATTTCTTTTTGGGCTCCCTTGGTTGAAATTTCCACGCATCGTGCGTAGTCGGGAGTGGCTTCTCCGGTAAGAATGCCCTTTATTTCGTGGAATTGCCTTCTTACTTCGACCACCATTTTCTGAGCTGCACGTCCTACGGCGTTCATGGTAAGCCCGCAGAACAGGAAAGCCATCATGGCGCCGATGAACACCCCGGCGATCACCATAGGATTCATGAGGTTGACCTTGTAATAGTTCATGATGTCCGGTATGGTTGCCGCTGTGGCGTCAATGACTTCTCCGGCAGCGTCCTGAATCGTCATTCCCAGACGGTCGAGGCCGATCTTGATCTCTTCGATGTACGAAGCCAGAAGCGCGAGCGCTGTCAGCGCCGCCGAGCCTATCGCAAATCCTTTGCCTGTGGCTGCGGTGGTATTTCCGAGAGCGTCCAGCACGTCAGTGCGCTCTCGCACTTTCGGGTCAAGCCCGCTCATCTGGGCGTTTCCTCCGGCGTTGTCCGCTATTGGCCCATAGGCATCTGTCGCGAGGGTAATTCCCAGGGTTGAAAGCATTCCGACAGAAGCTATGCCTATGCCGTAGAGCCCTTTGCTCAAGGCTTCGGCTCCGAGCAGGTCGGCGGCATGGAATCCGTTGGCGGCAAGATATGCCAGTATGATGGCTACACTGACCGTGATCACTGGAATTGCCGTGGAAATCATGCCGAGTCCTATTCCGGAGATGATCACTGTTGCCGGTCCTGTCTTTGAACTCTCGGCCAGCTTGCGAGTGGGTTTGTACGAATGTGAAGTGTAGTATTCAGTGGCTTGCCCGATGATGACTCCGGCGGCCAGACCTACAACCACTGCAATCGAGAGCCCCCACCAGTTCGGAATCTTCAACAGGTACAGTATGCCGAAAGCGGCTACTGCAATGAGCACGGAACTCAAGTTGGTTCCTGCGGACATCGATTTCAGCAACTGGCTCATCCCGGCTCCTTCCTTGGTGCGCACGGCGAAGATTCCCGCTATTGAAAGAACCACTCCGACTGCGGCAATGAGCATCGGAGCAAGTATTGCCTTGAATTGCAGGGCTTCCCCGTCACCGACAAATGCCGATGCTCCCAATGCTATCGTGGCCAGAATCGAGCCGCAGTAGCTTTCATAAAGGTCTGCGCCCATGCCTGCAACGTCGCCGACATTGTCTCCCACGTTGTCGGCAATGGTTGCAGGGTTCCTGGGGTCGTCTTCCGGAATTCCTGCTTCTACCTTCCCGACGAGGTCTGCTCCGACGTCAGCGGCCTTTGTATAGATTCCCCCTCCGACCCTGGCGAACAGGGCCTGAGTTGAGGCTCCCATGCCAAAAGTCAGCATGGTCGTGGTGATTGCCACAAGTTTCTGAGGTCCTTCCGCCCCGATGAACTTGTTGAGTATCAAGTACCAGACTGAAATGTCGAGCAGCCCTAGTCCGACTACGGTAAGGCTCATTACGGCGCCGCTCCTGAAGGCTATCCTGAGCCCGTCGTTGAGTCCTCTCCTCGCGGCATTTGCCGTACGTCCTGATGCGAATGTCGCTGTTTTCATTCCCACAAAACCGGCAAGGCCGCTGAAGAAACCTCCTGTCAGGAATGCAAATGGTACCCAGGAGTTCTGTAAGTGGAATCCGTATGCCAGGATGGCAAAGATTACGGCAAGTATGATGAAGACTATGACTACCACCTTGTACTGCTGCTTGAGGTAGGCCATTGCCCCGTCACGGACAAATTGTGCGATTTGCCGCATTGTAGGCGTGCCCTCGTCCTCTTTCATCATCTTCCGGAAAAATATGAACGCAAACAGTAGCGCCGTCAGAGATGCTGCCGGAACCAGATAGAACAAAATTGCGTCGAGGTTCATGTGTTATTGATTTTGTGGTTTCCAATTCTTGTACGGATTGCGGGAAAGCGCGGAGTTGTAGTATCTTGGGTCTCCTGTAACTTCTTCTCCCAGCCACCAGGGACGCTCGAATTTTTCATTTGGGTACTTAAGTTCGATTTCTGCGACTGTCAGCCCTTCATTGTTGCCGTGAAACACGTCGACTTCGAAGGTATGCCTGCCCGACGGAACCAGATATCTGGATTTCTCTATTGTCCCCGGTTCGCACAGTTTGAGCATTGCAGCCGCATCCTCGTACGGAATTTCATGCTCCCACTCGAACCGGCTTGTCCCGTCCTCCGAACTTTCCCCTTTCACGGTGATGAATCCTCTGTTGTCCCTTGTCCTGATTCTTACCGTTCTCTCCTTTTCGGAATTGAGATAGCCTTGGGCGATTTGGAGAACTTTGACTGCGTCAGGCCTGAAATCGCCTTTCACCAGAAATTTTCTTTCTATTTCTTGCGGCATTTTTTAAATTTCAATCAAACTGCCCAAATTTATATAAATTATTTTCATAACGCAAGAGCTATAATGTCATTCTGTCAAGCATTCTGAAGCTCGCCGCTTCGAGTATGTGTTCCTGTCTTATCACGGTGCTTCCTTCAAGGTCAGCTATGGTCCTTGCAACCTTGATTATCCTGAAATACGCTCTCATTGAAAGTCCTTGCTGTTCCATAAGCTTGCCGAGCAGAATCTTGCACGAATTGTCAAGCGGACAGAATGAGCGGACCTGGGCAGTGGTCATTTCAGCATTTGTCATTATTCCTTCTCCTGCAAATCTTCTTGCCTGCATTTCCCTTGCCGCAATCACTCTTGCCGCAATGTCTGAACTTGTTTCTCCGCTTCTGTTGCCCCTCAATTCTTCTGGCGGAACCGGCCGGACCCGTACCTGGATGTCCATTCTGTCCATTATCGGACCGGACAGTCTTGACATATAGGCGGCACGCTGATATGGAGAACAGGTGCATCTGTCACCTTCTCCGTAATATCCGCAAGGGCAGGGATTGGATGCTGCCACGAGCATGAACGATGCCGGTAATTCTATTTTTGACCTCATCCTTGAGATGGTCACCTTCCTGTCCTCCATAGGTCCGCGAAGCGCTTCCGCGACAGCATGTGGGATTTGTCCGAACTCGTCGAGAAAAAGAACTCCGTTGCATGCGAGAGACACCTCGCCGGGAATAACGCTGCCTCCGGATCCCCCTCCGATTATTGCCGCCATGGAAGCGGAGTAATGCGGAGAGCGGAAGGGCCGCCTCCATTCCAGCCCTCCGGAAGAGCTTGCCATGCCTGCGACGGAATAAATCTTTCCGGTGACCATCGCCTCTTCCCTGCTCATGGGCGGGAGAATTCCCACCAGTGCCTTGGCAAGACTGGTCTTTCCTGACCCCGGCGGCCCGATCATTATGATATTGTGGCCTCCGGCGGCGGCTATTTCCATGCCTCTTTTTGCGCTTTCCTGACCTGTAATGTCAGAAAAATCAATGGTTGTCTTGGATCTCGGAGCGTTTTTCCCCGCAATGCTATCCCTTTTTACCTCAAACTTCTCGCAGCCGTTTTCCGAGCCGAGGATGCCCACGGCTTCCTTGAGGCTATTTACTCCGTATACTTTTATCCCGTCAGTCTCGGCAGCCTCCATCGCTGCCGAGACCGGAAGAATGATGCCGCGGAACCCTTTTTTTGCCGCGTATTCAGCATAGACGAGAGCTCCGGGGATATGACGGACGCTTCCGTCGAGGCCCAACTCTCCCATGACCATGCATGAAGCGATACCCGGAAGATCCGCCTGGCCTGACGAGGCGATTATCCCGATTGCCAGCGGCAGGTCATAGCCGCTCCCGTTCTTTTTCATGTCGGCCGGAGCCAGATTGATTACTATTTTCTTGCCTGGAATCCTGTATCCCGAAGAAGTCAGGGCCGTCGTTGTTCGCAGCAGACTCTCCTTTACGGCCACGTCCGCCAGCCCTACCAGATGGATTCCGATCCCGTTGCAGATGTCGACTTCGACTGTGACTTCCGCGGCATCTATTCCTATGCACTTGGCCCCTATTGTTCGTGTAAGCATCTTTGCATTACAATGTTTGATTATACTTCGTATATTTGCTGCCGATATGCAGCACAGTTTGTTGATGAAAGATCTGTCGGAGATCGACAGTACGGCACGGGAGTTCATCAGACTCACGGCCGGCCACAGCATAGTGGCATTCCATGCTCCCATGGGCGCCGGCAAGACGACCTTCATCAAGGCATTATGCAATTGCCTTGGCGTGAGTTCAGATGCCGTGAGCTCGCCCACATTCGCGATAGTCAACGAATACCTCACCGACTCCGGAGAGGTTGTCTACCATTTTGATTTCTATCGCATATCCAGAGAGGAAGAGGCTCTTGACATAGGGCTTTATGATTATCTGGACAGCGGTTCGTTGTGCCTGATAGAGTGGCCGGAGAACATTGCGGGACTGCTGCCTGAAGAAACGCTGACGGTGGACATCACCGTGGGCGATGACGGTTCGCGCACGCTCAGCTGGCAGGATTGACCTCTATGGCCACACGGCTTATGTAGCCGTGGACCGCCACTTCCCGGAAGCCTTTTCCTGTCCAGATTTTCGGGAAACCATTCTCTGCCCTTGGAGAAAGGGCATATATGAATTTGCTGCCGTACAGCGCCGCACATGACGGTGACAGGAAATAGCAGTCCCGGTGGACCTCATTGTTGCCGTTTGGCCCCGTCAATTCCACGGTTCCGTTGTCGCTGTCGTATTCCACCGCTTGCCAGGTCTCTTCTGAACAGTAGATGACGGCTTCGCCGCTGCATATTTCCAGCAGTTTCCCGGAGGTGGCGTTGAATATTCCGCTGAAATGCCGGTTCCCTTCACGGAAAAATCCGGCAGACAATATGTCCGGAGGCAGTATCCACAGGCTGCAGTTTACCGGATAGTGGTTCGGGAGGTCTATTCCTGCAGCCAAAGGCATTCCGTTGTATGGTTTCATGTCTGTATGGCTCTCGCCTGCAAACTGTATGATTTCCTCTTCTTTCCCGTTTCGTGCCCGGAAGTATTTCCTGAGTGCGCCAGTTCCTGTCCAGTAGAAAAAAGTTATGTCTCCGCGGTCGAGATAGAGCGCGCCTGTTTCTCCGTATGAAGGATTGTCCATGCTTCCGAAGAGAGTGCACCCTGTCTTTGTCATAAGGATTTCTCCGTTTTTTCTGAAAGTGAACCCGTCTCCGTCTCTCCTCTGGCTGAGCGTGTAGATATCGTCTCCCGAAGGAAGCAGGCCCTTCAGGAATTCCCTGCCCGGGAAGCTCACCACCTCTTTTCCGTCACGTCCTATTGATGTTTGAGTGAGACTTGAGTGTTCGGTGTACAGATGTCCGTTTATTATGTGATGGGTGTCATGATCGGGGCTTGTGCAGGTCGAACCCTCCGAGCTTATAGTCAATATCATTTCGTTGTCCTTGAAAAGCAGCAGGTCGTATGGTTCGGTTCCATACGCGGTATCACGCTGCCAGGCATAGTCTTCGCTGAATCTTACTGCGCAGAAATAGACCGAAGTGTCGGAAGCGTGGCCGGCCGGGATGCTGTCTTCTGCCTGCGTAACTGGAGGATCCCGGTGGAAGCAGTCGGCTCTGGGCCGTCCTGTATTGAGCCCGTAATCGTGGATGATGCAGCCGTCCAGACAAGACAACAGGAGGACAGACAGCAATATGCTTGAAGTTCTCATAGTGCAATGTGTTTGACGGCAATAATAGAAAAAGTCCCGGAAAACATTCTGCATTTTCGCGGGACTTCGTCACCATTATTTGTTTCTTGTGTCTTTTTCTGTTTTTTAGTAACCTACAGGCTGAATCTGAGGCCGGCGTCGAAATTGAACATGAACGGCTTGTCGGTCCTGATGCTCTTGGGCTGCCCTCCAGGGAAGTAATATTTGACTCCCGGATCAAGATATAGCCCCAGGTTCTCGGCAAGCCTGAACTCTACTCCGACACCTCCCCCGATGGAATATTGGAACTTCCGTACGGGCTCACTGCAGGTGATTTTGGGTGAGGAGAATACCGTATACTTGTTGGAAACGCAGTATTCTGCCTCTCCTCCTCCGTACACATAGAATTTTATCTTGTCGGAAGACATGATGTCATAGTAAATGTCAAGAGGAACGCCTATGTACTGCATGGTGTGCTGAACATTGCCAGCTTCGGTCACCTGTGTCTCCCCGGAATTTCCCGGGCCGGTGTAAGTGCCTGTAAATGTCCTGGTGAGCAGGGAGTAGTCAACCCCGGTACCGACCGACAACCTTGGCAGGAGATAAATCCTTATTCCGAGACCGAGGGTAAGCGGAATGCCGTAAGTGGATTCGCTGAGTTCAGTGATTCCGGAACTTGAGGCACCTGGAGCCATTGCTACTCCTGCGCTTCGGCGCACGAAATCCGGATCGTTCCCTCCGATGGCACCTTTGGCATAAAGCAATGTCGTTCCTGATCTGCGTCTGTTGCCTTGCTCTTCCTGCAGTGCAAGAATTGCAAAAGGATCTGCGGTGTCCGTCCCGGAAGAGATGTGATTGTCTTCGCGTGCAGTCGCGGCTCCCCGGCTGTTGCCGTTCGCCGGAGTCTGCCGGCCATAAGATTCTTCGTGTTGAGTTCCGTATTCAGTTTCGTCTTTCCTGGCGGTGGCTTCGGATGTGCTTGTCGCCTCGCTACCTGCTGGCCTGTGCTCCGGAAGTGCCTTGAGGCTGGCGGCGTCTTTTATTCCCGGCGTCAGTACAAGATTATTTTCTGCTGTCAATGCCCCGCGGGAGATTTCCCGGGGCGTTTCAGATGATTCCGGAATAATTAGGAAGACACCAAGAGCAACGGCAGCAAAGGCAATGGCCGTTCCAGCCCATCTCAGCGCACGGAACATCCTGGCCGATGTGTCTGTTGCTGCATCGAGGCGCCTGGAAATGATTTTCCATGTGCCTCTCGGCGGCCGGACTCCGGCATCTTCAAGCATTGACCTCAACTGGAGGTCAAAATCCTGATTGTTATCTTGCATCATCAATACCTTTCTTTGATCCTGGACTGCAGCAGCGCTCTGGCTCTCTGGAGCTGCGAGCGTGATGTGGTCTCAGAAATTCCGAGTGCTTCGGCTATCTCCTTGTGGGAATAGCCTTCTATCACGTACATGTTGAACACGGTCCTGAACCCCGGAGGCAGGCCGGCAATCATTTTGAGCAGTTCATCATAACCGATTTTCTGTATTGCCGACGGATCATCGGCGGAAATGCCCCATGCTGTCTGGACGTCTTCCGAGTTCTTGAGCGCATCTTTCTTTCTGAGACTCATCAGTGCAGTGTTGACAAAGATCCTGCGGGCCCAGCCTTCGAAAGATCCTGTCCCCGAATAGCTGTCAATCTTGGAAAAAAGGGTCACAAAACCATCCTGAAGGATGTCCTCGGCGCTGTCGCGGTCTCCCATGTATCGGAGACAGACGGCGAACATTTTTGCTGCGAGGAGGTCGTAAATCGCTTTTTGCGACTTGCGGTCGCCGCGTTTTGCCCCTTCGATCCAATCTTCTTCCCGTGTACCAAGATGCTTTCTGTTCCCGAAAAGTTGCATCCTATCTGAAAATAAACAAATGCGAAAGTAGACAAATTTTCCAATATTCTGGAGCAGTGGCCCATTTGGGAATCTATTTTGCTTCAAAAGAGAGGAATGAAAATGAAAAATATATAATTTTGTACAATATGCGCAAATTCCTACTCTCGATATATACTGTGTTGTCTTGTGTAGCCTTTGCTTCGGGGCAGGAGGCTGATGCAGGACAGTTCCTGCGTGGCGTGACGAATTATTCCCAAGAGCGCTTTGACGTCGCCGAAAAGATTTTCTCCGGTCTTCACGAGAGTTGCCCGGAAGATGATGCCGTGAGTTATTACCTGGGTCTCACGGAGTTTGCGCTCGGCCAGACGGACTCATCGGAAACCCACCTGCTGGAAGCAGCCGGCCGCGATACTTCAAACGTGTGGTATCTGGAGGCTCTGGCTTCGCTGTACAGCGCAAGGGGAGACAGGAGCCGCTTTGCTGAGATATGCGGAAAACTGCTGAAACTCAGTCCTTCGCGGTACAACAACCCCTATACGCTTACGGTTGTGGGTGACGAGATGATGAACCGCAGAGCTGACGACAAGGCTCTCGAATACTACAACAGGGCACTGGACCTGGATCCGGATTATGCCCCTGCCGAACTCGGAAAGCTCGAAGTGCTGCGCTTCAGCGGTAATTTCCCTCCGTTTTTCCTGACGCTGGACCACTTCATCCGGAATGATCTTGTGAGGGACGACATCAAGAGCCAGTACCTCGGGGCGCTGATTGAACGTATGGACTCGCGCTTCTACTGGGTATGGGGTGAGCAATTGCGCAAATTGGTTGATGTGTGCTACAGGCAGGCTCCGGCTGATCCTGGCGCCAATCTCAACAAGCTCCGGATGTGCATTATAGAGAACAAGCCGGATTCTGTCATATACATGTGTGGGCGCCTTGCGGAGGTCTCCCGTAAGGCCGGGGACAAGGAAAATCTGCTTCTTGCACTTTCCACGGCCGGCGACATGAGCCATCAGATGGGCAATTCCCGCGAAGCCTACCGTTACTACGAAGAGGCGCTTGAAGTGGATCCTGACTGCACGGCGGTGCTGAACAACTATGCCTATTATCTTTCCGAAGAAGGAAAGTCGCTGCGAAAGGCGTTGAAGATGAGCAGGCGGGCGATTGCGCTGGAACCGGACAATCCTACGTATCTTGATACCTGCGGCTGGATACTTTATCTTCTCGGCAAGCCAAAGGAGGCGAAGCCGCTGTTCAAGCACGCGATGATATATGGAGGGAAGGACAGTGCCGTGGTGCTGGAGCACTATTCCGTCATACTTGATGCTCTGGGAGAACGGGATCTGTCCATATATTACGGTTCGCTGGCCAAGCAGAAGAATTCGAAGCAATGAACATCCGACTTGTCATATTTCTGCTGCTGTCTGTCCTCGCCGCGGAGCCTGCTGCCCTGGCGCAGGACACGCGTGCGCAGGAATCCAAAAGAGCCGCGCTCGAGAAGGAAATTGCCCAACTGGAGCAGCAGATTGCCGAGAACACATCAAGGAGCAGCAGCGCTCTCAATGACCTTACCCTTATACGCAGGCAGGTTGAGGCCCGCAAGGCCCTTCTGGCTGAGAGTGAACGTCAGATAGCCTTGATCAGTGACAGCATCAAGATAACCGGCTCCAACATTGCCGGCCTTCAGGCGAGGATAGACACCTTGACGTTGTATTTCGAACGGCTTGTCCGGAGCACATACAGGAACCGCGATGCCAGGGTATGGTATGTCTATATTCTCACCAGCAAGAATTTCTGGCAGGCTACACGCAGGTATTCATACCTTAAGAACCTTTCGGCGACGATGAACGCGGAGGCCGCCAAGGTCAAGGAAATGCGGGCTGGACTGGAACTTGAGCTCTCGCGGCTGGACAGTCTAAAGACTGCAGCGACACTGCTCCGCGATTCAAGGGCCAAGGAGCTGGCAAGGCTTCAGGCCGAGGAAAAGAGGTCAGACAACCTTGTCGCTCAACTGAAACGCTACCGTACAAAGTACCAGCGGGAATTGACGACAAAACGCAACCAGGTTGAGGCTCTAAACAAGGAGATAGAAAGGATAATCGCAGAATATGTGGCTGCCCAGCAGGCGAGGGAGTCGACAGGAAACTCCCAGGGCAAGCCGGCCGCAAAGGTTGACTACAAGCTCGCTTCTGAATTCGAGGCCAACAAAGGAAAACTGCCGTGGCCGGCGGACGGTCCCGTGCTTGAGCGTTTCGGGCGGCACAACCACCCGGTGTACACCAATATAGTGATGCCGTTCAACAACGGTATCACGATCGGTCTGGCAAAGGGGAGCGCGGTCAAGGCCGTCTTTGACGGAGAGGTGAAGAATGTCATAGCCATGCCTGGGTACAACATGTGCGTGCTGGTGCAGCACGGCAATTATTTCTCTTTCTACTGCAAGCTCGGCCAGGTGTCCGTCAAGGCCGGCGACAAGGTGAGCACCGGAAGCGTGATAGGCATAGTCGACACAATCGACGGGCAGACACAACTGCATTTCCAGATATGGAAGGAGAAGACTCCCCAAAATCCGGAAATCTGGCTGCGTCCACGCTAGTCGTGAGCGGACGGGAAAGGAGGAGCGGCGGCTTGCGTCAGCCTGCGACCCATACCAGCACGTGACGGTCAAATGTCATGTACTGCAGGTGGATGTCCTCTTCGAAACCGTCTTTCTGCGTAAAAGTGGCGTCAAGTTCGCCCTCTCCGCGCATCCTGAAATTCTCGATTTCTATCTGCTCGGCAAAGTCGACGTTATACTGCGACATTTTCTTGTAGACGGCTTCCTTCGCACACCAGTAGATGGCAAGCTGTTCGTTGCGCTGGTCTGCATCGAGGTCTTCTATTTCATCTTCGGAAAGTGCTCTTTTCTCCACGACAGAGAAGTCGCGGTCAAGGGATTCGCAGTCAATGCCGACCTCTTCCGAGTCGTTGACGATCACCGCAACATATTTGTCGGTATGAGTAATGCTGATGTTGATGGAGGAATTCTCTATGTACGGCTTCCCGTTGTCGTGGTGATTGAGATACACCTTGTCCTCAAACATGCAGTCAAGGAGCGTGCGCACTGCAAGCTTCTGCTTGCGTAGAGATTCGCTTTTGATATAGGAAATTTCTTCAAGTTCGTCGGAAGGAACCGAAGCGAGTGCACGAAGTTCAGCTTCGGACTCGGTAATCTGCCAGACTCCCAGTTTCGAGTGGTAGTCGTCGTCCAGATCCTTTATAAGATATAGTGCCATAAAAAATTTATAACGCGGCAAAGATAGTGTTTTTTAGTGATATAGCAATCCGGCACATTGCGATTTTGTCGAATAGTAGGTATAATGCTTTTATTTTTAGTATATTTGTAAGGTTTAACAGAGTATTAATTTTATTTTGATACCATGAAATATCTTACTGACGAGAAATTGGTCATTGTGGGTGCCGCAGGCATGATCGGCTCCAACATGGCACAGACAGCGCTAATGCTGAAGCTCACTCCCAACGTATGTCTTTATGATGTTTATGAACCCGGACTGAGGGGTGTGGTTGCAGAAATGGACCATTGCGCATTTGAAGGTGCAAACATTACCTGGACCACCGATCCTGCTGTCGCTTTCAAGGATGCCAAGTATATCATTTCTTCAGGTGGCGCTCCCCGAAAGGAGGGCATGACCCGCGAGGATCTTCTCAAGGGCAATTGCCAGATTGCAGAGGATTTCGGAAAGAACGTGAAGACTTACTGCCCCGATGTAAAGCATGTGGTTGTGATTTTCAATCCTGCTGACCTTACCGGACTTGTAGTGCTCCTTCATTCTGGCCTCAAGCCCGAGTGCGTGACCACGCTTGCCGCCCTTGATTCCACCCGTCTCCAGGAGGCTCTTGCCCAGGAGTTCGGAGTGCAGCAGAGCAAGGTTACCGGAGCCCACACCTATGGCGGGCACGGTGAGGCCATGGCGGTATTCGCATCACAGGTGAAGATTGACGGCGTTCCTCTTGCAGAGAAGAATCTTTCTGCCGAGAAATGGGCTGAAATCAAGCACAATACTGTTCAGGGAGGCTCCAACATCATCAAGCTTCGCGGACGCAGTTCTTTCCAGAGTCCTGCCTACAATTCAGTCAAGATGATTGAGGCTGCGATGGGCGGAGAGAAATTCACCTGGCCTGCAGGATGCTATGTCAACAATGGCGAGTTCAAGAACGTGATGATGGATCGGAACCGCTTCCAGATCGGCTACGAGCCGTTCATTACACCGCTCCTCAGGGAACAGCAGAGGAGATGGCTGACCTCAAGGCTTCTTACGAGCACCTTTGCAAGATGCGTGACGAGATCATCGAACTCGGCATCATTCCTGCCGTTGCTGACTGGAAGACTGTCAACCCCAATCTTTAGACGTAATCAGGGTTGATTCCCGACAATGAGAGATTTGCCGGAGCCTGGGCATCTGCCGGGCTCCGGCTTTTTCTTTTCGGCGATCAGGGCCCCGAAGTGATACCTTTTGAAAAAACATATTGCAATGACCAAATCAATTAGTATTGTGGCGGCACTCACCGCCATGCTTGTGGCTGGATGTTCCGGTCAATCCGAAATGGACAGGTTCATCAGCGATCTGATGTCCGGAATGACCATCGAGCAGAAGATAGGCCAACTTAATCTTCACTCTGCGCCAGGATTCATTTCTGCCGAAAAAGTCACTGTTGATGATGAGAATGCCCAAATGTTGAGGGATGGCATGCTTGGTGGCATATATGGCTCTGGCGACATTGACTTCCTCATGGAGGCTCAGAAACTCGCTCTGGAATCCGGCCCCGGAATTCCGCTCATGTTCGGAATGGATGTGATTCACGGATACGAAACTGTATTTCCTGTCCCTTTGGCCCTTTCATGCTCGTGGAATCCCGAACTTGTTGAACATGTGGCCAGAGTGGCAGCGACCGAGGCTTCGTCCGCCGGCATCAACTGGGTCTTCAGTCCGATGGTAGATATATGCCGGGACGCCAGGTGGGGAAGGATAGTCGAAGGCAGCGGAGAGGGTCCTTTTCTGGGCTCTGAAATCGCAAAGGCCTATATCCGTGGTTACCAGGGGACGGACGACCGGTTCGATACTGACGAGGTGATGGCGTGCGTCAAACATTATGCTCTGTACGGAGCCGCGGAATCAGGCCGTGACTACAATTCGGTTTTCCTCTCGAGGCAGGAGGCGATGAACGGATACATGCCGCCGTATGAAGCCGCGGCAAAAGCCGGTGCTGGCAGTTTCATGACCTCGTTCAATGAGTTTGAGGGGATTCCTGCTACAATGAATTCCTGGCTTATTGACGATGTGCTTCGCGGAATGTGGGGCTTTGGCGGATTTGTTGTCTCCGATGCGACAGCTGTCAAGGAGCAGGTGGCCCATGGGATAGGGGATCTTCAGGAAGTCTCGGCCAGATCATTGCAGGCGGGTCTCGACATGGACATGAACAGTGATGCCTATGTGGCTACATTGAAAAAATCTCTTGAGGTTGGACGTATATCGGGAGAAGACATAGACAGGGCCTGCCGCAGGATACTGGAGGCAAAGTACAAACTCGGACTGTTTGATGACCCTTTCAGGTATCTTGACACTGCGAGATATTCTGCCAATATGTTTACCGACTCAGCCCGTGCGTTTGCCAGGAAGGCGGCACAGGAATCCCAGGTCCTGCTCAAGAACGACGGGATACTTCCGCTGGACAGGGACATGAAGATAGCTGTGGTCGGGCCTCTTGCAGACGATGTCGCGGCGATGGCCGGGACCTGGACCGTGTCAAGTCGGGCCGATGAAAGCGTCACGCTGCTGCAGGGCATTTCCGAGGCAGCTGCAGCACCGGTGCTTCATGCTGAGGGAAGCTGGCTGTTTTGTGATCCTGCTCTGGAGGAGAATGTCCGTTACGGCCTCTACAAGGCCTTCGTTCCTGGATTTGAGACTCCTGATGTTCATTCTCTGCCTCAGTCGCAGCTGATTTCCGAGGCCGTTGATGCTGCAAGGAAGTCGGATGTGGTGATTGCATGCGTCGGTGAGATTCCCAACATGAACGGAGAAGGCGCATCCCGTACCGACATAGGCCTGCCTGATGCCCAGCAGGAATTGCTCAGGGCCTTGAAGGCGACGGGAAAACCCGTTGTGATGGTGCTTGTAACCGGACGGCCATTGACTCTGGTCTGGGAAGATGCGAACATGGACGCGATACTTGATGTCTGGTCTCCCGGGACAGAGGGTGGCCGGGCAGTTGCTGACGTGTTGTTCGGGAAAGTCAATCCTTCGGCAAAACTTACGACGTCTTTCCCGCGCTCTGTCGGGCAGTTGCCGTTGTATTATAACCACAAGAATACCGGTCGCCCGCATCCGGACAGCGCCGGCTACAAAAAATTTGTCAGCTGCTATCTTGACGAAATCAATGCTCCTCTATATCCGTTTGGCTATGGATTGAGCTATACCACCTATGAATACTCGTCTCCTGCAGTTTCTTCTTCTGAAATGTCTTTGGCCGACAGCGTCACAGTGTCGGTGGATGTCACCAATACGGGGGAGCGTGACGGTGATGAGATAGTTCAGCTTTACATCAGGGATGTGTATGCCTCATCCACGCGTCCGGTCAAGGAACTCAGGGCTTTCAGAAAAGTGCATGTTCCGGCAGGGAAGACGGTAAAGGTTGACTTTGTCCTTTCTGCGGAAGACTTGTCATTTTATGACCACAATCTGGATTTCGTCTGCGAAAAGGGAGAATTTGAAATCATGGTAGGACCGGACAGCCGGAATCTCCAGACTGTGAGTCTGTCGGTGAAATGACATCCCGAGGTTCTCGGCTGCAACAAAAAAGCGACGTGCCGTGCAGGCGCGTCGCTCTTTTGCTTTCGGTAAAGGCTATTTGAGCCCTTTGCTGAATATGTCGATTGCTTCGGCAGTTAGTCCCGTAGAAGAGAAACCGCCGTCGTGATAGAGGTTCTGCATTGTGACGTGCTTGGTGAGGTCTGAGAACAGGGTCACGATGTAGTCGGCGCAGTCAGATGCGGAAGCGTTTCCGAGCGGGGACATCTTGTCCGCGTAGGTGAACATCTCCTCCATTCCGGCAATCCCGCTTCCAGCAGTCGTCTTGGTCGGCGATTGTGATACCGTGTTGATTCTCACATGGCGCTTCTGCCCGTAGATGACGCCGAAACTGCGGGTGATTGACTCAAGCAGAGCCTTGGCATCGGCCATGTCGTTATATCCTTGGAATGTCCTCTGGGCCGCGATGTAGGTCAGTGCGGCCACTGAGCCCCATTCCTTCAGCGCGTCCTTTTTGTAGAGGACGTTCAGCAGTTTGTGGAACGAAAGTGCCGAGATGTCAAGCGTCTTGTTGAAGAAGTCGTAGTTGGTGTCTTCGTAAGGCTTGTTCTTGCGGATGTTGGGTGACATTCCGACGGAGTGCAGTACGAAGTCGAACTGACCGCCGAAATGCTCCATTGAGGCATCCACGAGAGCGTTCAGGTCTTCTAGCGAAGTCGCGTCTGCCGGAACTACGAGGGCGTTGCATTTTTCAGCGAGCTCGTTGATGGTCCCGAGTCTGATGGAGACGGGGGTGTTGGTGAGCACGAGCTCTGCACCTTCCTCATGAGCTTTCAGAGCGGCCTTCCATGCTATGGACTGGTCGTTAAGGGCTCCGAAGATGATGCCTTTCTTGCCTTTAAGTAAATTGTAGGCCATATTACTTTTTGTTCAGTTTGTCGTTTGGAACCAGCATGAAAGTCAATCTCCCCTTGCAGCAGAGCTTTCCGCCTACGGTCGCCTGGGCGTCCACCACCACAAGCGGGCCTCTCTGTGTCACTTCCTTGGATTCCACGCATACGGTGTCGCCGGGAAATACCGAAGCCTTGAACTTGGCTCCGTCAATTCCTGCATACAGCGCGGTGTTCTCCTTGAGCTTTTCTGAAGGAATCAGAAGGAAACTGGCCTGTGCCATAATCTCGCAGAGGATGACGCCGGGGACCACGGGATATCCCGGGAAGTGGCCGGTCGTAAAGAATTCATTTTCCCGGATCGTGTATTTGGAGATCACTTTGTCTCCTTCACGTTCCGACTCGTCAAGCAGGAGCATCGGCTCCCTGTGCGGAAGGATTTTTTTGATTTCTTCTCGGTTCATTTGGTTGAGGTTTTATTTCGTACACTTGATATTACACACGACGCAGGGCTACGCAAACATTGTGCCCTCCAAAGCCCAGAGAGTTGGATATTGCAATGTCCAGATCTCTCTTCTTTGCCTCCATTGGAGTGTAGTCAAGGTCACATTCGGGATCTGCCACTTCAAGACCTATTGTAGGAGGCACGATGCCGTCCTTGAGTGCCAGTGCTGAAGCTATGAGCTCAACTGCGCCTGTCGCTCCGAACATGTGCCCGTGCATGGACTTGGTGGAACTTACTGATGCCCTGCGCGCTTCTTCTTCTCCGAGAGCAACCTTGATGGCGCGGGTTTCCGTTGAGTCATTGAGGTGGGTCCCGGTTCCGTGGGCATTAATGTAAAGATTCTCTCCTTCTTTGTATCCGGCTTCGTCAAGGGCTTCCTTTAGGGCTCTTCCGGCAGTGATTCCGTCGGGCCTGGGTGCTGTGTAGTGGTGAGCGTCGCATGTGCAGCCGTATCCGCATACTTCAGCAATAATGTGCGCCCCACGGGCTATTGCGTGCTCGCGCTCTTCAAGCATCAGTACTCCGGCTCCTTCTGACATGACGAAACCTCCTCTGCGTGCATCGAAGGGAAGGCATGCCTTGGCAGGGTCTTCTTCGGTGGTGAGGGCTTTTGCGTTGGCGAATCCTCCGATGGCCAGAGGTGTCACTGCAGCCTCACTGCCTCCGGCAAGAATTGCATCGGCCCTGCCGTATTTTATTGCGAGATATGCTTCCCCGATGGAGTTTGTGCCTGTTGCGCAGGCCGAAACATGGGTAAGGCAGGGACCTTTCGCCTTGTATTTGATGGCGATGTTGCCTCCGGCGATGTTGGGTATCATCATTGGGATGAACAGGGGTGAAATCCTGTCTGCCCCCTCGTCGAACAGAACCTTTGTCTGGGCGACGAAGGTCTGGATGCCGCCGATTCCTGATCCCAGATAAACGCCGAAGCGGTTCTCGTCGATGTTCTGGCTTGATACCAGACCGCTGTCGGCCATTGCCTGAGCAGCCGCTGCAAGGGCATACTGGCTGTAGATGTCGTTGCGCCTTTTTTCCGCAGCGGAGAGACCGAACTTGAGCGGGTCAAAGTCCTTGACTCTTCCGGCCACATGGATGGGAAGATTGTACTCTTCGAATCCTTCGAGCTTGGTGATGCCGCATTTTCCTGCCTTCAGGCTCTCCCAGAAGGTGTTGACATCGTTTCCAACCGGAGAGATGACTCCCATTCCGGTGATGACTACTCTTTTCATTTCGTTATTCATACATAAATCTTCTTATGCTTCCCTTCGGCGTTTTGGCGAAAGCGTCGAAGCGCAGTTCATATCCGCTTACATGAGAATATGCAGGTATCCTCTTGTTGAGAACCTCCAGATTGGCGTCCATGAGATTCTTGAGTCCAGCCGAATCTATGTCTCCGAGCTGGTTCTGGTCAGGTACGATCAGGGCCACGAGCCTTTCGCCGCGGTTGACGACCAGAGATTCTGCAACTCCTGGCAGGGCATTGAGCACAACCTCAATCTCCTCGGGGTATATGTTCTGTCCGTTTGAAGTAAGTATCATGCTCTTGCAGCGTCCGACTATGAACAGGCTGTGGTCCTTGTCCATGGTAGCGAGGTCTCCAGTATGGAACCATCCGTCGGCAGTGAAGGCGGCCTTGGTCGCATCTTCGTTCTTGTAGTATCCGGAGAAAACGATCTCGCCCTTGACGAGAATCTCTCCCGGAATATGCTCCGGATCAGGAGAATCTATCTTGACGTCAACCACTTCATCGAGATATTCGCCGCATTCGCGCAGCTTGTAGGTCCCGAGATGTCCGATGGATATTACCGGTGCAGTTTCGGTCATTCCGTATCCGGTCACGAAAGGCAGTCCGAGTTTTGTGACGAAGAGCTTTTCGAACTGTTCGGGAATGGCGGCACCACCGGTGCAGAACATCTCGATTTCTCCTCCGAGGGCCTTCAGGAAAATTATCTCTAGAGCCTCACAGAAATCAGGGTTGTTCTGATAGTCTTCAAGCTTTGCTGTTCCGTTCTTGCTGTGGATGAAATCCCCAATGGTGTCTTCGATGAGTTTTGACAGAATAAGGGGCACGGAGAAGAACACGTGCGGCCTGAACTCCCTGAGAGCCGGCTTCAGGTATGTGGGAATGGGCGGCAGTCCGAGCACAACCAGGTGCATTCCGAGGCACAAGGGAGTCACCATGTCCACGGTCATTCCGAAAATGTGTGCGAAGGGAAGCACGCTGACAATGTTTTCGCCTCTGCGGAACGGCACGTGCATGGGCACTGAGTAGACGTTGGCAGAGAGATTCCTGTTGGTCAACATCACTCCCTTGGGGTTTCCGGTGGATCCTGATGTATACATGATGGATGACAGGCTGTCGATGCTCGTGCCTGAATAGTCGATGTCCTCCGGACAGAGTCCGTTCGGGTGCTTTTCGCTGAATGATTTCTCTTTTCCGTTGTAGAGCGAGTCGAATCCGTTGCGCGCGGCCAGCAGCTCTCCTGTCATGATGTCAACGGCACCGAGCAGCTGAGGCATATGCCCGAAATCCATATTGTCGAAAATGCCCTTCTCCGTATAGAGAAGCCGTGACTCGGAATGGTTCACGAGGTTCTCGGTGTCGGTTGCGGTGAATCCGGGGAAAATCTGGACAGACACGAAGCCTCCGGCCTGGTTTGAGAAAAATATCTTGGCCCAGTTTGCACAGCTCTTGGCGTTGATGGCAATCTTGTCGCCCGGCTTCAGGCCGGCAGCCTTCCAAAACAGGACATTGGTTTCGATCTCCTTGGCGAGTTCACCATAGGTTATGCTTGAGACTTTGAAATCGTCGAGAGCTGCCTTGTTCCAGCAGTCTTTTACGCTGTTCTCGAAAGTGAGAATGAAATTGTCTTTTTGTGTAAGGTTGTCCATCTTGAAAAATGTAAAATCCGGCCGCAAAGTTACTCCCAAAATTCCTTTTTAGAAAATTTGCATTCTCCGTTTGTGGCAAGACTCGGCTATTTGTGGCAAAATCAGCCTTCCAGGGACGAATCAAGGTAGAACTCCTTTGTGAGAAGGCTATATTGAATGGTTCTTGCACCGTTCTTCATTAATACTATAGTTCCCTGATTTTCAATTGTTTCTTCTTTGGAAAATTCAAGTATTACACGCTTGGGAGCCTTGCTTTCAACGGTTTTGATGAAAATGGTCCTGAAGGGACGAAAACCGAACGATGACGCCAGCCTCCGGGATGAGACAAGGCTTTCTGCAGGCAGTATCAGGGATAGTCTTCCGTGGCTTTCCAGCCATTCCTCGGCAAAGGAAAAAATCTGGGCAATGCCCAGCTTGCAGGCGTGTCTTGCAGCAGAAACCCGGTCGTCGGGATTTCTCAGAGAGTTGTCGTAATAGGGAGGGTTCGAGAATATGAGGTCGAACCTGAACGCCGGGTGATATTCCGACAATCCGCAAGCGGCTGCATGCAGCCTGTCGGGCCATGGGGATTCCCGGAAATTCTGTGCGGCCTCTTCTGCAGACGGCCGGTCGATGTCTATTGCCTCAATCTGCAGCTGCGGAGCCCTTTGGGCGGCCATGAGCGCTATGACTCCGGTCCCTGTGCCGATGTCGAGGGCGAGCCTGTCTTCCGGTTTCAGGGTCATAGCGGCACCCAGCAGTACGGCATCGGTCCCCACTTTGAGGGCGGAGCGGCAGTTGTGCACAGAAAACTGTTTGAATCTAAATGAATTGTCCATCTTTCATCGTCAGGCTTCGGTCGCAGAGCGCGGCCAGCTCCGGATCGTGGGTGACGATGACTATCGTTTGGCCGGTATTGTCCCTGAGATCGAAAAACACCTTGTGAATTTCCTTCTTGGTAACGGAATCAAGGTTGCCGGTCGGCTCGTCAGCAAACAGTACGTCCGGCTTGTTTATGACGGCTCTGGCTATTGCGACTCTTTGCTGCTCCCCTCCGGAAAGTTCCGATGGTTTGTGTGAACTCCTTGCGCCTAGACCCATGATCTCAAGCAGGTTTTCGGCCTCCTTTCTCGCTTCCGGGAATCTCATGCCTGCGATGAGTGCCGGAATCATTATGTTTTCCGCTGCCGAGAATTCCGGGAGCAGGTGGTGTGCCTGAAAGACAAATCCTATATGCCTGCCCCTGAAGTTTGAGAGAGAGTCGCTCTTTAGTTTCAGGACGTCCTGACCGCCAATTTCCAGGGAACCGGAATCGGGAGTCGACAAGGTCCCGAGAATCTGGAGGAGGGTGGATTTTCCCGCTCCTGAAGCTCCGGTGATGGCCACGGTCTCTTTTTCTTTCGCGCAGAAGTCAACGCCCTTGAGCACTTCCAACTGCCCGAAACTCTTGTGTATTCCGTGTGCTTCTATAATCATGTGGGCAAATATAGGAAGTTTTGTTTTTTCGCAAAAGGGATTTATATTTGCCATCCGTCTTCTGACGGAAGACGTTTCGGGGTGTGGCGCAGTTGGCTAGCGCACCTGCTTTGGGAGCAGGGGGTCGAAGGTTCGAGTCCTTTTACCCCGACAAACAGATCTGATTCATTTCTTCTGGCGGGCCATGCGCGGATATTCATGGAATTCGTTGACGGGTCTCTACCGCATTGACTTTTTCAATCTGCTGCTGTGCATGGCAGTGGCCCATATAATCATCGGCAACCCGTTCTTCGGAGCGACCGTCTATCTTTTTGCCGACATAATAAAGGCTTACTATCTCTGCAATCTTGCAAAATTGCGCCATGCCGGAGGAGAGCATTATCTGTCCGATCTGGTGATTTCCCTGATATTCCTGATCGGGATTTCCGCAGCTTTCATCTATCCTCTCACCGCAGGGCAGCTTGAGTCGAATTATGTCTCTCTCTTCGCCCTGTGCCTGGTCATGCGTGATTATTACGGCACGGTGTCCGTTATTCCGGAAAAACCCCGACTTGAGGCAAAGTATTACTTTACTGCCGCTTTCGTTCACCTTTGTTTCGATGCCGGATGCGGAGTGCTTCTTTGGAACAGGACCAGCCGCGAAGAGTTCATCTGCCTGATGGCTGTGCTTGCAGCTACCGGACTTCGCCGTATCCTCGTGCCCGAACTCAGGATTCCTGTGGACTCCAAGGCCATCGAGAACAAATACGAGATGATTGCCTCGTACAGATTGTTCTCAGACATGAATCTCTACTCCACGATTGCCGTCAATCTTGGAGTGATGGTGTTCTTCTTCTATATGCTGGTGCCTTCGCGCGGGGGATTTGACTGGGAACCGTATGTGGGTATGGCCGTTTGGCTGCTGCTGGTGCTTGCAGTGCTGGTGGTGGCCGGTCTCGTTGTTCGCAAGCGCTGGAAGGGAGTCGCTTTGGCGGAATTCATTGCCGGCGCGCTTACATGGCTTTTGGGACTGGTGATGATGTTCAACGGGGCCACGGTGCTGGCGAGACTGATATGGACTGTCGTGTGGGGAGTGGGCTTGTCTTTGATGACTTCGGCAATAAGGAAATTCTATTTCGACTTTGAAGCCGTGGGACGGATTGTAGGTGAGGGCTTTGACCGCGAGGAACTGAAGATCAGCAACATGATAGTGTCCACAACTGCTTCGATTGCGTCTTCCGCAATCATGCTTCTGATCATGTTCCTGTGGACTTTTGTCGTCCCGGCGGTACGGGATGATGGTTTCCCTAGGATTTTCAACGTCCTGGTGATGCAGCTTCCGGCCGTTTTCATGCTGGTTGCGGTGGTGATGGCCCTGAGGCAGCCGCTCGACAGCCGCAACCGCGAGAAACTCATGGTGTTCATTGAGGAACGCTCGAAAAATGAGAATGTACGCGAAAGCCTCCGGAGAATGTTCGTTCGCAAATACCGCATGCGTTTCGGCATAAAGATAGTCTGCACTCTCGCCCGCCCGTTCCTGAGGCTGAAGGTGTCCGGGACCGGGAATCTGCGCAAGAAGGATTATCCTTCGGTGTTCGTGAGTAACCATAATTTCATTTATGGACCAATTGCTGCCGTAATATACCTGCCTACATATTTTCGCCCATGGATTCATAACGTGATGCTGGAAAGGGAAACTGCCCGCAGGGAGATTTCCCGCTCGTTCAGCATTGTGCTCAGGATATTCGGGAAGAAGATCGGCGGCATGATTATCGGCCTCGGAACGCGTCTTACCTGCTGGGCCCTGAATTCATTCAACCCCATTCCCGTGGTGCGGGGCGCTTCAAGGGATGTGATGTCAACGTTCGAACGCAGCATAACAGCGCTGGAGGAAGGGGACAATATCCTGATATTCCCGGAGAAGCCGAAGAATATGGTAGGTGCGGGTGATGAGGTTGGAGATGATGTGCTGAGAACTTTTTATACGGGCTTTGCGCACATTGCGAAGATGTATTACGACCGTACGGGAAAGGCACTGCTTTTTTATCCGCTTTATTCCGACATTTCGGAGCATGCCTTCCGTATCGGCGAGCCGGTTGCCTACGATCCTGCGCTGGAGCCGCATGAGGGCAAGCGGCGTTTGGCGGAACAGCTGCAGAAGCAGGTGGCGGAACTTTCCGCAAAGGATTGATGTCCGCTATATCAGACCGAGGATCCAGGTCCAGCCCAGGAACCGCAGGGCCTTCCCGACAAGCAGCAGAACGGAGGTCCAGACTGCCGGGGTTTTGTAGAATCCGAGTGCGATGACGAAGACGTCGCCTATTATAGGCACCCACGCGATCAGAGCGAGCCAAACACCGTACTTGCTGACATATTTTTTTTGTTTCTGGAGAGTCTCGGGCTTGACCTTGAACCATTTCTCAAGCCATTCCCATTTTCCGAGCCTTCCTATGCCGTAAGTAATGAGGCTCCCTGCCCAATTGCCTGCGGTGGCGACGATAAAGCAGGGCCATGTCTGGCCGGTGGCGGCCAGCACTGCGATGTAGAGAGCATCGGAGCTGAACGGAACTATCGTGGCAGCCAGGAGATTCCCAATAAAAAGGCCGAGCAGGCCAAGCTCTTCAAGACCGAACATTGCGTTTTCTGAATGCGACGACAAAATTACGACATAATTTGCATTATGCCAATCTGGCAATATTCGTAACTTTGGGGAATCATGGAGACTGTTGTTGCAATCCTGGCCGTCCTGTGCGGCGTGACCGGAATCATAGGAAGTGTCGCACCGGCGCTTCCGGGGCCTCCTCTGGCATGGATCGGGGTGTTGCTGATGTATCTGTGGGGCGGCACGAACGGGGACGGTGAACCGATGTCACTGACAATACTGCTGGTGCTGCTGGGAGTTACCGTGATTGTGACAGTGCTGGACTATATTGTGCCTGCATGGTTCACCAAGATGACCGGAGGCAGCAAATACGCCGGCCGCGGAGCAATGCTCGGACTGATTCTCGGGATGTTCGTGCCGCTGCCTGTCGGAATGATAGCGGCGTCGCTGATATGCTCTTTCCTTGCCGAACTGCTTTTCGGCGGGAAGGGTGCCGGCGGCTCGCTGAAATCGGCTTTCGGGGCCTTCCTCGGCTTCCTGTTCGGCTCCGGAATCAAACTTATTGCCTGCGGGGTGATGCTCTGGTATATCGTCGTGTATATCTGATTCCTATGAATCCAGTTTCAGTACAGCCATGAACGCGCTCTGCGGGACCTGCACGGTGCCGATCTGGCGCATTCTCTTCTTGCCTTCCTTCTGCTTTTCAAGCAGCTTGCGCTTTCTGGTCACATCGCCGCCGTAGCATTTTGCGGTGACGTCCTTGCGTACCTGTTTCACGGTCTCGCGGGCAATGATTTTTGCTCCGATTGCCGCCTGGATCGGTATGTCGAACTGTTGGCGGGGAATCAGCTCCTTGAGCTTCACGCACATCTTGCGCCCGAGATCGTAGGCGTTGTCCTCATGTATCAGGGTTGACAGGGCATCCGCGGGCTCTCCGTTGAGCAGTATGTCAAGCTTGACAAGTTTTGCCGGCCGGTAGTCTATGATGTGGTAGTCGAACGAGGCATATCCCTTCGAGATGGTCTTGAGCTTGTCGTAGAAGTCGAAGACAATCTCGGACAGAGGCATGTCGTAATTCAGCTCCACCCGGTCCGCGGTGATGTAGTGCTGGCCCTTCAGGGTCCCCCTGCGGTCCAGGCAAAGTTTCATTATGGGTCCGAAGAACTCGGACTTTGAGATGATTTGCGCGCGTATGTACGGTTCCTCGATATGGTCGATGAGGGTGGGGGCGGGCAGGCCCGAGGGGTTGTGCACGTCAAGGACTTCGCCCTGGGTCGTGTAGACCTTGTACGAGACATTGGGCACCGTGGTGATGACGTCCATGTCGAATTCGCGGAACAGCCTTTCCTGCACGATCTCGAGATGCAGCAGGCCGAGGAAGCCGCAGCGGAAACCGGAGCCCAGGGCCAATGAACTCTCGGGCTCGTACACGAACGACGCATCGTTGAGCTGGAATTTTTCGAGCACGGAGCGCAGCTCCTCGAACTTGTCGGCCTGCACGGGGTACATTCCGGCAAACACCATGGGCTTCACTTCCTCGAAGCCGGCAATGGCTTCGGAGCAGGGGTTTGCCACATGGGTTATGGTGTCTCCGACCTTGACTTCAGCGGCGCTCTTGATTCCGGTTATCACGTATCCGACGTCGCCGCAGCCGATTTCGGCCGACGGAACGAGTTTCATCTTCAGCACTCCTACCTCTTCCACCTCGTATTCCCTTCCGGTGGCGAAGAACTTCACCTTGTCGCCCTTTCGTATTGCGCCGTTCTTGACTTTGCAGTAGGCTATCACGCCGCGGAACGAATTGAACACAGAGTCAAATATAAGGGCCTGGAGCGGCGCCTTGGGATCTCCTTCCGGGGCCGGAATCCTGTCCACGATGGCGTCAAGAATCGGAGGCACGCCCTCACCGGTGCGCGCGGACACCTTGAACACCTCTTCCGGCTTGCAGCCAAGCAGCTCGCATACTTCGTCGGTGACCAGTTCCACCTGGGCGGAATCCATGTCGATCTTGTTGAGGACAGGGATGATTTCTAGACCATGGTCGATGGCCATGTAGAGATTGGAAATGGTCTGGGCCTGCACGCCCTGGCTTGCGTCAACGACGAGCAGGGCTCCCTCGCAGGATGCTATTGACCGCGACACTTCGTACGAGAAGTCCACGTGGCCCGGAGTGTCTATGAGGTTCAGTCTGTAGTTTTCGCCGCCGCGCGAGTAGAGCATCTGGATGGCATGGCTCTTTATCGTGATCCCCTTTTCCCTTTCGAGGTCCATGTCGTCGAGGACCTGGTTCTCCATGTCGCGCTCGTTGAGGGTCCTGGTAAGTTCAAGAAGTCTGTCGGCAAGAGTACTCTTGCCGTGGTCGATGTGTGCTATTATGCAAAAGTTCCGGATGTTCTTCATTTCCATATTCACTGCAAAGATAATGTAAAATGAGATACTGTGAAACGGAGGCGCCGTCATGAAGAATGGCATGGACGGCACAAGCCGCGCATGCCATTCTCGTGCAATACGTTCTTGTGAGAGCTATTGGTCCATATTTGCCACTTCATCCGTCACATGCAGAAGCAGGTTGTATGCATCCATCATTTCTTCAAGGCAGGAAAATTCGTGGTAGCTGTGACAATTGTGCTGTCCGGAAAAGACGCACATGCCGCCTCTCAGGGATTTGGCGGCGAACATCGCTGCTGTGGTGCCGCCGCGCTCCGAAATGAAGTCAATGTCGATGCCGGCCCTTTCTGCCGCTCTTGTGATTATTTCGTGTGATGCCGGATGCATTGAGTATTTGACGTTGTCGTATTGTATTTCGTCGCTTATGACCTGGGTCTTCACGTACGGGAAGTCTTCGTTGACTTTTTTCAGGGAATTGTTTATGATTTCATCGAACAATTCTCCCTCGCTCTTGTCGAAGTAGCGTATTCTGCTCGTCACGCAATAGTTGTTGCTGTCTTCCAGAGTGTCAATCTGGTAGTGATGAATATAGCCTTCTTCGCCCTCCGTTCTCTCCGGACGGTATTCAAGCGGAACGTAGGCTATGTAGGCGGCTGCCGCCGCAAGCGGGTCTCCCATGTGCAGGGCCTTGGCTTCCGCGGGGTGTGTCGGGTGGCCGGTGAATCTCATTGATAGGCCTCTTGCCGTGAAATTTGAGGCGGTTATGTCTTTCCCTCCCATTCCGTCAACGTCAAAGAGAATGTCCGGGTTGAACAGTGATGAGTCTATCTCCCTCTGTGCCTCGCCGATGTCTTCGTTCGGGCAGAACACAAACTGTATACGGCCGTGCTTCACATCGGGGTCAAGCATAGTTTTCAGGATGGACATCAGTATTGTGCATCCGTTTTTGTCATCTCCTCCCAGTAGGGTCCTTCCGTCGGTGTGTATCAGGGTCTTTCCCACCAGGCTAGGAAGGTCCTTTCCGTCGGGATCGTCAGGAGAAATGACACTCCCGTCGTCCAATATTATGTCACCTCCCAGATATGTCGTTACCTGAGGCTTTATCCCGAAGCCGGACACTTCCGGAGAATAGTCGAAGTGGCATGAGAATCCGAGGACCGGTACATCCTTCCCGATGTTTGAAGGCACGTCGACATACACATAATACCATTCGGACATTGTCGTTTCGGCCCCGAGAGCCTCTGCGTCTGATTTCAGCTTTTCGGCCATCTTGATCTGTCCTTTGGTTATAGGATATGAAGTGTCTCCTGCCTTGAGATATTCCGATCTGCTCTCGATGGCGAGGTAGTCAAGCAGCATATCCAGCATCTCTTCTTTCGTCACCGTGCTGTATTCAAGCGCTGGAGCCAGATTTTCCAGATTGACTTCCGGGGACTGTGTCTTGGCTTTGGGGCTGCCGCAGCATGCAATTGCCATGGCGGCAGCGGCTGAGAATAGAATGATAATAGGCTTCATCGTATTGAATTTTAGATTGTTGCCAAGTTAAGAATAATTTTGAAAAAGGATAACTCATTTTTTTGCTATATTTGCGTGATTTGACAACCACAATGACACAACATTCTTACTCAGATATGGCTACAACAGAAGAACTCAAAAAGATTGCCTCCCAGGTCCGCAGGGACATCGTCAGAATGGTGACGACGGCAAAGTCCGGACACCCGGGCGGATCTCTCGGCATCACCGACGTGATGACGACTCTTTATTTCAGCGAGATGAAGCATGATCCCAAGACATGGACCCGCCGTGCCGCGGACCAGGATGTGTTCATCCTTTCTGCAGGACATCTTGCTCCGGTATACTATGCAGTCCTGGCACGCGCCGGATATTTCCCCATAAGTGAACTCGGGACACTCCGCAAGTTCGGAAGCAAGCTTCAGGGCCATCCTTCAGTGAGTGACGGACTGCCGGGAATCTTCAAGCCTTCAGGATCGCTCGGACAGGGACTTTCAGTGGCTGCCGGAATCGCCCTCGGCAAGAAGATGGACGGATCTGACAGGCGTGTATACTGCCTTTGCGGAGACGGTGAGAGTGAGGAAGGACAGATTTGGGAAGCCGGAATGTGGGCTGAGCACCACAAGGTGGACAACCTCATTGCCTTCACCGACTGGAACGGCCAGCAGATTGACGGTCCTACCCGCACAATTACCGGAATAGAGGAGCTCAACGAGAAGTGGTCAGCCTTCGGATGGGACGTCATCATCGCCGACGGACATGACTACCAGAGCATCCTCGATGCATTCCACCTCGCCCACAACCTCAACGGAAAGCCCAAGATGATACTCTTCAAGACAGAGATGGGACATGGCGTTGACTTTATGGCAGGCACCAACGCATGGCACGGCAAGGCTCCTTCAGCCGAGCAGTGCGAGGCAGCATTGAAGCAGTTACCCGAAACATTAGGAGATTATTAGTATGAAAAAGTATACAGATACAGGTAAGATAGATACCCGCAGCGGTTTCGGTGAGGGCCTGGTCATTGCCGGCCGTGCAGACGAGAGGGTTCTTGCCCTCACGGCAGACCTCAAGGGTTCACTCAAGATGGGGGCTTTCGCAAAGGAGTTCCCCGAGAGATTCATTCAGTGCGGCATTGCCGAGGCCAACATGGTTGGAGTGGCTGCCGGACTCGCAATTGACGGCAAGATTCCGTTCATCGGCTCTTTCGCCGAGTTCGTTACCGGTCGTGTCTACGACCAGCTCCGCCAGGAGGTGGCATACGGACACACCAACGTCAAGATCGCTTCTTCCCATGCAGGAATCACCCTCGGTGAGGACGGAGCCACCCACCAGACCATGGAGGATCTCGCGCTTATGCGTGCTCTTCCCGGAATGACCGTGCTTGTCCCCTGCGACTACAACCAGACCAAGAACGCGACCATCGCGGCTGCGAAATTCGAAGGACCCGTATATCTGCGTTTCGGCCGCCCTTCAGTTCCCAACTTCACCGGTGTTGACGAGCCTTTCGAGATAGGCAAGATCTACAACCTCAATGAGGGAACCGATGTTACCTTCATCACCTGCGGGCACCTCGTTTGGGAGGCCCTCCAGGCGGCAGAGGCTCTTGAGGCCGAGGGCATCAGCGCCGAGGTGCTGAACGTTGCCACGGTCAAGCCTCTTGACACCAGGACCATCGTGGAGTCCGTCGCAAAGACAGGCTGCGCGGTAGTTGCCGAGGAACACAACCTTGCCGGTGGTCTCGGAGAAGCAGTTGCTGCTGCCCTTGCCGTGTCTGCCCCCGCTCCTCTTGAGCTTGTGAACGGTGCTGACCGCTTCGGCCAGTCAGGAACTCCTGCTGAGCTCATGAAGGCTTATGGCCTTGATGCGGCTCACCTTGCCCAGGCAGCAAAGAGAGCTGTAGCAAGGAAGAAATAACTTGTAACGGCCCTTTTCGGCCGATAAACTGGAGACAGTCCCTTGAAGAGGCTTTTCTCGCCTCTGACGGGGACTGTATCCAGTTTTGTTGTGGCAGATTCAGTGGATTTGTCTAAGGTCAGGGTACTGGATCGTAGCCACTGCCTCCCCAGGGATGGCAGCGCAGTATGCGCTTGAGACTCAGCCAGAAACCTTTCAGCGGTCCGTATTTGCGGAAAGCCTCGAGCGCGTATTGTGAGCAGGTGGGCGTAAACCTGCATGTGGGAGGTTTGAGAGGGGAGATGCAGACCTGATAGAACTTGATCAGCAGGATGAAAGGGAAAGCAAGCACCTTGCGCAGTACCGAAAGAACCTTCCGGCCTGCGGATCCGTTTTCGCGCGCGGCAGTCATAATGATTCCGTGAAGGCTTCGCCTTCGGCTTTCTCCTGCGGCTGCGGGCTTTCCGCTGCTGCTGCCACGCTTTGTCTTGAGACGGATTTGCCGATTCTTGACAACGCCGCCGTCACTTCATCCCTCAATGTCTGCCAGTCAGAGATGTCCTTTGATGACCATGCGAGCAGAAAATCCACTCCGCTGCAGTCCAGAAGGGCCTTTTGGCAGCGGTAGGCTTCCCGCATGCGCCGCTTGAGCAGGTTGCGTTTGACCGCCCGCTTGAAATATTTCTTGGAGACTGACACGAGGATGCGGTTCGGCCGCTGCTCACCGCTGGAGAACCAGCAGTAGCGAAGATGCCCGCAAAGACCCCATTTCCCCTCGGAGAACAATCGCGAGATGTCCTTCTTGCCGCAAAGCCTTTCCGGCTTGCGGAGGGTATGAGCCTCCGGACCCTCCATCTATTTCATGGATTCGAGACAGATTTCAATTGCCTTGCCGGCAGAGGGAGCTTCCGGTGTGGGAGCTTTTAGGGCAATCTGCAGCCCGGCCTCTTCCATTGCTCCTACCACGGATTTTCCGAAGGATATGAACTTGATGTCACCCTGCTGGAAGTCAGGGAAACTCTCCTTGAGTGAGGCGACGTCGAAGGGGCTGTAAAGTACCACGATCCCGTAGGAGTGGATGTCCAGGCCGCTCAGGTCCTGGGGGACAGCCTTGGCCACTGTGCCTAGGGTGTAGTCCAACCCGGCCTTCTCGAAGACATCCGTGATGGGCACGGAGTTGGAACCGTCGGATGCGGCAATCAGGAATTTCTCTCCTTTGTGCTTGGGCCCTATCAGGGCTATTACTGAATCGGGTGTACCTGTCCCGAAGAAGATTTTGCGCTTGCGGTAGACGATGTGCTTCTGCAGGTACATTGCCACTGCTTCGGTAGTGCAGAAATATTTCATGGTCTCAGGAACCTTGAAACGCATCTCCTCGCACAGTTTGAAGTATGCGTCGATGGCCAGCCTGGACGAGAACACCACGGCGGTGTAGTCGGGGAGGTTGATCTTCTTGGCGCGGAACTCTTTGCCGCTGAGGGCCTCCATTACGAAGAACGGGTGGAATTCCACTTCGGCGCCGAATTTGTTCTGCAGCATCTCAAACGGTGCCATGTTGGTCGGAGTGTGCTGCGATACAAGTACCTTCATAATACACTATAAAAATATTGCGCATGCCGCCAGTATGGCGGTGGGCAAAAGTTCAAGGCCGCAAAGATACAAAATAGTTGTCAAACCGGAAAAGGCGCCGGCAAAAATCTGCCCTGAGCGCAGCAGGGAGAGCATGTAGAACAAGCCGATCTCGGCATACAGCACGATCCTCATCACGTTGTCAGTAGCTCCGGCAACCGACAGCAGGCCGGCCGTTGAGAGCATCGTCAGCGTCAATAATATGAACCAGCTCCAGGGGCCCCTGTGAACAGCCGCTTCGGCCAGAGGGTCCATTCTGGGAAGCCTTATGGCTGCACTGCATATTGTCCGGAGTACAAGATAGGAGAGCACCACACCTATTGTCGCCGCTGCGCTCCACTGCGGCGGAATCCCCGACCAGAATGCCGGACGGAAAAGCCCGAACCTGTCGGCGAGGAGACTGAACGGAAGGACGGACACCAGCGCGGCAGCGTTGCGTATTCTGACCAAGCTTGTGTTGTATTCCATCGAAACGCTGGCCCTGGGCCTGCTGAAGGCGAAAAACAGAGATGGCAGCAGCCTGAAAAGTTCCCGTATTCCGGCAATGCATATCAGTACGGCGACGACAACGAGCAGCCGGTTTATCCAAAGGTCGTCCCACATGAGAGCTCCTGCCGCTTCCTGGACCGGAACGGAGGACATTTCGAGTTTTCCCTTTATGAATATGTCTGACGGGATCATTTCAGTTTCCGCGGGAGGCGTTGTATCCCATTTCCTTGAGTAGAGCCGTAACCTTGTCGCGCAGGTCTCCCTGAATCGTGATCTCTCCGTCCTTGGCGGTTCCTCCCACGCCGCATCTGGTCTTCAGAGTCTTTGCGAGGGCGGCAAGGTCATCGGAAGTCCCCACGAAACCTTCCACAAGGGTCACCTGCTTGCCTGCCCTGCGGCGGCGGTCAATCCTTACGATTAGTCTCTGCTTTGCAGGAGGAAGCGTTTCGGCTTCGACTTTCTGCTCTGTCTGATATTGGAAGTCGGGGTTGGTGGAGTATACCACCCCAAGTCTTTTTTTCCAGTCCTGATCTGCCATATTGGACATATTTTTGCAAAGATAACGAATTTGATAGTATCTTTGTCAGTTATGAACAGGAACAAGTATTTGTTGTGGCACCGCGCGGGCGCACTGCTTGCCCTCGTGATTTCCACGGTTACCTATCTGCTTACAATTGAACCGACCGCATCGTTCTGGGATTGCGGTGAGTTCATCGCTTCGTCATACAAACTGGAGGTGGGGCATCCTCCCGGAAATCCGATGTTCCAGCTCATCGCGCGCATCTTCACCCTTTTCGGCGACAACATGCATGCGGCCGTGCTCATCAATGCGATGAGCGCAATCTGCTCCGGGTTGACGATTTTCTTCCTGTACCTCACGATCGCGTGGTTTCTGCGCCGTATCATCAAGCCCGGGGCGGACGGGACATATTCAGCCTCGTCTACCGTCATCCTGTGCGGTTCCGCTCTGGTAGGCTCGCTGGTGTACTGCTTCTCCGACACCTTCTGGTTCTCGGCTGTCGAGGGAGAGGTCTATGCGATGTCCTCCCTGATCACCGCGATGGTGTTCTGGGCGATGACAATGTGGTATGACCGTGCCGACAGGCCTCATTCCAACAAGTGGATAGTGCTGATAGCGTTCCTGATGGGATTGAGCATAGGAATACACCTGCTGAACCTGCTGATGATTCCCGCAATCGTCTTCATGTTCTACTACCGGCAGCGGGAAGAAGGTTCCTACAGTTTCTGGGAGTTCGTGAAGATATTCCTTATAGGAGTCGTCATTCTCGCGCTCGTGCTGTATGTGATAATTCCTCTGCTCCCCAAGATGGCGGCGTATACCGATCTGCTGTTCGTTAACGTCTTAGGCCTTCCCTACAATTCGGGCGCGGCGTTCTTCATGCTGCTGCTTTTCGGACTGTGTTTCTGGGGCCTGTTCGTGACCCTCAGGAATAAGAAGGTCTTCCTCAACACTGCTCTGCTCTGCTTCACGACCATCGTGATCGGATTCTCGGTCTTCAGCATCGACGTGATACGTTCCTGCGCAAAGACTCCCACCAACGAATACCAGCCTGACAACGCTTTCACCCTCGTAAGATATCTTTCGCGTGAACAGTACGGAAGCACCCCTCTGCTTTACGGCCAGTATTACGGGGCTCCCTACGATCTCAAGACATCGACCTACTGGGCTCCGCTTGACGGCAAGTACAAGAAGGTCGAAGGCCCGATCGACGCCAAATATCTGCCTGAAGGAAAGATGCTTTTCCCGAGGATGTGGGAAGCCAGCGATTCCGGGCAGTACGAGGCCTTTTACGAGAACTACACCAAGGGCAAGGGCAAGAGTTTGCCTGGAGCCACTGCCCTCAAGCCGACGGCCGGCGCCAACCTCAAGTATTTCTTTGACTATCAGCTCAACTGGATGTACTGGCGCTATTTCATGTGGAATTTCGTCGGCCGCCAGAACCAGATCCATTCGCCTTCCCCGAACAGCATCTTCCACGGCAACTGGGAGAGCGGGGTGAAGTTCATAGATGATTTCCGGCTCGGGGACCAGAGCGACGCCCCGGCAGTGCTTGCAGAGGACAAGGGCAAGAATCATTATTTCTTCCTTCCGCTGATACTTGGCCTTATAGGATTGTTCTTCCAGTTCGGCAAGGACAAGCGCGGCTGCTGGCTGAACTTCCTGATGTTCTTCATGACAGGAATAGCGATTGTGATTTACCTTAACCAGCCGCCTTTCCAGGTGAGGGAGAGGGACTATGCCTATGCAGGCTCGTTCTATTTCTTCAGCGTCTGGGCGGGAATGGCAGTCGCCGGGATATGCGCTCTGCTGCAACGGCTGCTCAGGAATCGCGGACAGGCCGCATCTGCTGCAGTCGTCACCGCAGCATGTCTGTGCGTGCCTGCGCTTATGGCTGCGCAGAACTGGGACGACCACGACAGGTCAAACCGCCGGACTGCAGTTGAGATGGCGCGCAACTATCTTGAGTCCGTCGGCCCCAACGGCATACTCATAACCCATGGAGACAACGACACCTTCCCCCTGTGGTATGCGCAGGAAGTTGAGGATGTGCGCACCGACGTGCGTATCTGCAACACTTCGCTGCTCGGCACGGACTGGCATATCGACCAGATGAAGTGGGCGGTCAACGAGTCGGCTCCGCTGCCCCTGACGGTGTCCCAGGAACAGTATCTCTACGGCACGAACGAATATATACCCATACTTGACCTTCGGGAGGAGGTGATGAGCATTTCCGATGTGATGACACTGTTCAAGCATCCGGACGTCAAGGCTCCCATGTCCAGCGGCCGCAAGGTTGACTACATTGCCTCACGCCGCATTTCTGTTCCGGTGAACAAGGAGAACGTTATTAAGTACGGCATCGTTGACGCCAGGTTCGCTGACCAGATACCTGATTCCATTGTCCTCAACATATCGAAGGACAAGGACTTCATCACCAAGCCGGAACTCTTCATGCTTGACCTGCTGTCGGGATATCAGTGGGACAGGCCGATCAACCTGCTGAGCATGGGCGGCGACCTGAACATCGGAATCAAGGAGTATCTGGAATATGAAGGGTATTCCTTCAAGCTGGTGCCAATAAAGAGCAAGACATCGCAGTCGCAGGCAGGCTTCGTGGATACCGACGAGCTCTACCGCAAGATGACGGAGGTATACCGCTGGGATGCGCTGGCCGCGGATAACTATTTCATTGACTATCAGAATCAGTACACCCACCTTGGCGTGCTGTCGATAAGGAATCTTTTCGTGACCTGCGCCAGGGCATTCATGAAGGCCGGGGAGAATGACAGGGCTCTTGAGATGCTGGACCGCTGCTCGGAGGTGATGAAGCGCTATCCTCTCGAGACCGTGCCCCTCGGATTTTCAGGCAACGACTACATGGTCGTGGAAATGGTAAGCTGCTACTATGAGCTCGGCGAGCACGACAAGGCTCTTGCCCTTGCAACCGAGATGGGCGATGACCTGCTTGCCAGCGCAAGATTCTATCTCCAGTTCTACGACTGGGCTCCGGACGAGTTCGACCTTGTCGGAAGCTATATTTACTTCCTCGCCGACGAGATGAAGAAGGGAGGAGACTCCGAGGCCGCAGACCGCATCACTGACACTTTCATGCAGATGGTTGACGCGGCGTCGAAGGCCTACGGTGCTCAGGGCTGACGCTCTGCGCGGACAACTATAGAAAGCGGGAGAGCTTTGCCGAAACTGTCGATCAGGGCAAGCTCCCCGCTTTCCGTTTTCAGGGGAGTTCCCTTGAAGGCCTCGCGGACCAGCGTCTCGCCAAGAAGCGCCGAGTATCCGTTGGAGTACAGGTTGAGCACCACGAACGAATGCTGCGGCTTCAGTATTGTTCCTACGGTCCTGAGCATCTCGAACAGGCATTCGTCGAGTTTCCATTTTTCCCCGTCCGGGCCGTGACCGTATGCAGGGGGATCGAGTATGATGCCGTCGTAGAGATTGCCTCGTCGGGCTTCGCGCCTCGCAAATTTCATGGCGTCCTCAACTATCCAGTGAATGCCGTCGAGACCGGAGTTTTCCATGTTTCCGCGGGCCCAGGTGACAACCTGCCTGACCGAGTCGAGGTGGGTCACTTCAGCGCCGGCAGCCCTTGCCGCCAGCGATGCCGCCCCCGTGTAGGCGAAGAGGTTGAGTACTTTCGGCTTCTGCCCGCCGGCGCCCAGTTCCATGGTCTTTGAATATATGTATTCCCAGTTGGGGGCCTGTTCCGGGAAGACTCCGACGTGCTTGAAGGAGGTCATGCCGAGTCTCAGTTTCATTTTGAGGCCTTGAGGGCTTGCATAGTCCATGTACCATTGCCCGTCCATCTTTTTGAGCTGCTTCCAGGTTCCGCTGTCCTCCTTGCCGGCCTTGCCGAAACCGGCCCCGGGCACGAACACTGTGTGTGCTCTCCTGTTCCATTCGCTCTCCGGCAGGCTTTTGTCCCAGAGAGCCTTCGGCTCCGGACGCGCGAGCACGTATGCGCCGAAGCGCTCCAGTTTCTCGCCAGCGCCGCTGTCGAGCAGTTCGTAGTCTTTCCAGAATGAGCCGGGATATTCGATCATGGTTTCATCATTGTTGTTGAGCGCCAAAATTACCGTATAATATTGACTTGGCAAAATCGCAGGGCACATGTTTTGCGGCACTTGCATTCACTGGCAGTAAGGCTGAGGAGTCTCCGGATTTTTGCCGAAGAACAAATTATTCGAAAAATTGTTAACTTTGTGAGATTGAATTCAGTTAAATATCAATTATAACTATGCAGCAACACATCGACTCTTACGACTTCAATGGCAAGAAGGCCATTGTGCGCGTGGATTTCAACGTTCCTCTCAACGACAAGTTTGAAATCACCGATGATACCCGCATCCGTGCGGCAATTCCTACCCTCAAGAAAGTTCTTGCCGGCGGAGGCTCTCTGATCATCATGTCTCACCTTGGCCGTCCCAAGAAGGTCGACGACAAGTTCTCCCTCAGGCACATTGTTGACCATGTGTCAGAGTGCCTCGGAGTCCCCGTAAAGTTCGCTCCCGACTGCCAGAAGGCGCAGGAGCAGGTTGCAGCCCTCAAGCCGGGAGAGGCTCTGCTTCTCGAGAACCTGCGTTTCTACGCCGAGGAAGAGGGCAAGCCCCGCGGACTCGCCGATGACGCTACCGACGAGGAGAAGAAGGCTGCCA
Source organism: uncultured Bacteroidales bacterium (assembly GCA_902491795.1). GTDB lineage: Bacteria > Bacteroidota > Bacteroidia > Bacteroidales > UBA932 > Cryptobacteroides. Next base: position 17,532 of record CABUIX010000005.1, on the reverse strand, counting down.
AGGCTGCAGTCAAGGAAAGCCAGAAGGAGTTTGTGAAGACTCTCGCTTCCTATGCTGACTGCTACATCAACGATGCGTTCGGAACCGCACACCGTGCACATGCTTCCACCGCGCTGATTGCAAAATACTTCCCCAACGACAAGATGTTCGGATATCTGATGGAGGGTGAAATCAAGGCCATAGACAACGTGCTCAAGAACGCCCAGCATCCTTTCACCGCAATCATCGGCGGATCCAAGGTCTCTTCAAAGCTTGCAGTGCTTGAGAACCTTCTCGACAAGGTGGACAACCTGATCATCGGCGGAGGCATGGGTTATACCTTCATCAAGGCAGAGGGCGGAAAGGTCGGCAACTCCCTGCATGAGGACGAGCTTATCCCTCAGGCCCTTGAGATCATGGCCAAGGCAAAGGAGAAAGGTGTCAACCTCTCTCTCTCAGTGCAGACCAGGGTTGCAGACGACTTCAGCAACGACGCCAATGTCAAGATAGTTCCTTCACACGAGATTCCTGACGGTTGGGAGGGAATGGATGCAGGTCCCGAGTCTCTCGAGAACTGGAAGAAGATCATCCTTTCTTCAAAGACCATCCTCTGGAACGGTCCTGTGGGCGTATTTGAGATGCCCAACTTCGCAAAGGGAACCCTTCAGATCGCAGAGGACCTCGCTGAGGCAACGGCAAATGGAGCCTACACCCTCGTAGGTGGCGGTGATTCTGTTGCGGCTGTAACCCAGATGGGTTATGCCGACAAGGTAAGTTATGTCTCTACCGGCGGCGGTGCCATGCTCGAGGCTCTTGAGGGCAAGGAACTCCCCGGCATTGCCGCAATCCGCGAGTAGTCCGGTCCGTACGATTTTTATGCGCATTGCCGCAGGTTCCGAAGACAGGAACCTGCGGCAATGCCGAATTTATTTGCCAACTCTCGCTTAATCGCTATATTTGCAACCTGACAGTTAATTGGACAGATCATTATGTGGACATTGCTCGCCGTACATTGGAATGTTGATCCGGTGCTGCTGCATATCGGAAATTTTCAGCTCAGGTGGTATTCTCTCCTGTTTGCTTCCGGATTCTTTATCGGATGGTTCCTGTTCAAGTGGTTCTTCAAGCGAGAGAAGGTTGACCTGAACCTGATGGATCCTCTCCTGTTCACATTGATAATCGCCACCATTGTGGGAGCACGTCTCGGGCACTGCCTGTTCTATCAGCCGGACTACTATCTTGGTTCATGGCAGGGTTTCCTGGAGATTTTCATGCCATGGAAAGGCGGACTTGCGAGCCATGGCGGAGCAATGGCACTGCTGCTGGCGATGTGGTGGTTCTCCCGGCATTACGGGCGCAAGAACGACTTTGACTTCCTGTGGATAATGGACAGGCTGTGCATAGCAGTTGCGTTTGCCGGCTGCATGATCCGTCTTGGCAATCTGTTCAACTCCGAAATCTACGGAGACGTCACATCTCTTCCCTGGGGCTTCATTTTCGACCGCAACGGGGAGACGCAGCCCAAACACCCGACCCAGATCTATGAGGCATTGTCTTATCTCGTGCTCGGACTTGTGCTCGTCTGGGTCTACAAGTACAAGCTGGACAAGGTCTACAGAGGCTTCTTCTTCGGATTTTTCCTGGTGGGATGTTTCGGAATGAGGTTCCTCATAGAATTCATAAAGGAACCCCAGGTCGGCTTTGAAGAAAGCATGACACTCAACATGGGGCAGCTGCTTTCTATACCGTTTGTCCTGCTTGGAATTGCCATGTTGGTCTATTCTTTTGTCAGAAAGACACCGGCTGCCATAATTCATTCGGCAAATCATAAAAATTTCAAGTCGGCGGCGAAAAAATCGTAACTTGACAACGTTGCTCCAGTTACGGATATCACCAATCTTTTTGAACAGGTTCCGGTCGAGTATGACAGCCTTGGAACCTGATTTTGTGATGTTTAATGGCATAATATTTGCCCCTTGATGCGGCCTGTATTTTATTATAGTGTGTATGAAGATATTAGTTGTTTTGTTGGTTTCTGCCGCCTTGTGCGGATGTCTTTCGGCAAGAGCGCAGGAGAATGTCCAGCAGCCCGACACGGTTTCAGCGCCAAAATTGATCAGTCTTGAACAGGCGCTCCAAATCGCGCTGAGCGAAAATGCATCCGTCAAGGTGGCGGATATGGAGATAGAGAGGACGGGATACGCCAGGAAGGGTACATATGCAGCGCTGTTCCCCCAGATTGACGGAAATGCCTCTTATCAGCGTACCATCGAAAAACAGGTGATGTACATGGATTTCGACATGGGCGACATGGGTGGAGCAGGCGGCTCCGGAAGTGGAGATGGCTCCGGCTCCACGACTACAGGTGGAGGAATCGAAGTCGGACGTTGGAATACATGGTCCGCCGGAATATCCGCATCCATGCCTCTGGTCAATGCGCAGCTATGGAAAAGCCTCAAGATTTCCGACCAGGATGTGGAACTGGCTGTTGAGGCAGCAAGAAGTTCCAGGCTTGAGATGGTGAATCAGGTAAAGCAGGCCTATTTTGCGTGTCTCCTCGCCAAGGAGGCTTTTGAAGTCTACAAATCGGTCTACGACAATGCGGTCGAGAACTACAAGCTGACAGAGATGAAATACAATGCCAAGCGTGCTTCCGAGCTTGAGCTGACGCGGGCGAAGACTACTGTGGCGAATGCGGTTCCTGACGTGTACAATGCTGAAAGTTCCGTGATTCTGTCATTGTGGCAGCTGAAGGCGGTCATGGGTGTGGATCTGGAGGAAAACATTGATGTGTCCGAGAAACTCGAAGACTATGCGAACCGCATGTTGGGGGACATTGCCGCGACCGATTCCCTTTCTCTGGAGAACAACAGCACGATGCGGCAGTTGGCAATCCAGGCGGAACAGCTGGCAAACACTGTCAAGATGCAGCAGTATGCCAATATCCCGACGCTTTCATTGTCTTTCGCATACAACTACAATGCGATGACCAATGACTTCAACTTCAAGGAATACAGGTGGTCTCCGTATTCCTATGTCGGACTGACCCTTCAGATACCGATCTTCGCCGGAGGAAAGAGACATAATGCAATCCGTCAGGCAAAGGTGCAGGCAGCTGAACTTGATGTCCAGAGGGCTGATACCGAACGTCAGCTCAAGATCTCCATCCGTCAGAACCTGAATCAGATGGAAACAGCCATGAAGAGTTACGGAGCCTCGCAGACTGCCCTTGAGTCGGCGGACAAGGCATACCGGATTACGGCCAAGTCGTACGATGTGGGCAGCAGCACGCTTACCGACCTCAATGATGCCCAGCTTGCACTTACACAGTCGCAGCTCGCGGTTTCCCAGGCAATTTATGATTTCGTCATTGCAAAATCCAATCTTGAGAGCACCATCGGTGCGGATTTCATTGACGATGAAGGCAATGTTCAACTGAATAATACTTACGAAAATGAATAGAAGGTTAATGTCAGCAGCAGGCGTGCTGGTTTTTGTTTTGTCCGGCTGCGCCTCAAACAAGGGAGTGGAGGAAATTGCGCCGGTCGCAATACAGACTCCGAAAGTTACGGTTACCGTGGCGGAGAAGCAGAATGTTCCGCAGACGGGAGTGTATTCTTCAACGGTCCAGGCAAATATCGTCAACAACATAGCTTCACAGACAGCGGGCCGTATCCGCAAGCTCAATGTGGAGGTCGGTGATTTTGTTAAGGCAGGGCAGGTGCTTGCCGAGATGGACAGGGTTAATCTTGATCAGGCGGCGCTTACACTCAAGAACAATGAGACTGAGCTTGAGCGAATCAAGGCTCTTTTTGAGGAAGGCGGTGTCTCACAGTCAGATTTTGAGACCGCAGAGCTCACCTACAATGTTTCAAAGAGTTCATATGACAATCTTCTGGAGAATACTGTCCTCAGGGCTCCCGTGGACGGTGTAATATCCGCACGTAACTATGACAGCGGAGACATGTATGCCATGTCATCGCCGATTTACACCCTGCAGCAGATCACTCCCGTGAAGATGCTTGTCCCCATATCGGAGATGGACTACACGAAGGTGAGCCAGGGTGACAAGGTCAGCATTGCCGTGGATGCAATCCCGGGAAGGACGTTCAGCGGCTCCGTTGTCAGAGTCTATCCTGTGATCGACCCCACTTCGCACACCTTCAATGTTGAAGTGCATGTGCCCAATACAGACAGGGCCATCCGTCCCGGCATGTATGCGCGTGTCACCGTTACCTTCGGAAACAACAACAGCATTGTCCTTCCGGATACTGCGGTCCTCAAGCAGCAGGGCTCCGGAGTCCGTACTGTGTTTGTGCTTTGTGAAGATGGCACCGTGGAACCGAGAATCGTGACTCTCGGTCTGCATTTTGATGGAAAATATGAGATTCTCTCCGGTCTGGAGGAAGGTGAGACCATTGTCGTTACCGGAAATTCCAGCCTTAACGGCGGAGATAAAGTGGAGGTTGTTCGATGAGTATAATACGTTCAGCGGTCAACAAGCCGGTAACGACGAGCCTTATCTTCATCGCGTTTGCGATTCTGGGTGTATTCTCCCTGATAAGGACTTCGATTGCACAGTTTCCGGAGTTTGACTCAAATGTGATCATGGTGATGTCTTCGTATCCCGGAGCAAATGCCGAGGATATCGAGACCAACCTTACGAAGGTGCTTGAAAATGCACTCAACGGTGTTGAGGACCTCAAGGACCTTACTTCCCAGTCAAAGGAGAACATATCTCTCCTTACTCTTGAATTCGAGTATGGCGTTGACATAGAAGAGGCTACCAACAATGTCCGTGACAAGCTTGACCTTGTCAATTCCAGCCTGCCTGACGGTGCTTCTGTTCCTGTAATCTTCAAGTTCAGCGCAGACGATATGCCTGTCATGATGCTCTCCGCCAGTGCGAACGTGAGCCTTGCCGGACTTGACAAGATTCTTGATGACAAGGTTATGACTCCGCTTGCCCGCGTGAACGGTGTCGGTACCGTGTCTGTAGCCGGTGCGCCTACAAGGGAAATCCAGGTTTATTGCGACCCCAACAAGCTTGAGGCCTATGGTCTGAGTATCAGCGGGATCTCGTCAGTAATAGCGGCGGAGAACAAGAACCTTCCTTCCGGATATATTGACATCGGATCGGAAACTTATACTCTGCGCGTGCAGAAGGAATTTACCGATCCTTCAGAGATGCTTGACATTGTGGTCGGAACTTACAACGGCAAGGCCGTGTATCTGAAGGACGTGGCCTCAATCAATGACGGCCAGGAAGAGCGTGAGCAGGAATCTTATACCAACGGAGAGCGTTCTGCGCGAATAATCATCCAGAAACAGTCGGGCGCCAATACCGTGAATGTGATCAGGGGTGTCAAGAAAAGACTTGCGGAGATAGAGGAGACGCTTCCTTCGGATATAGAAATCACGACAGTATATGACGGTTCGACGGAAATCATTGACTCCATCAATACTCTGGTCGAGACCATCATCACGACATTCATCATCGTCATTCTTGTGGTGTTCGTCTTCCTGGGCAACTGGAAGTCCACGATAATCATCATATTGTCGATTCCGTTTGCGTTGCTGGCATCGTTGATTTATCTGTTCGCGACGGGCAACACGTTGAACATCATATCAATGTCGGCTCTTTCCATTGCGATCGGTATGGTCGTGGATGACTCCATCGTGGTGTTGGAAAACGTCTCGACCCACATGGCCAGAGGAGAGAAACCGAAGGAGGCTGCAGTCCACGGAACATCGGAAGTGGGTATTTCCGTCATAGCCTCAACTCTCACCATGCTCTGCGTGTTCCTGCCCTTGACCATGATTGACGGTATGGCCGGAATCATGTTCCAGCAGCTCGGATGGATAGTCAGCATCATCATGATCATATCCACGGCAGCAGCCCTTACTTTCGTGCCTATGCTGTGCTCGCGCTGGCTCAAGGCCGATGTTCATCACGGGAAGGCCTACAATATGCTGTTCAACCCGATCAACCGGTTCCTTGACTGGATATCAAGAGGATATGCTCATGTCATTCACTGGGCTACCAAGCGCAGAAAGACTGTGATCTTCACTTTCGTCGGAGTGTTTGTGGTGTCCATGGTGATTTTCATCCCGAGACTTACGACAGAATATTTCCCTCATTCGGATTCGGACAGGATCTCTGCCACCATCGAGCTTCCCATGGGAACCGCTCAGGATGTGACCAGAGAATTTGCGGCCCGCATGAATGATGATATTGTGGCTGCCGTGCCTGAGGCTGAAATCATCAACTACACCTTCGGACAGGCTGATACCGACAACACTTTTGCGAGCATGCAGGACAATGGAACGCAGCTGATTTCATTCACGATAAATATCGGTTCCAGCGGTGACCGTGAGCGTACATCCGCAGAAATTGCAGATGTTGTCAGGAATGTTGCCGCACAGTATCCTGAGATCCGCAGAGCTACCGTTACTGAAGGCGGTGGCGGTATGGGTGGTGCCTCAACGGTTGATGTCGAGGTGTACGGCTACAGTTTTGATGAGACTGACCGTATCGCCAGGGAACTCCAGTCGAAGATGCTCGAAAGCCCTATGTACACTCAGGTGACTTTGAGCCGTGACGAGTATACTCCTGAGCTTCAGATGGATTTCGACCGTACCAAGCTTGCTCTCAACGGCCTGAATTCAATGACTGCCGGTGCAGCATTCAGCGCGGCGATGAGCGGCTCCATGGATTCCTATTACCGTGAGGACGGAGAAGAATATGACATCCGTGTGCGTTATTCGCCCGAATACAGAACCCGTATAGAGGATCTGGAAAATATCCTTGTAACCAACGGCTACGGCCAGCAGGTAAGGATGAAGGATCTTGGAACCGTTGTCGAGACTCTGGTGCCGCCGACCATCGAGAGAAAGGACCGTGAGCGACTGGTTACCGTCAGCGGAATAGTCGCCGACGGAGCGGCATTGAGTGAGGCCGTGGAGGCAGCCCAGAGGGCAATTGACTCCACTGAAATACCGACAGACCTTTCAGTGGTGGTTGCCGGTGACTATGAAGACCAGCAGGACATGTTCGGAGATCTGCTTGTTCTTGTGGTGCTGATGATCATCCTCGTGTACATGGTGATGGCTTCACAGTTCGAGGCCCTGATGGCTCCGTTCGTTATCATGTTCTCCCTGCCGTTCGCTCTTGTCGGAGTGTTCCTCGGTCTGGAGCTTTCGGGCGAGGCTCTCGGCGTAATGGCGCTCATAGGTATAATAATGCTTATCGGTATTGTGGTCAAGAACGGTATTGTATTGATTGACTATACGATATTGTGCCGTGAGAGGGGAATGAACATACGTGACGCGTCGACCACTGCGGCCCGAAGCCGTCTGCGTCCTATTCTCATGACGACATTGACCACGGTGCTCGGAATGTTGCCTCTGGCCATCAGTCAGGGAGAGGGTGCTGAAATGTGGAGGCCTCTCGGAATCACGGTCTGCTGGGGCTTGACCATTTCGACCCTGATTACCCTGGTGCTCATCCCTACGCTATATTGCTCATTGTCTTACAGAATGGAAAGGAGGAAAAAGAAATGAAAGCTGTATTCATAGCATACAACCAGGCCTTCAATGAGGAAATTGTCGAAACTCTTATGGAGTTGGGGCAGAGAGGCTTCACCAGATGGCAGGACATTGAGGGGCGAGGTCATTTCAATGGCCAGCCGCGGCTCGGAAGTCATGCCTGGCCGGAACTCAACCAGGGAGTGCTCGCGGTGATGCCTGACGAAAAAGTGGCACCGGTGCTTGCTGCCCTGAAGGCCAAGGACGAGGCTGCCCCTGATCTCGGGTTGCGGGCGTTTGTCTGGAATGTTGAATTTTATTATTAATTTGTTAACTTTGTATCCGCCGAGCCCTTGTGGACCCGGCGGATATTTTTTTAATTGAGATAATTATGGCAAAAGTTGTAAACGATTCGAACATTGGTGAGATTTTGGGCTCAGGGCAGCCTGTCTTGATAGATTTTTGGGCAACATGGTGCGGCCCGTGCAGGGTGTTGAGTCCTGTGGTCGAGGAAATTGCAGAAGAATTTGAGGGTCGTGCTGTCGTTGCCAAATGCAACGTTGACGACTGCGAAGACATCTCTGTAAAGTACGGTATCCGCAACATTCCGACTCTGCTCTATTTCAAGAACGGAGAACTTGTGGACAGAACCGTGGGTGTCGTGTCAAAGCAGGATATTGCCGCAAGGTTAACCAAATTAATTTAAAAAGTCATGAAAAAAGCTATTATTGCCATTGCCGCCCTGTTTGCCGCCATTTCGGCAAATGCCCAGTTCGGCATCATGGGTGGTCTCACTTCTTCTTCCGGCAATCTTGAAAGTGCTGTCGCAAATGCCAAGAGCATCAGTCAGTACCATGTGGGCGTGACATACAAGCTTGGCATCGGAAATCTTTTGGCTATTCAGCCGGCCTTGCTGTACAATGTCAAGGGTACCAGCATAGGGGCTGCTGCCGACAATCTTGAGTCTTTTGACGTTAATTTCAAGACTGGATTCATCGAAATCCCGGTACAGGTGCAGGTAGGCTTTGGAATAGGCAGTCTTGCCCGTGTGTATGGTTTCGCTGAGCCCTTCGTCGGTTATGCAGTGTCAAACAAGGTTGAAGGCAACTGGGTTACCGATTTCAATGACAATTGGGAATATGTGAAGAACAGGCTTGAATACGGTATAGGTCTGGGTGCGGGAGTGGAACTTTTCAGGCATCTGCAGGTCTCCGTCAAGTATTTCTGGAATCTTGGCGACGTTTACGGCATGACATTCAAGAACATTTCCAACACTGTGCTTACCAGTAAATGCAGCGGCGTCGCCGCTTCGGTGGCATTCCTCTTCTGATGATATATGGCGACTAGGAAAGCTGTAATTTTTTGTTCGTCACAGGATCTTGACCAAAAGTACATTCAGGCTGCACGGAAAATTGTCCGTGCAGCTTGTTTGGCAGGATATGACATCGTTTCCGGAGGCACTGTCAAGGGACTCATGAACCATGTGTGCGATGAGGCTGCAAAGTGCGGTGCCGGTGTCATTGGAGTAATTCCCCGGTTCATGAAGGGTCTGGAACATCCTTCCCTGACTTCATGCATCTGGACGGACACCATGTCTCAGCGTAAGGAACTGATGCGGGAGGGGACGAGCCTGGCGATAGCCTTGCCTGGAGGAATAGGCACGCTCGATGAACTTGCGGAAACATATTGCCTGGCCAAGATGGGAATCTACAAGGGAAAGGTGGCGGCATTCAACATGGATGGCTTCTATGAGCCCTTGAAGAGCCAGCTGGATCTTTTTGTGCAGAGCGGAATGCTTCCGGAGAATGCTTTGGAACTTCTGGCTTTTCCCGAGACTTTTGAGGATGTGGAGGCGCTGCTGTGATCACCAGTGAAATAATCAGCTTTCTTGGCAAAGACTGGGAAAGGTTTGAGGACATGATGAAATCGGGCCTTTCCACAGACGTCAATCTTCTGCGCTCAATCAACGAAGGCATTCTGGCTTCGTCCGGCAAACATTTGCGCCCCATCATCTGTATGCTCGTAGCCAGAGCATTGGGAAAGCCCAACGAAGACTCCCTGCGCTATGCTGCAGCATGTGAGTTGCTCCACAACGCAACACTTATGCATGATGACGTCGCTGACGAGAGCCCAAAGAGGAGAGGCAATCCGTCCGTTTCGGCTTTGCTTGGACCGTCGTCGGCCGTGCTTATAGGCGACTTCTGGCTGTCCAGGGCCGTTGATCTTGTTATGTCTGCGAATACCAGGGACAGAGTCGCCAAGTTCTTTTCCAAAACGCTTACTGACTTGGCTGAAGGTGAGATGCTCCAACTTGAAAAGGCATCATCTGCAGATACGGACGAGCACGCGTATTATCGCATTATCCATAATAAGACCGCCTCGCTTTTCGAGGCTGCCGGCAAGGCTGCAGCGGTATCGGTGGAAGCGACTGATCAGTGTTTTGAGGCTGCCGGTGTATTTGCGGACTGTTTCGGAATGGCTTTCCAGATAAAGGATGACATATTGGACTATGCAGGTGATTCGAAACTCGGGAAGCCTGTCGGGATGGATATTCGCGAGCGGAAGATTACGCTCCCTCTGCTTGGGGCAATGCTTGAGGCCGGCGAAGAGCGTGGCGCGGCCATAAGGGAAAAAATCAAGGCCGTGCGCGAGCATCCGGAGTATTGCGGGGAGATACATTCTTTCGTCATCAGCAACGGAGGTGTCGAGTATGCGGCTTCACGGCTTGAAGAACACATCAAGGCGGCCTGCGAAGCTCTTGAGCCCTTTCCGGATTCGCCGGCAAAGCAGTATTTGGTCGACATAGCGCATTTCAATGCTTTCAGACAGGTATGAGGTTTGCCGACTTGCATGGGAATGACGAATTGAGGCGGGTGCTGTCGGAGATGGTGGACTCCGGGCGCATTCCTCATGCGATATTGTTTCACGAAGAAGACGGAGGCGGGGCTTTTCCGTTGAGCATGGCCTTCCTGCAGTACCTTTATTGCCGTAATAGTATAGACGGAGATTCCTGCGGCAAATGCGCTTCGTGCAACAAGATATCGAAACTCATTCATCCTGACCTGCATTTCGTGTTCCCGGCTTCCGCGTCAAAGCCTTCTTCGTTCTTTGTCCAGGAATTCAGGAATCTCGCAACGGCTAATCCCTGTTTTCGCGAGTCTGACCTTAATGCCGCACTCAGGACGGACGGCAAGAACACTCTGATCTCTGTTGCTGACTCCAAACGTCTGCTTGATGATCTGTCACTTGCTGCACTGGAGGGAGGTTACCGTTCGGTGATTATTTATCTTCCCGAGAAGATGAACGGGGAGGCGGCAAACAAGTTGCTGAAGCTGATTGAGGAGCCTCCGCAACTTACCCAGTTCCTGCTGATTTCCCATAGGCCGGACAAGCTCCTGCCTACCATCTCGTCGAGATGCCAGCATATCAGGGTGTTTCCGGACAGCGGTTATGGTGTGTCCGTTGATTTTGAGGCTCCGGAACTTTTTTTCGAACTTGCGGATGCGCTCGTATCGAAGAATTTGTTATCTTGCCTGGAAGCGGGGGAGAAGTTGGCTGCGCTCCCGTCCCGCGAGAGCCTGAAGGCTTTCTGCAGGTATGCGGCCGAAAATTTACGCCATATCTTTCTGGCACAGCAAGGTCTGCGAAAATTTGACGGGCCTTATGATGCGAAGGATGTTTCAGGGACATTGTCTCCCGAACAAATTGATGAACGCATAGTCCGCTATGCAGGTGCCTTCGCCCCTGTCTTTCCGCGCAGGGCCTTGTCGGTTTTGGACAGGACCATGCTGCTGGTTGACAGGAATGTTAATCTTAAGCTTGCCGTAACGGATATGGTCGACAGATTATATAAATTGTTATGAGCAGAGAATCAATTCAATACGATTGTTTCAGAGGCTGTGTCGTGACCCACGACGAACACACCGGCGACACCGAGTGCTCCTACAGGGCCGGATGCTGCAAGATGGGGACAAGGGATTGGCTTAAGGATGCGCATGACGGAAGCTATCCGAATCTTTTTGAAGTCCGTTTCAAGAATACCCGAAAGGGCTTTTATGTCAATGATTCTTCGCAGAATATAAGGATAGGCGATCTCGTCATGGTGGAGGCGGTCACCGGGCTTGACCTCGGCATCGTGACGCTGGAGGGCCCGGCTGTCGGAAGGCAGATGAAATGCAGGGGAGTTGATCCGGAAACGGCTACCTTCAAGAAAATCTATCGCAAGGCTCGCCAGAGCGACATTGAGAAGTGGCAGGAGGCTATTGCCAGGGAGCAGGAGACCATGATCCGGGCCCGCAAGATTGCTGCAATGATGGGTCTGGACATGAAGATAGGAGACGTTGAGTTTCAGGGCGACGGCTCGAAAGCCATTTTCTATTATATCTCCGACGGCAGGGTGGATTTCCGTCAGCTGATCAAGGCCTATGCGGAGGAATTCCGGATCAGGATTGAGATGCGCCAGATAGGTGCCCGGCAGGAGGCCGGACTGATAGGCGGAATAGGGGTCTGCGGCAGGGAACTTTGCTGCTCCAACTACATATCCTCGTTCCAGAGCATATCGACGTCGGCGGCCCGCTGCCGGGATTTGTCTCTGAATCCGCTGAAGCTTGCGGGGCAGTGCGGGAAACTCAAGTGCTGCCTGAATTATGAGGTGCCCGTGTATCTCGATGCTCTTTCCCGTATTCCGAAACTGAACGGGCCCCTGGAGCTGGAGGACGGACTGGCTTATCTTCGCAAGACAGACATACTCAAGGTAACCATGTACTTCTCATACGAGAAATCGTCCGACTCCAATCTCTATCCGCTGAGTGCCGACGAGGTGCGTGACATAGTTGAGATGAACCGCAACGGGGAGAAGGCCGAATCCCTGAGACCGGAGCCTGTACGGAGAGCTCCCGAGTTTGTATCGGCCGTCGGTGACGACAGCATCAGCCGTTTTGACAACCCGAAACGCAAGAAGAAACCGCAGGGGAGGAAAGGAGGCCGCTCGCGCCGTCAGAATTCATCAAATGGAAACCAAAACAAGGCGACCGTTGCCAAGAATGGAGATAAATAAGGGATTCTTGCTGCTTGCGGCAGGAATAGCCGCCTTTTGCGCATACGGATGTTCGAGGCCGCTTTCCACGGAAACCTTCGTGCGAAGTGACCGTTCACTGGACGGGGTGTATATCTTCGAACTTGATCTTCCCGATTCCCTTGCGTCTTATGACATATGGTTTTACAGCCGTACGGTCAATGAACCGCTTGCAAGCCTTCCCCTCAATGTGCAGTGGCTCGCTCCTTCCGGGAAACGCTTTTCGGAGAGGGTATATATGAAATCGGTCGATGCTGACGGAGAGAAGGAACTGTACAGGAGCGGGGTCGTCCCCTCGGAGACCGGCAAATGGCAGCTCAGCGTCCGTCCTCTGGGGGTTGACGAGAATTTCTGCGGTTTGGGGGTAATTTGCGAAGAGCATCATGGGACACGATAAACTGAGAAAATTTGCCGAAAACGAAACGTTTTCCTGTCTGCTTCAGCCCTCGTCCAGAGAACTGCTTGCAGACGGTTATGCCAATCTGCGCGACAATGACATCAAGGGGCATTGGAACGGCCGCATGTTCGTAAATTCTGCTGCTCCGGCAGACGGCGGACTGGTTCTGGAGCTCGGATGCGGCAAGGGAGAGTATACGATTGACCTTGCATTGCGCAATCCTTCGCGCAATTATGTCGGCGTGGACATCAAGGGGGCAAGGCTCTGGAAAGGCGCCAAATATGCCACGCAGAACAAGCTTCCGAACGTGGCCTTCCTTCGTACACGGATAGAGTTCATCTCGGCTTTTTTTGCTCCCGGAGAAGTTTCCGAGATATGGCTCACGTTTTCGGATCCGCAGTTCCGCAGCGAGAATTCGCGCCTGAGTTCGCCTGTCTTTCTCGAGAGGTACAGGTCTTTCCTGCGCAAGGGAGGGGTAATCCACCTGAAGACAGATTCCCGCTTCCTTTTCAGTTACACTCTTTCGGTCTGCAAGGTGAACGGCCTTGAGATACTTGCATGTACCGACAACCTTTATGGTGACTTGAATTCTGAGGGAATTGCACCTGAGGTCAGGGAGGTCAAGACCTTCTATGAACAGATGTTCCTTGACCAGGGGTATCCGATCAACTACCTGGCCTTCCGCCTTGACCACGACGGCCCTTTTGTGGCGCCGCGTGACCCTGAGGATTTTGATTCCGATTACTGGCGTTCGGTTGAGGGCCCGCGGATGCTGTTCGGCAGGGATACTGCGGAGACCAGACGCCAGAAACTCAAGAAGTAGCAGTTCGGGACCTTTCAGGGCAGATATGCCCGTATTCCTCTGCGGGAGGGGATACCAGTCGAAAAAAATCGAAAATTCAGGTGCTCGTTCACCTTTATCTTTATTTTTGCAGAAACGACATTCAGTATAACTTAAAATGACCGTAATTATGAAAAAGAAATTATTTGTTGCCGTCTGCGTGCTGGCAGCCGCAGCTGCTGTAACGATTTCTGCAAGCCACAAAATTCAGGACAGCCAGGATTCCAGCCTTCTTGAAGCCAACATTGAGGCCTTGAGCATATAAGAGCATGAAACCGAGACATCTCATGACAGCCATTGTCATGGAAATGATGGCAATGGCCGTTTCGTGTACCGATGCAGGAGATGCCTACCTCAGGACATTGGGGCTTGAAGCGGAAAGACTTGAGGCGGCCGATTCGATAAATGTCGACAACTTCGATTTGTTTCAGGCGAGGGGCATAGTCGCTCTTGACAACGGGTGGCTGGTCCTCTCGGCTGCAAGAGGAGAATACAATCTTCTGTTCCTCAATCCTGAGACAGGCGAGCATGTCTTCGCCTTCCGGAGAGGGCGCGGCCCCGGGGAAATATTGAGCGGATGCAGTCTCCACGGATACCGGGACGGTGCAGTCTTCTATGATCTTTACGATGCCACCTGCATCAATGTGCGCCTGGACGCCGCAACCGGGGACATTTCAGGAGATACCGGTATTCCTGACATCTCTGTCGACACGGTCGGAGTGTTTGCGGACGGCCCGTCCAAGCCTGTTTTTCTGACAAGTTGCGGGGAGGGCGGTTTCGTTTCGGGGAATCTGGCGGACGACGGCGTATGGTATTCATTCTATGACAAAAGAGGCAACATAATATCTGAAGTTGAGGCCTTGAGACTCAAGGCCTATTCATTGAAAGGAGACTATATGATCTCAAGAATGATAAATTCGGCATATGCGTCAGACATTGCCGGCACACGGGTCTGTGTGGCCAACATGGATTCGCCGTCACTGTCGTTCTCGAAGGTGGAATCGGGAATCCTTACTGAATACAGGCGATACTCCAATGAGCCTTCGGGGATGGTTTCAGGAAAGGTCACGGAAGATTTCAGAACGGCATTCAGCGGCATTGATGCCGATGACAGGTATGTCTACGTCCTTTATTCCGGACACAAGATAAAAGATGATGTGCTGCCTTCAAATGAATGTGTGGACCTGATAGTCTACGACTGGGACGGCAACCCGGTCAGACACTATGTGCTGGACAGGAACGTGAATTCCATCGACGTGTCGGGAGGCAGCATGTGGGCAGCAAGCACGTATCCCGAAAGTTGCGCCTACAGGTTTGTGCTTGATTTGCCGTGATTCCTGCGTTCGCGGAATTCGCGTCAGCGGACTTCTGTCCAGTGGATATTTATTCCGCTGCGCTCCATGCCGCGGAACCATGTCATCTGCCTTTTTGCGAACTGGTGTATGGCCGTGGCCAGCTTGTCCCTCATTTCTTCGTACGAAAGCTGCCTCGTCAGGTACAGGGTAACGAATTTGTACTCAAGGCCGTATGAAATCAGCGTCTGTGCAGGTATGCCGCTGTCAAGCAGTCCTCGGATTTCTCCGATCATCCCTTCGCCTAGCCGGACGTCAAGTCTTTTGTCGATCCTGGCATTCCGGACTTCCCGTGACACGAGTGTGCCGATGAAGAACGGTTTCGAGGGCAGACCCTCACGGGCCAGGACCGGCTTTGCACTGCTGAGGGCTGTCCTGTTCCGGAAGTCATAACCCGACGTGACGGCACTTATGTACATGCCTGTGCCGCCGCAGAGTATTGGGACAGATCCGCGTTCACGTATGTCCGCGTATGCTTTCATGAAGTCTTTCTGGAACTCGAATACGTTGTACTGGCTGCCGGCAGGGAGAATGTCTATCAGGTGATAGGGAACATCGCCGTATTCGCATAGGTCCTTGCCTGTGCCTATGTCCATGCCGCGGTAGACCTGCCGCGAATCTGCCGAAATTATCTCGGCACCTCCGAGTTCCCTTGCGAGCTGCACGGCGTAGCGGGTCTTGCCGGACGCTGTGGGTCCTAGCACGACCACGAGATCAACTTCTCCAGACGCCAGCCTCTCCCGAAGCTTTTCGGTGTCAATGTGCTCAGGAGACGGAAGTTCCGCAGGTATGGATTTTCTGGCAGGCATCGCAGGTCCCTCTATTCGCGCTCCATTTCGCGCCTTATGTCCTTTTCCTTGATGCTCGCGCGCTTGTCGAATTCCTTCTTTCCCTTTGCAAGCGCAATGTGCACTTTGGCGTAGCCGTTGTCGGAAATGTAGACTCTGGTGGCGACTATCGTGAGCCCCTTTGTCTTGATGGCCTGGGCAAGGTGGCGCAGTTCCCGTTTGGTGAGAAGAAGTTTGCGGTCCCTCATCGGCTCGTGGCTGCTCCATGCCGAGGCCCAGAAATAGGTGGCGATGTTCATGCCCCTCAGGTAAAGCTCTCCTCCGGAAAAATAGCAATAGGCATCCTGCAGCGAGGCCTTTCCTGCCCGCAGCGACTTGATTTCAGTGCCCACAAGCACTATCCCGGCATCGTATTGCTCGAGAAACTCGTATTCAAACGAGGCCTTTTTGTTGTTTATCTGTACTCTGTGCTGTTTTTCCTTTGCCATGGTCTGCCAAAGATACTGAGTTTTTTCAAATGTCCTTGCTCAATGTTATGGCCTTGTCGACATACAATACACCGTCGAGGTGGTCGCACTCGTGCTGGAAAATCACGGCAGTGTAGCCCTTTACTGTCTCCGTGGTATCCCGCACTTCAGGCTGCGTTCCGTCCTCTCTCGCTTCCGGACCGCCTGCCTTGCTGTAGCATATGTCAATTTCCTGCCAGCGCTCGACTGTGCCGCGGTATCTAGGGACGGAAAGGCAGCCTTCGGGCCCCGGCTCCTTCTCGCCGCGAGTCGCGACTATGCGTATGTTTGGGTAGACTTCAAACGGTTCTCCCTCCTTGTCGAATCTTTGCACGGCAACGATTCTGCGGCTGATCCCGATTTGAGGGGCGGCAATTCCCACGCCGTCCTGTGACGGATCTGTAACCGTTGCGACAAGCAGTGCGGCCAGTCCGGCGTATTCGTCGGACATAAGATCTGCATCCTCAAGGGCGATGCTGCTGTTTCTCAGGATTTTGAGGTCAAGACTGTCCTCCACGGTCAGCACCCTTGCGGGTGAACGTCCGTTTATTATGGCCTTCTCGCCGTCAGTCCAAGATGCAGGCAGCCGGCTGCTGCAGGAAAATGCCAGGGCAAGCGATGCCCCGGCTGCAATGATTGCCGGAATCTTCATCTTTCTGACTACAGCTTGAATTCTTCCTTTATCCTGTCGACTGAATCAAGAAGCTCCCAGCCGAAGAACTGCATCCCGTCCTTCACGTAGGGAGTGCGTCCCATGTGGCCGTATGCGGCACACGGTTCATAGATGGGGTTCTTGAGGCCGAATCTCGAGATGATTGCGGCAGGCCTGAGGTCGAACATCTGCGGAATGCGCGAAGCTATGAGCGAGTCAGCATCCTCTCCTTTGTGGCCGGCGATTCTTGCCGTTCCGTAAGTGTTGACGAAGATGCTCACAGGCTGTGCCACTCCGATTGCATATGCGACCTGTACCAGACATTCATCGGCAACTCCTGCGGCAACAAGGTTCTTTGCGATGTGGCGTGCCGCATATGCGGCCGAACGGTCCACTTTCGAAGGATCCTTGCCGGA